>JBEKGG010000210.1:0-7482 GCA_050012915.1 Terriglobales bacterium | reverse complement strand
CGGGAATACGCGCGATGGATTGGTCTGCTGACCGGTCCTGATTGGAGGTAAAAGGTGGCAGAATCGACTTCATCTGGGAAAGAACGTCCGAATCCGAATGAAAAACTGGTGCGCGTCTTCGACACCGAGCAGGAGTCGGAGGCTATGGTGGTGCGCGGCTTGCTTGAATCCGCAGGCATTGACTCGGACTTAACTTCTCTTGACGCGCAACAGGATATTCTGCCCGGCGTGGGCGGGACGGTGATTCTTGTGCGAGAAGAAGATGCCGCCGAAGCTCGGCGAATGATCGAGGAATATCGGCAAACGCCCGACGAACTTGAGACCGCGGAGTTCGCCATCAATGAAGAGCCGCCAGCTGAGAGCTGACAGTTTTTCCGTCAAGATAAAAAGTAACTGCCCCGTCCATATCTGTCCGGTAAGTAAAAACATGCGCTGCCGCCAGCCGATCCAGCACTTCCTGCCGCGGGTGCCCATAAACGTTACGCGCGCCCACTGAAATGACTGCAAACCTGGGATGCACTGCGGCCAGGAGCTCGGGGATTGTTGAGGTCGAGCTTCCATGGTGGGCTACCTTGAGAAGATCGGCTTGCGGATCCTCCTGGGCCACCTGCTTCTCGGTTTTTTTCTCCGCGTCTCCCTCCAGTAAAGCAGACGTATCGCCGTAACTGATCTTGATCACCAGCGATTCATCATTGGGGCGGGAAGGATGCGCCTCTGCATCCCGTGGCGGAGCCAGCACTGCGAGCTTTGCGCCTCCAATTTCAAGATTGTCTCCGGCCCTGTGAAGAACGATGGGAATTTTCAAGGCTCTCGCCTCGCGTAGAAGAGTTTGCAACTCCGGACTCGGCGAATCTACTCCCAACCACAACTCCTGCGGATGAAAATTAGCCAATACTGCTGACATGCCTGCCATATGGTCGGCGTGCGCGTGGGTAAGTGCGACGATGTCGAGTTGATGAAATCCCCGCGACCATAGGTAGGGCGACACCACATCCTCGCCGATGTCCAGTTCCGAGTGCATCCAGAACGGTATGCCACCGGCGTCGACCAAAATAGTTTGGCCCTGTGGCGAGACTAGAAGGATCGAATCGCCTTGACCAACGTCGATGGCGGTGAGTTCGAGTATTCCGTGCCGCATCTGCGGATGCGGCGAAACGGCACAGATCCACAACGCGCTGAGGACTAGCGCTGCCCAGCCTGCTGCGAGGAACAACCAGTGACGGCGGCGACTCAGCACCATTGCGAGAACCAGTGCACCGGCGCCCAGCAGAACGACCGCGAGCTGCGGCGTGGGCACGCGAGTGTCGGCAATCCGCAAAGCGCCGAGCCATCGCACCGGTCCACTCATCGCGCGAAGAGCAACTGCGGCGATCAGTGCGGGAATCTTCGCCAGAGCGAGCGACGCATAACTCGCGGTGATGGCAACGATAGCGGCGATCATGATGATTTCGGTAAGAGGTACCGCCAGCACGTTTGCGGGTAATGAAACTAGAGTCGCGCGATGAAAATAGTAAGCCATGGGCAAAGCGAAACCAGCCTGGAGTACCGTGGAAATCAGAAGGAACTCAAATCCGACAAGCAGCAGGCGCGCGCCGCCCACCAATGCGATCAATGGAATGCGCTTTCCGAAAAAGCGTTGCAGCCTGCCGGCAATAATTCTTAAATCGAGTCGGACCTGCGCCATCGAGGGAGACAGCGCTGCGTCATAACCTATGGAATCCAAGCTCCTCAAAGCCTGCGACAGAGGTTGCGTCGTCCGCTGGAGCAGCGGCGCACCAATACCGGCGATGACCAGGACACAGAGGAAGCTGAGTTGGAAGCTCGCTCCCAGTAGTACGATAGGGTTCACAATCAGCAATGCCAGCGCCGCCGCTCCGATCGTGTTGAGAATTGATTTTCGGCGATACAACAGCCTGGCACTCAGATAGAGAGCGAGCATCAGCGTAGCTCGCCATACCGGCGCGCCAACGTCGGTCAGAAGCGCGTACGCGACAGTGAGTAAGATTGTGATTGCGCTGGCGAAAAACTCACCCACCCGCAAACGGCGCAGTAGCCAAAACACAACCAGTGCGAGAACCGCAACTTTCAATCCCGAGATCACTAAAACGTGGTAAGTGCCGGTGCGTTGAAAGTCGGTCAGAGTTTCGCGTCCGAGGAATGAATTCTCACCGACTAGAATGGCATCAAGCAGTGCGGAGTCGTCTGGTTTCCACAGGGCGTGAATTCTCTCAATCAGGCTTCGCCGAAGGCGCGTTCGCCACAGTTCGGCGCGGCTGCCCGAAAAGCCCGGCAGAGGTTCGACCGCCTCCATTTTGGTAGAGCCAAGCGCGACGATTCCTTCGTCTGCCAGGTATCCCACATAATCGAAGGCGCCAGGATTTCGGAAGTTGCGCGGCGGATAAAGTTTGGTGGGAAATCGCAAGCGCTCCCCATAGTGGAACCAGTGCGTCGGCAGCGCCTTGGATCCTTCAGACTTGTTGTTTCCTTCCTCCTCGTTCGTCCCGTGCCCGTAGAAACTCACGCGTACACCGGAGCGGACGGGTACGGTCTCGCCTCCCGTCTCTATCTCCTCTGTCTCCAAATCTAACCTCTGTTGCGCGTCACCCCGGCTTTTTTCCTGCAGAATCCCTTCCTTAACGACGCGGCCAGTGATGATTACCTCGCGGCCATCCGCAAACACGAGAATATTGGTGGCGCTTTGATTGTCTGTCGTGCGGGCTTGCATCATCCATGCTCCGGTCACGAAGAGAGCCGCTAACCCAAGAGCAAACGCGATCTTGGCACGAGAGCGAAGCAAATACGCGGCTGATGCTGAGAAAACGACGGCTGCAATCAGCCACCAGAGCGGCGGCCGCCATACGTAGAAGCCGGTCACAATCCCGCCGGAGTATGCCGCGGCAGCCCAAAGCATGGGCTGGCGTGACAGCGGTTTTGCGGGGACAGTCGAGGGCGCGCCCGACTGCGGATTCACCAGTTCGCCTGAAGAAAGAAATCAAGAAGCGGTGAATCGGCTTGGATGTCGGGCTTCAACGTCTTTTCGGAATGGAACACTAGTGCGCGCTCGTTTCTTGCAGTAACCGCCTATCTTGCAAGATGAAACACGCTTTCCAAATGGTAGGTCTGGGGGAACAGATCGACCAGGTACACCTGCTCGATGCGGTATCCAGCGCTGAGCAGGCCAGCCAGATCACGAGAGCCGGTCGCCGGATCGCAGGAGATGTAGGTCATCCGATGCGCTCCCAATCCGACGAGGCTCTGGACCACACTTTCCCCCAGACCGCTCCGTGGCGGGTCCACCACCACGAGATCGGGCCGCAGCTTACCGCCAGGGCTCCGCAAGAAATCGGCGGTAGTTGCCTGAACGGCCTTCACGTTTAAGGGGGAATTATGGACAAGATCAGCATAGGAAGTCTGTGACGATTCAACCGCGATCACCTGTGGAAATCTTTCTGCCAGCACTTTTGAAAAAAGCCCTACGCCAGCATAGAGATCGAGCGCCGTTTCTCCCGATTGTGCGGCGGTGACGATCCTGACCAACTCATTGATTAAATGGCGGTTAACCTGAAAGAAAGCCCCCGCGCTGACGCGGTAGCTGGCGTGGCCGGTCTTGTAGGTGAGGTCTCTCACTCCGGACGCCGCGATCAGCTTTGCCTCGGCAGTGCCGGGAGCGTTGGATAACTTTGCCCTGAAAATCACAATGCCTGTGACTTCCGGCAGAATGCCCGGCACAGTTGCCGCCCATTCTCTTACCGGCGTGCTCGGGGTTCCAGCTTCGCAGGAAGCCTCAATCAGGAGTTGGGTGTCATCTGCGTTGGCAAAAAATTCAATCTCTCGAATTCCGTCGGGTACCAAGTGATCGCGTCCCATTCGCCAAAAGGCAGCAATTGCACGATTGATCAAGGGCGAGCTAACGGGGCACTCCTCGACCGGCAGCAATTCGTGGGAGCCGAATTTGTAATAGCCGAGTGCGAACTCGGGCGCGGTTCGAACTTGAAGACGGGAACGGTTGCGGTAATTCCACGCTGGCGATGGATGAATTGTGATATCCGTCTCCAGCTCGACTTTGGCCATGCGGCGAAGATTCTCTCTTAGGATCGTCGCCTTGGTTTCCAGTTGGTGCTCGTAGCGAATATGCTGATAGTGGCAGCCGCCGCACCGCCGGAAGTAAGGACAAGTTGGCTCTGCCCGCTGCGGCGAGGCTTGCACAATCGTTTCCGCCCGGCCTCTGGCAAAACCCCGTTTCTGGTCAACCAGAGAAGCGTCGATTTTTTCGCCCTCAATCACAAAGGGAACGAAAACTGCTTTGCCGGGGCCGTGTTCATCCGCCGGCAGGCGTGCCAGGCCATCGCCGCCGTAGACGAGTTTTTCGATGGTCAGTTGCAAGCGAAGATTCTATGCTATCGAGGCTGAAAATCCTGGAGGATCTCGAATTCTTCATTTCTGGCATCGCGAATCGGCAATTGACTGATGTGTTTGACCCTGTCAATCGCGACGGACTAGACTCGCTGTGCGACGGAGGTGTTCCATGAAACCGACTCTGTTGGTCCTGATCGGGTTGGTCCTATTCCCGTTTGCAGTGTCAGCCGATGAAGGCAATCACCACGAGGAACTGACCACGGATCAGTTGGGCACGGTGCATTTCCCGGTCTCCTGCGCGGCCTCGGTGCAGAAACCCTTCGAACGGGGAGTCGCGCTGTTGCATTCGTTCTGGTACGAGGAAGCAGAAAAAGAATTCGAACAGATCGCGAAAGACGATCCGCATTGCGCGATCGCGCATTGGGGAATCGCGATGAGCATCTGGCATGAACTCTGGAACCGGCCCGACGCGGCGATCATCGCGCGAGGTCATGCCGAGATCAAGATTGCTGGATCGCTGCATCCCAAGACTGATCGGGAGCGCGACTACATCACGGCTATGGACGAGTTCTACCGCGGTAAAAAGCGTGACTATCACGATCGAGCCAACACCTACTGCCAGTCGATGGCAACAACCTACAAGGATTTTCCCGACGATCGCGAGGCTGCCGCCTTTTACGCGCTATCGCTGCTCGCCTCTGAGCCGGATGACGACACAACCTTCGACAATCGAAAGCAGGCCGCGGCCGTCCTTGAAAAGCTTTTCGCATTAGAACCCGATCACCCTGGGGTGGCCCACTATTTGATTCACAGTTACGACAAGCCACAACTGGCTCAGCTTGGACTGCCGGCGGCACAACGCTACGCGAAGATTGCTCCGGCCGCCCCTCATGCGTTGCATATGCCCTCGCATATATTTGCGCGCCTTGGCTTGTGGCAGGACGACATCGACTCCAATCTCGCTTCCATTGCTGCCACCCGTAAAACCGCGGCTATGCACATGGGGGGCGAAGGTCACCAGTTCCATGCCATGGATTTCCTGGTCTACGCTTACCTGCAATGCGGACGTGAAGCCGATGCGGAAAAGCTCATCGATGAAGTAGAAGCCATGCCCGCGAAAAAAGACGATATGTACGGGATGGACTTCGACCCGCGCATCGACGCGCTGGTAACTTTTTCCGCGAGATATGCGCTGGAGATGCGTCGGTGGAGCGATGCTGCATCCCTCACGCCCATGCCGGGCGCGGACACCGGGGACAATTCAATTACCTACTGGGCGCGCGCCATCGGCGCGGCGCGAACCGGCAATCTAACCGATGCCCACAAAGACGTGGCCGAAATCGAAGTGCTTCACAGCGCTTTGGTGAAACAGAAGAAGGCGGGCTTCGCAGAAGCCGTCGAACAGGATCGCAAGGAAGCCGCAGCCTGGGTAAGCTACGCCGAAGGCAACAAGGACGAGGCCATAAAGGCGTTGCGCACCGTCGCGCAAAAAGAAGAAGCTGAAGGCGACGAGCCTTTGGCGATTCCCGCGCGCGAAATGCTAGCTGACATGTTGCTCGATATGAATCGTCCCGAACAAGCTTTGGCAGAGTACGAGGCCGATCTGAAGTTCAATCCGAATCGCTTCAATGGTCTATACGGTGCCGCGCGAGCAGCGGAGATCGCGGGCAAAAGCGACAAGTCGAGCGCTTATTACTCCCGGCTGGTGAAAGTATGTGATGGATCGAATTCGACTCGGCCAGAACTCAGCCGGGCAAAATCATTGTTGGCTCAGAAATAGTTGGAGCCAGGTCCGCTATTTTTTCTCGATCCTTTGCAGGCGGAAAAGCAAAGTTCCCCATCCCAATTTTGATCGCATCTGCACTGGAGTGTGGTTGGCGTCATCGGTAAACCACGCCCACACCGTGCCTTTGCCCCGCAAGGAACCAGAAATCGCTTCCGCCTTCACCCGCACTGTCTGATAAGTTCCAGCTGGTACTTTGACCTCTTCACGAGCCTCTACGTGGGCCGTGACTTCAGTGGTTTTATTTCCGTCGTTGATGGGAAATGCATAGCTGTTGCCGGGTTGCAGCGGCAGGGACGCCAGATAATAGAATCCGCTTACCACGTCGGACACGCAGCCGGGAAGGTCGTTTTCCACATGTTTTTGCTCGCCGGTCTTCAGATTCTTTTCATCGAGAATGCTTTTGTTTCGAGAGTAATCGAAACGCAGTTCGGTTTGGCGCGAGTGCGAACCTTCTTCGGTATCTTTCGAAACCCGCAACGAGCAGAACGTATGCAGGTCGAAGAATGCTTCAAAATGATCTTGAACCTTGTATAGCGTGTTGACCACGCCCGAAGAGTTTGCGATCGCCGTCACATGCTCCTGCCCGCCGTCGAGGCTCAGCGTAACTTCCGACGTTCCGGCGTTGAACAGATGCCATTCGACGCCATATACATAAGTCTGCCCATTCGGAAAAGCATACTTCGGCGGCGGAGGAATAATTCGTGCCGACGGGGCAGAGCCAATCGTCGGAAGCGGAGCCTGGCTCGACTGCGCCGGGGGTTGAGTCTGCGCGCGCAACGACGAGACAAAGAAAACTGCGAGCAAAAACCAAGTAGGATTGGATCTCAATAAAATACCCATTGTTGCTTAGATGAAAGATTCCAGCGTCTGGTGAGATACAGAATCCCAGGCCGGGGATGTCTCACAAATTCTATCGGGTATAAATCCGCTTAGCCACCATCGCGGCCATGATCAACGCAGAACCTAGAGTCGCATTGTACTCGCGATGCTTCCAATACAGATCCCATGAGAATGATCCGGGCTTCGTACTAAACGAACTGAATCGAGGCCAGAGTCGCGGAACTTGGCGCGCGTATTCCGTAAATTCGACAAATCGTTGTCGCAGGAATGCTTCTTCTCCGCGGATTACCGGCAAGTAGATCGCCACAAAAATCACAATTAACCCCACGCCAATCCACAAATTTCGCGAAATGATGGCAAAACCCACAGCCAGAATCAGCGACCCCAGGTAAAGCGGGTTGCGAGTGTAAGCGTAAGGCCCGGTGGTGGTGAGCTGCTCATTTTTCTGCACGTGACCGGATGCCAGTCCACGAATCACGAGTCCGGGAATGATCAGAGCA
>JBEKGG010000209.1:0-7489 GCA_050012915.1 Terriglobales bacterium | reverse complement strand
CATGTTTCCCGTTTTGGAACGAAGTTTACTGTCTAGTACCGGTACCCCCCTCCCCCCTCCGCCTGCAAAATCTAGAGAGCAAACGACTTAAATTTTGACCCTGTGCTAGATCTTTGAGTTTGCGGGAGTTGCGCGCAAAATCTAGAGAACATGGGGGTTAGGACGCGGTCGAAGAGCCGAACCTGTCCCGTATTGGAACTGACGGCGGTAGGCTGACGATCAGTCGGTCGTCGAATTGTCAAAGATCAGGCATTATCTATAAGATAATACGCTGTCATATTAGATTATCTGGTTGGAGAGACGGGAGTCAAGGACAAAACGCGCCGATGTGGTAGCTCACAGGGGCTCGATCACGCTAGATTGAGAGAGCCTGCCTGAAAACTCCTTCCAAACTCTTCAGCGGAGGCGACGCATTCGGCTCTTTCAGGGATGGGCCTGCTAATGCGTCTCGGATATTCGCGTCATTGTGACTCCGGCGGCCGAGAGCGAGCTTCGTGCAGCCTATCGTTATATCCGCAACCGTGCGCCGGTCGCGGCGCGGGATTGGATTCGGGGTGCGCGTGGGGCCGCAAAAACTCTCGCACGGCGTCCCGACCGTTGTCCGCTCGCTCCTGAAAGCGTTTCATTCGACCAGCCCATCCGTGAACTGTTTTTTGGGTCGGGCAATCGCGGGACGTATCGTTTTCTGTTTGTCGTGATCGCGCAATCGGTTTACATATTGCACGTCCGGCATCGATCGATGCTGCTGCTTTGATGTCCAAAGCCGCGGGCGAGGGCGCCCGCGCCACACAAATTTACAGCGGGATGTTGCCGTGCTTCTTTGGCGGGTTTTTGTCGCGTTTGGTTTCCAGCATTTCCAGGGCCTGGATTAGTTTTTTGCGGGTTTCCCAGGGTTGGATTACGGCGTCGACGAAGCCGCGGTCGGCCGCCACGTAGGGGTTGGCGAAGCGCTCGCGGAATTCTTCGATCTTCTTTTGACGCTCTTCGACACGATTCGCGGCGTGCTCCAACTCTCGTTTGTAGACGATGTCCACTGCGCCTTCGGGGCCCATCACCGCTATTTCCGCCGTGGGCCAGGCGTAGTTCACGTCGGTGCGAATGTGTTTGGAAGCCATGACGCAATAGGCTCCGCCGTAGGCTTTGCGGGTGATGACCGTCACCTTCGGCACCGTGGCTTCGGCGAAGGCAAACAGCAGCTTGGCTCCGTGTTTGATGATGCCTCCGTATTCCTGATTGGTTCCGGGGAGGAATCCAGGGACGTCTTCGAAAGTCACCAGCGGGATGTTGAAGCAGTCGCAGAAGCGCACGAAGCGCGCGCCTTTAATCGAAGCATTGATGTCCAGCGTGCCGGCGAGAAATGCGGGCTGATTGGCGACGATGCCAACGGGCTTGCCGTTCAGGCGCGCGAATCCAACGACGATGTTCTTTGCGTAGTGCTCCTGAACTTCGAAAAAGTAGCCGTCATCGACAACCGCATGAATTACCTCTTTGATGTCGTAGGGCTGATTCGATTGATCGGGGACAATCTTGTCGAGCGCTGCGTCAGCTCGATCAATGGGATCGGTGCAGGGCTTGCGCGGTGGATCATCGAGATTGTTCGACGGCACGAAGCTGAGTAGTTCTCGCACCATCGAAAGACACTCGGCATCATCGTGAGCTTTAAAGTGGGCCACCCCTGAGATTTCGTTGTGGGTTTCTGCACCGCCCAGTTGATCTTTTGTGACTTCCTCGTGCGTCACCGTCTTGATTACGTCAGGACCGGTGATGAACATGTAGGAAGTTTTGTCGACCATGAGAATAAAATCTGTAATCGCCGGCGAGTAAACCGCTCCCCCGGCGCATGGGCCCATGATCGCGGAGATTTGTGGAATCACTCCGCTGTAAAGGGTGTTGCGAAGGAAGATGTCGGCGTAACCGGCGAGCGACATGACGCCTTCCTGAATGCGGGCGCCGCCTGAATCGTTGAGGCCGATCATGGGTGCTCCCATTTTGGCGGCGAGATCCATGACCTTTACGATCTTGGCTGCGTTGGCCTCGGAGAGCGATCCGCCGAAGACGGTAAAATCCTGCGCGAAGACAAAGACCAGGCGGCCTTCGATGCGGCCGTATCCAGTGATAAAGCCGTCGCCGTAGAACTTTTGCTCGGCCATGCCGAAGTCATTGCAGCGATGCGTGACCAGTTTGTCGGTCTCCTCAAATGTGGCTTCGTCGAGCAGGAATTCAATGCGCTCGCGGGCCGACATTTTGCCCTCTTTGTGCTGTTTTTCACGCCGCTTTTCACCGCCGCCGTCTTCGGCGAGGTGGTCACGCTTTTTCAGTTCTGCGAGTTTCTGTTCAAGATTCATCGCGGGAGAATTATAGCGGGTTGGCAAGGATCAGGAATTTACCGCGCCGATTGATATCGGGATAAACAGTGGGGACGCGAGCGGAGCCCCACTCAGCTTAGCAACCAAATGTACTAACGTCCGCATCCCAGCGACAATTGAAGGTGTATTGACTCGGGAAAACGTGCATCAGACAGAGCACGTGAGATTACACTGGGGCGTCCACATGCAGACAACCATTCTCGCCGCATTTCTTGCGATCTCTACCACGGTCGTTTCGATGTGCAGCGCCGGCATCCTGCTTTTCATTGTTGCGCTATGGGCTGCGAAGACGGATATCGCGCAGGCCCGCGGCCTGGACAAGATCGTAGCGTTGAGCAATTTGTGTTTCGCCGCCCCTTTGGCGGTCTTCGGCGCGCTGCATCTCGCGGCCGCTAGGGGCCTGGCGACCATGGTGCCCTCGTATATGCCGTGGCATTTGTTCTGGGCGTATTTCTTCGGCTTTGCGCTGCTGGCGGCGTCTTTGAGCATTGCCACGAAAATTCAGGTGCGCTGGTCGGGCCTGCTGTTCGGGATCGCGATGTTTCTTTTTGTCGCGATGATGGACATCCCGGGATCGGTCGCCAATCCCAAAGACCGCTTTGGATGGATCTTGACCCTCCGCGAAATGCTGTTCGGCGGCGGAGGCTGGATTCTTGCGGGAAACGCCATGCGCGCGCAAGGCCAAGGGCAAAGCGGAAGCAGGCTCATCACCGTGGGTCGCGTGATCATCGGGATCGCAGCCATATTTTATGGCATTGAGAATTCTCTGCACACAACCAACGTTCCCGGCGTCCCGCTCGAAAAACTGATGCCCGCATGGATTCCGGCGCACCTGCTCATTGGCTGGCTGACGGGCGCAATTCTTTTCGTTGCCGGGGTATGCATACTGCTGGACAAGAAAACGCGGGTGGCCGCAACTTATCTCGGTACGTGGATGGTGCTGGTGGTCGTGTTCATCTATGGTCCGATCCTGATCGCGGCGCTATCCGACCCGAGCACCGACGTCAAAGTTGAAGGGATCAACTACTTCTTTGACACGCTGCTGTTTGCCGGAGCGATTCTCGCGCTGGCCAGCGCGACCCCAAGCGCGGATTAAATTCCGCCTGTTGAGGTCCGTTCTTTTTAGCTGAAGCAACTTTTTGGATTGGGTCCCGAGCTGCGCTCGGCTCGACGGAGGAGCGCCCGCCTTCGATCAAATTCGATTACTCCATGCTGGCGCCGAGGGGCTGATATTTATATTTCCTGCCGTCCCAGAAGGTTACCGACGTTGCCTGATCGCCGCCGGTTTCTTCGGCGAAGATTCCCATGACCATTTTTTTCTTTTTGATGGCCAGTTTTTTCACCACCACCTGCTTGAACGGCAAATTCACAATGAGGAACTTCGCTTTGGGCGTGGCGGAATGCCAGGCTTCGGCGCCTGCTCCGTGAATTACCAACAAAGAGTACCCGCGCCGTTCCGGATCGTCGGAAGAAAACTGGGTGGTGATTTTGGGATTGCCGTAGCCGAAGTAGCTGTTGTACGGATCGACGACTACGAAGCTGTCCTCCATCTGATCCATCATCGGATTGGTGCAGCGCGCCGGAATGACGATGTCTTCAACCCCGTCGCCGTCCAGGTCAGCGATGAGCGGCTCAAATCCGATGAGGGAACAGGTGGATCCAAATTGTTTTTGCACGAAGGCATTGTCGACAGTAGTCTTCGCAGCAGGCGACACAGATGGTGGTTGTGCGGTCAGCGTGAAGCTCAGGCCCGTGCAGAACGCGAGAAGAAAAAGAACAAATTTTGGGGACGACATAGGTTTAATTTAGTCCGGGTCGGTGGATAGGGGATACAGAAAGAAGAGGTTCGGGTAGCACGAAAGTCACATGGGCTAGGCTTCGGGCTTTAGGGTTTAGGTCAGTTCTTGAAGTGCTCCCAGCCTTGGGGGCGAAACTTAACTCTGGCGCCGTCAGAATTCAGGAGAACGACCTGCCGGGTACGAGTGATGTGGCCAATTTTGGTGATGGCTACGCCCGCGATCCGGGAGGGGACGCGCTTGCCCTTGGGCGCTGTGAAGAGCAGTTCATAGTCGTCCCCCCCATGCAGTGCATATTCGAGCTCGACCTGGCGAGCAGGCTTGCCGATTTTTGCGCGAGGAACCGTATTTGCCCGAATCTCCGCGCCAACGCCGCTCTCTTCGCAAATGTGTGCGAGATCGGTCGAGAGACCGTCGCTGAGATCGATCATGGCCGAGGCGAGGCCTTTTTCACGCAGGAACCGGCCGACTTCGATTCGAGGAATCGGGTGGAAATGGTGGGGGTAATGGTCCGGCCGAAGTTTTCGGCCAGAAAACAGCAACTTCAGGGTAGCGGCGGCGCCTCCCACAGCGCCGGTCACATAAATTCGGTCACCTGCGCGCGCGCCCGAACGCCGGATTGCTTTCCCTTTCGGCACTGAGCCAACGACAACGATGTCGGCCAAAATTTTGCCGGGAGATTGCGCTGTGTCCCCGCCGGCGAGGCTGACTTTGCATCTGTCGGCCAACTCGAGCAAGCCTTTCACAAACTGGTCGATCCAGCGCTGCGGCAGGTCTGGCGGCAGAGCCAAAGACAAAAATGCGGCGATTGGGAGCCCGCCCATGGCTGCGATGTCGCTAAGGCCGCGGGTGAGGCAGCGGTGGCCTACGACGTCGGGTGGATGCCATTCACGGCGGAAATGAATCCCTTCCAGGCTGAAATCGGTGGTAACCAGGGTTTGGTGACCGGCGGGGATTTGCAGGATGGCGCAATCATCCCCGATGCCGGCTGCTATGCCTCGTCTTCGTGGGGTCTGCTCACGGATGCGCGAGATCAAGAGTTTTTCTGCCAGAGGCACGGTAGATCAATCATATACAAACCTTAGGGCTCACGAAATGCGCACCGTATGCCGCCGCCTTAGGGCAACTCCGCCGCGACCGTGATCCATCAGAATTCAAGTCTGTGGCTCGCGGCAGTGCATCGCAGGCCTTGTTGCAACGCGTCCACGACGCTTTGTTCTTTGTGGACGTTTGTAGTGTCGAGGGAATTTGGCAGTCGGTAATTCCGCCGATGGACGCGTGCACCTTTGTGCCTTAAGTAACCATCGGAGGGCGCTTTGGGTCGTTGACAGGAAGAACCTACTTTGGTACCGTTGCGATGCAACTTCCAAAACTCTGGCCGAGCTAAGTGCCGCATCCGGTTAGGATTGCAGGCAGTGGGGATTCGGGCCTGACCTTGGTTCCGGTAGGACGAAGCGATTACTGACCTAATTCCCGGGATGGGAAGGGATGATCGCGGCAGGAATCAGGTAGTTAGGATCAAAGGCGGCAAACCTGCCGTACTCATTTGATTCGATTACTGAACGAAGGGAACATATTGCGTAAGCGTTTTTACATACTTTTCGTGGCGCGTGGCGAGGATGGGCAACTGCGTAAGATTCCCATTCCAGTTCATTATTTGTACGTATTGGTTGTAGGCGCGGCGATCGGAGTCCTGAGTCTGACCGGAATTGCGAGCTCCTACATGCGCATGCTGTTGAAGGTTTCCCGCTTTAACGAGCTGAGACTCCAAAAAGACGCGCTGAAAAGCAACTATTCGCGATTGGAGCAGGTAGCCCAGGAGCGAGATATTCAAGTGGCGTCGCTGGGCTCATTGGCCAGCGAAGTATCCTCCCTGTACGGGTTGAAGTCGGATCCTGCCCTGGAATCGAATTCTTCGGATCACATTCAAGACGCTGAAGTAAGTTCTTCCCTGGATCGACTTTATGCGTTGAAGGACACCGCACTGAGTGGGGCTGCCGCGACCGGGATTTCTCTGGGCCTTACGCGCAACGTGACCACGGCGGACTGGCTACGGGCCAATTCGGCTCCAAACCTGTGGCCGGTGGAGGGTCCGATTACAGGTTCGTTTGGAGAGAGAATTGATCCATTCAACGGCGAAGGTGCATTCCATTGTGGAGTCGACATATCGGCTTCCTACGGGCAACCGGTAATTGCGCCGGCCGATGGCGTAGTGATTTTCGCTGACTTCATGGGCGGATACGGACGGGCGATCGCGCTCGACCACGGCCACGGAATCACGACGCGATATGGGCATCTTGCCAGCTATGCGGTCGTTCCCGGACAGTACGTGCGCCGGGGTGACACTATTGGATACGTCGGGCTGAGCGGGCGGAGCACCGGTCCGCATCTGCACTACGAAGTCCGCATCAATGACACTCCAGTCAATCCCCACAAATTCCTGCGTTTAACGGTGGCGCACGGCGGCGGCTTCGAAGCGGGAAGTTAGGATCGGTCGTCGGTCGTTCGCCTTTGGTCGTTGGCTAAGCACAACATCGTACGAATCCCACTGAGCTTGTATTGGTTTTGGCCAACCACCAACGACCGACGACCAGTTTCTTACTGCCTTAACCCCATCCAGCGCTCCGACACCACAATCGAGTTTCCCGGGTTCTGGGGATCGTAACGCACGGACGTGGGCAGACCGAGCCGGCAAGAGTGCAGGTTGATAAGCTGCCGCAAGTACGTAACGTCCTGTGAAGCTTCGTAGGATACGCCGGCTACATCGTATTGAAAGATGAGGAAAGTAGCTGGCTTGCGGCCTTCGGGCTGCATCTCCTGCACATCGATCACGGTCCCGTCGGTAATCCGGCCAACGCGGTCGAGCCATGCCCGCCGCTCGCGTTCCACCTCATCGTGTCCCTTAGGCTTGCGACGAAGCAGGAGATACGCGGCCAGCAAGGCACCCGCGCTACCCAGGATCATGCTATAGAGACGAATTGGAATCATGACTTCCGGAAGAAACTGCGCAGTCAGTAGCCGCGATGTCCTAAACAGCATAAAGCCAGATGACAAATCGCGGAAGAGGCTTGCTGATTACCAAGGTGAAGCTGAACCGGTGTTTGACATTCACAGAATGAATGAGCTAGCGGTCTGCCGCGGAAGTGTGATCGTGCACGATTTTCCATCCGTCAGGAAATTTTCGGAAGATCAGAGTGAACAAGCCGTGCGGGGTTTTGCCGTTGGTCATGGTCAAGTGCCATGCTCCGCGCACGAAGGCTGCGTCCGGCGCGAGTTCCTGAATGTTCAAGTCGGAGAATTCCATCTGTCCCATCTGCTGGCCTTCGC
>JBEKGG010000208.1:0-7579 GCA_050012915.1 Terriglobales bacterium | reverse complement strand
ATTCTCGATTTCCCCCATTCAGATTTGCGTCGTGCCCGCGCCGCCGCGCTTTCTATGATTCCAACCTCAACTGGCGCTGCCAAAGCATTGAAACTTGTCATCCCTGAAATGGCGGGTAAGCTCGACGGATTCGCCATGCGCGTCCCCACGCCGAACGTGTCGGTTGTCGATCTGGTGGCGCTGGTGGAGAAAAAGACCTCCAAAGAAGAGGTCAATGCGGCCCTGAAAAAAGCATCGCAAGAAGGCCCGCTAAAAGGTTATCTGGGATACGAAGAAAACGAATTGGTCTCGGCCGACTTCCGTGGAGATTCGCGCTCGTCGATTGTGGATGCGCCCATGACTCTCGTAGTCGGAGGAACTTTGGTTAAAGTGATTTCGTGGTACGACAATGAGTGGGGCTACTCGTGCCGTGTGCGTGACCTGATCAACTACATCGGCAAGAAAGGCTTGTAAATAGCGCCGGCCTCTCGCCGGCTGCCGCGCACCAACAAGGAATCTAATGTCCAAGCTTTCCATTCGCGATCTCGCCATTAACGATCATCGCATTCTCATGCGCGTGGATTTCAACGTGCCCATGGAGGATGGCCGGGTCATGGACGATACCCGCATCCGCGAAACTCTCCCCACCATCGAGTACGCGCTGCGTCATGGCGCGCGCCTCATTCTCGCTTCGCACCTTGGCCGTCCCAAGGGCAAACCGAATCCCCTGATGAGTCTTAAGCCCGTCGCCGAGCGTCTGCGCATGCTTCTCGACAAGGAACTGGCGCGTGGAGAAAACGTAGGATTTTCTCCTGAATGCGTCGGACCGGAAGCAGAGGAAATCGCCGGCAAGCTGGAAAAAGGACAAACTCTGCTTCTGGAAAATCTCCGCTTCCACTCCGAAGAAGAGGCCAACGACGAAAAGTTTTCCAAGCAACTCGCCAGCCTCGCCGATTACTACGTGAACGATGCTTTCGGAGCCGCGCATCGCGCCCACGCCTCCACCGTCGGCGTCACGAAATTTCTCAAAAAGTCTGCCGCTGGACTTCTCATGGAAAAGGAACTCCGCTACCTGGGGAAAGCGCTGCAGCAGCCAGAAGAGCCTTTTATCGCCATCCTCGGCGGCGCAAAAGTGAGTGACAAGATCGCCGTGATCCGTAACCTGATGAGCAAAGTCGATACGCTCCTCATCGGCGGTGCGATGGCCTATACGTTCCTGAAAGCTCAGGGCGAGCAGGTTGGCAAGTCGCGGGTAGAGGAAGATAAACTCGACCTGGCCCGCCAGCTTCTACAGGAGGCCAAGAATCATAAACTGAAGTTCTTGTTGCCGGTCGATCATATCGTTGCGGATCGAATCGATATCAACGCCGTCGTCCACATTGTAAACAGCGGACAGCCGATCCCACCCAACATGATGGGCCTTGATATCGGGCCGCAGACTGTGGAACTGTTCACAGAGGAAATTTCCCGCGCTCGCACTATCGTCTGGAATGGACCCATGGGTGTGTTTGAGGTTTCCCCGTTCAGCCGGGGCACTTATAAGGTTGCGCACGCCATAGCCGAGAATGTAGGCGCAATTTCGATTGTAGGTGGTGGTGATTCAGTCGCCGCAGTGCATGCCGCCGGCGTTGCCGATAAGATCACCCACATCTCGACCGGCGGCGGAGCGTCCCTTGAATTCCTCGAAGGGAAGAAATTGCCCGGCGTCGAAGCGCTCACCGAAAAGCGTTGACCTATCTGGAGACAAGTGTGTCCCGTTCGGACATTCGTATTCTGTTGGACCACGGGAGGACTATAGAGTTTGACGGTCCCGCCGATATTACTAAAGAGACGACCGACGCTGTGGTAAACGCCGCAAATTCGTCTCTTCTGGGCGGAGGCGGGGTCGATGGCGCGATTCACCGAGCTGGCGGACCATCGATTCTGGCCGAATGCCGGCGGATCGTTGCGGAGATCGAAAGCCTCCCAGCAGGGCGTGCGGTGATCACGACCGGCGGACGCATGGCGGCAAAATATGTCATTCACACCGTAGGCCCGATTTATCGCGGTGGAAAAAGCGGAGAAGCTGAAAAGCTGGCAAGTTGTCATCGCGAATCGATCCGGTTGGCCGACGAGCACGGTATCAAATCTCTATCCTTTCCTGCTATTTCAACCGGGGCTTTTGGATATCCGGTCGCCGAAGCCGCATCAATCGCGATTTCCTCAACCGTTGAGGCTCTAGTCTCGACCACCCATCTAACTACCGTTCGATTTGTGCTGTTCGACGTTGCAACTTTGCAAACCTACACGCGAGCCGCTGAAACGCTGCAGAATCAGAATGCTGCTTTTCCATACCGGATCGAAAAGGGATTTCCATGAGAAAGAAACTCATCGCTGCCAACTGGAAAATGTACAAAACGCCCGACCAGACTCGCGACTTTTTTCGCGATTTTCTTCCCTTGGTCGCAAATCACGATCGCGATGAAATCGTTGTCTGCCCGCCCTATATCGATCTCTGCGCTGCGGTCGAGGCCGTCAAAGAATCGAACATCGCAATCGGAGCGCAAAACTTGTACTGGGAAAAAGAAGGCGCGTATACCGGCGAAGTCTGTCCCGTCATGCTGCTCGCCGTTGGCTGCACGCATGTGATCATTGGACATTCCGAACGCCGCCAGTATTTCGGCGAAAGCGATGACATCGTAAATTTCAAATTGAAAGCCGCGCTCGAAGCCAGCCTCACGCCCATCGTTTGCGTCGGAGAAGTACTTGAAGAACGAGAAGCTGGGTTAACCGAAGACGTGCTTCGCCGCCAGTGCCTGCGCGCCTTCCACGCTATCTCGGCGAAAAAAGCTGGCAAACTTGTCGTCGCCTACGAACCAGTCTGGGCCATCGGAACCGGCAAAACTGCCACGCCACAACTCGCCGCCGAGTCCCACAGTTTGATTCGCGGAGAAGCCGCCAAAGCTTTCGGGCAGCCGTTCGCCGATGGTCTTCGCATTCTGTATGGTGGATCGGTGAAGCCCGAGAATGCCAAGACGCTCATGGCAGAAGAAGAAATCGACGGTGCCCTCGTGGGTGGCGCGAGTCTGGATCCAAAATCGTTTGCCGCAATCGTGAAGTATTAACCCGAACTCACCACAGATTCACAGAGACACAGAGAAAACAAACATCTTAAGAATAAGATGGGTCCCCTAGCCGTTCCAAAGATAGCTGTTCTGAAAAATACCCAAGTTTTCCTCTGTGTCTCTGTGTCTCTGTGGTGAAAATGCTCGAGAAAACTATTTCGGAGCCGCCGCCCGTTGTCGCACCGTGGCGATGAAAGTGGTTGTTGGACGCGTGTGGGTCCGATCGCGACGATAAGCCAATCCTAGCTCACGCCAGAGCTCCACGCCTTGAAGCGGAATCAGTTTTACGCGTTCCGCCAGCACCTGGTCGCGGGCAAAGCTCGCGCTGATCAGCGAGACGCCCAACCCTGCGGCGACAAAACTTTTAATCATCCCGATGCTGGGCAATTCCATTCTGACTTGCAACTGAGAACGGTAAGGCCGGAACAGCTTGTCCATCACGCGGCGGCTGTAACCGGTTCTCGGCAAGAGCAACGGTTGAGCGACAATGTCTCCCACGGAAACGTGTTTGTGCTTGGCCAGGGGATTTTGCGGACTTACCATCAGCATAAGCTGATCGCGAAAAATAGAATGCACCTTCAGGCTCGGAGACTTGACTGGCAAAGTTACGATCCCCACGTCAATCGAACCATTCTCCAGCTTTTCGATAATTTTGTAGCTGAAGTTTCGGTAAATGCTAACCTGAACTCCGGGATAGAGCCGGCAGTATTCCGCGAACACCTCCGGCAAAACGTACAGGCAAGTGGCTTCGTTGGCCCCAATCAACAGCGTGCCCCGTGGCGTTGCGCCCTGATCTGCGACCGCCAACAGAGACTCATCGCGCATCCGCAAAAGCCGCTCGGAATAGGCAAACAATACTCTTCCCGCAGGCGTGAGCCGTACTGATTTTCCGGACCGGTCGAGAAGTTTGTCCCCGTACTCCTGCTCAAGCAATCGAATCTGACTGCTAACCGCCGATTGCGAACGAAAGACTTTTTGTCCTGCACGCGAAAAGCTGCCGAGCTTGGCAACTTGCAGAAATGTTACTAGTTGGTCAAAGTCCATGATTAGTTTGTGATTATAGCGGAGACGGGGAAAAGCTTTCTGCGGAAAAGGTTATCGATTACCCAGGAAGGCTCGCTGCTTGCGATACGACGGCAACCCATCGAGCGGAACTGCGCGCGCGACATCGAAAACTGGAGTCTGATGTCTGCCAAAGCGGGTCAAAATCGCGTCCCATGTCTCCGCGATCGAACACGCCGTCGACAGAGGTTCGACACGACTAAACGGTAGTGGCCGCTCACTGCGCAATAACTGCGCGGCCCGCGGACTTCCGGTGAGACGCTCGTGCCTTCGGAGAACACGGCGAAGCCACAATTCTTCCTTGAGTTCGAGGGGAACCATCCTCACCGATTGCTCGTTGAGCACGTGGGCTGTGGCGGGATCGCGCAGCAGATAAGCCAAACCGCCGGTCATTCCCGCCCCGAAGTTAATTCCAGCAGGCCCGAGCATGACGGCCACGCCAGCAGTCATGTATTCACAAGCGTGTTGGCCCACCCCTTCGACTACCGCCAGCGCGCCGCTGTTGCGTACGGCAAACCGTTCCCCGGCTCGACCCGCAATGTACAACTCTCCGCTCGTCGCGCCATACAGTACAGTGTTGCCGGCCAGTACATCTCCGCGTATCGAGGCTTCTCCGCCCGCCGAGATAACGATATTGCCGCCCGACATTCCTTTGCCCACATAATCGTTGGCTTCGCCAAAAAGTCGCAGGTTAATGCCGTGAACAAGGAACGCACCGAAACTCTGACCCGCCGTACCAGCGAAGTTGTAATCAACCGGCGTAACCACGTCGGAGCATTGGCGCAAAACTTCGCCAGACAAATGGGTTCCTACCGCTCGGTCCGCATTGGTGATCTGAAAACTGTACGAACGATTCGTCATCTGCCGGACACGCGTGCGGCTCAAGGCAAGCTGCAGAGCGCTCGCCGACTCGCGCAGGTAAGCAGTTTGGATTGGCGCGGAAATCGGTTCGAGCAGCTCAGCCAAAGCACGCGCTGCCTGCGGATTGCGCGGCTGAAGCCGATCGGCAGCCCCAACAATCGCATCGATGGAGCGGGCTCCCATCGACGCGAGCAGTTCCCGAACTTCGCCAGCCACGGCGCGGAAATAATCTTCCACCATTTCCGGTTTTCCTGTGAAGCGCATCCTCAGCTTTTCGTCTTGCGTCGCGATACCCACCGGACAGGTATTCAAGTGGCATTGACGAGCCATAACGCAACCGAGCGCAAGCAAGGCTGCCGTACCAAAACCAAATTCGTCAGCACCCAAAAGCGCGCCGACAATCACATCCCGTCCAAATTTGAATCCGCCATCCACGCGCAAGCGAACCCGACACCGCAAACCTGCACGCACCAGCGCGGCGTGTGCATCGCGCAGTCCAACTTCCCAAGGCATGCCGGTGTTTTTGATAGAAGTCAGAGGAGACGCGCCTGTACCACCGTCGTGCCCACTGATGGTGATCACGTCCGCTCCAGCCTTCGCAACGCCAGTGGCCACAATGCCCACGCCGGTGCTCGAGACCAGCTTCACCCCAATCCGCGCCTGCGGATTCACCGCCCGCAGATCGTAAATCAATTGCTCCAAATCCTCGATGCTGTAAATGTCGTGATGAGGCGGCGGCGAAATCAGCACCGTGTTCGGCA
The DNA here is from genome assembly GCA_050012915.1 of Terriglobales bacterium. Taxonomy (GTDB): domain Bacteria; phylum Acidobacteriota; class Terriglobia; order Terriglobales; family Acidobacteriaceae; genus JABDBE01. The sequence continues at coordinate 1,812 of JBEKGG010000208.1, read as the reverse complement.
CCGAATGCCGAAGCCGTGCGATGTAAGCAGTCACCTTGCCCGCCGGAAGTTGTCCGCCTTCGCCCGGCTTTGCCCCCTGCGCGATCTTGATTTCTAACTCATCCGCGTGGACGAGGTAATCCGCAGTCACGCCAAATCGTGCCGACGCCACCTGCTTTACCTTGTTGTTGGCCTCGGGTTGTTCGCGATACACGTCAGGATCCTCGCCGCCTTCACCGGTATTGCTGCGCGCTCCCAGCCGGTTCATGGCGATCGCCAGCGTGCGATGAGTTTCGGGAGAGATTGCTCCGAGCGACATGGCCTGCGTGCTGAAGCGGCTGAGTATGGACGCATCGGACTCAACCTCTCCCCGCGGAACCGCTGTGCCCGGCGCAATTTCTAAAAGATCGCGAATCGCCACCGGCTCTCTCGTTGCGGCAACTTCAGTGAACGCCTGGTAGTTCTCCTGGGTTGGCGACTTGATGTAGTGATGCATTCGCCGCACCAGTTCTGGAGATGCGGAGTGCCGTTCTCCTTCGCGCCGGAAGCGATACAATCCGAGATCGCGCAGTTTTGAATTTTCGGTTCGAAATGCCCCAGCGTGACGTTCAACGCAATCTTCGAGCAACTCGTCGAGGCCTTTTCCGCCGAGTGCGCCACCCGCATCTTCGAAAAAGCTTGCCCGAAGTTCTTCGTCGAGACCGATGGTTTCAAATAGCTGGCTGTTGCGATAGCTGGCAATAGTCGAGATGCCCATGCGCGCCATTACCTTGCGCAACCCCTTTTCCACCGCGAGCCGATATGCGGCCGCCCCGTCGGAACGCAGACTCGCAGCCTGCTCCAACGCGGCGTAAGGCAGAACTGCGCTGGCGCCAGCTGCGATCAGCAAAGCAATGTGATGCGTATCGACGACCTGCCCTGTTTCAACGATGAGCGGCACATTCCAGTGTCCCGCCCGCACCATCGACTTCCAAACCGCAGCTAAGGCCAACAGCACGGGCAACGTTGCGTGGTCAGCATTCACGCCGCGATCGCTGAGCAGAACGGCTTTCGCCCCATCAATTACCAACTGCTCGAGGCTTTGCAAAACTCTTTTCGCGCCTTCAATTCCGTCGGCAATGGGAAAGGTGCAATCGATATCCTTAAACGGATGCAGCTTCTCTCGGATCGCTTGCAGTTGACCGAAGTCCAACAGCGGGGAAGGAAGCAAGAGACTTTCACCCAGATGAACGTCGAGCGACATCACATGAGTTTCACGCAGCGGGTCGATAGGCGGATTCGTCACCTGAGCGAATCGCTGCTTGCAATGCTCCCACAGCGGGCGTCGCATGTTCGACAGAAACGCCGAGGGCGCGTCGTCCCCCATGCTCCACACGGCTTCTTGCCCATTTTGAATGAGCGGCTGAAACAGCAATCGAAATTGATCGTCGCTCCAGCCCAGCGCGGCTAAGACTTTCGTTGGTTCGGACCTTGAAGTGAGTGAATTTACATTCGTCGGATCGATCCGCTCCACCACACAGTCGGAAACAAACCCCCGCCATTCGCCAAGCTCTGGAACTCTTCCGGGACGAAGAAATTTTCCGTTCACGGGATCGACAACCAGCATTTCCCCCGGACCTAATCTCTGGCGTTCAATCACGTTTTTGTCATGCAAATCCGCAATCCCCACCTCGGAACCGGCTACCAGCAGGCCGTCTGAGGTCAGCGTGTAGCGCAGCGGCCGCAGTCCGTTGCGGTCGAGCTTTGCGCCGACGCTGAATCCATCCGTAAAGATCAGTGCCGCGGGTCCATCCCATGGCTCCTGTTCGCGCGCGTGGGCGTCCAGAAAAGACT
>JBEKGG010000207.1:0-7677 GCA_050012915.1 Terriglobales bacterium | reverse complement strand
CGACTTGCCTTCAAGTTGCTTTGCGCTGGTGCGGTCGATGACTGCGTCGGTGGCCTGCTCCGAAGCCAATCCATAAAGCTTCTGTGCGCGATCCAATTGACCCTTCAGTTCAGAAACGTAGCCCAGGTTGTAAAGCGTGAACGGATCGGCGGGATCGAAAAGGTACGCCTGGTAAAACAACGTTTCCGCCTTTTCGAATTGCTGCTTTTGAATTGCCTCAACCCCCTCGCGATTCAGGCGCTGCACCGGCGTGAGTTGGCTCCGCTTTGGCAGTCTGAGCGTAATGTCCCCCGCCCACGCGTTCAAAGGAATCCAAGCTGCGAGGATCGCAACGGCTATCACCAGGCTGAGTCGTTTCGCAGGCATATCTCTCACAGTCCCTATTTAAGCTCAAAATTGGATGCGCCAGCCCGTGCGGCGTTGCCCACTAAACTCGACATTCTTATGGCAAAAGCGAATTCTCAGGCCACTATTTGTCTGCTTGAGCCATCGAAGAGACGGGAGAAATTCCACCATGAGCAAAGGGATTTTTACGGGATGTTTTCTGTTGGTCATGATTCTCAGCGGTGCGGCATTCGCGCAGTCCGCGCTGAATTCGACGTTAGTTTCAGGGAACTCGAAGTTGGCCGAAGATCCAGGCGATCTGCTCGTATCCCAGCCCGCAAGCCCTTCCGCGTTTCTCCCCGATTTGCCGGCTATTCCGAAGGGTAAGAGCACCGTGGTTGGCGGAGCGATTCGCGATGTGGATGACGTCCGCGATCAACTAACCCTGAATATCTTCGGCGCACGACCGATGAAGGTTCTTTTCGACGAGCGTACTCAAGTCTACCGTGACGGAAATAAAGGCTCGCTGCGCGATCTGCGCGCGGGAGAACACGTTTCCGTCGAAACAATGCTGGATGGAACCACAATCTTTGCGCGCAGCATTCACATGTTGTCGCAATTGCCGGAAGGGCAGTGCCAGGGTCAAGTATTAAGCTACGATCGCAGCAACGGTGAACTCACGGTGCGCGATTCACTCTCGCCCGCGGCCGTTAAACTGCACATTTCTGCCGCCACGACGATTTCGCAGCAAGGCCAGGAATCCGCGTCAGCCTCTCTTAGTCCGGGTACCCTGATTTCCGTCGATTTCCAGGCCGATAACGCCGGAAAAAACGTTGCACGTAACATTGCGGTGCTTGCCACTCCGGGGAGCGCGTTCGTGTTTACCGGAAATGTGGTGTTTCTCGACTTGCACTCCGGCCAATTAGCGCTGGTCGATCCAAGAGACGACAAGCGATACGAAATAAGTTTCGATCCCGACCGCTTCGCCATCAACCGTGATGTGCACGAAGGCAGCGACGTAACGGTGATAGCAAACTTCGACGGCACCCGCTACTCGGCAAGCGCAGTGAAAGTGATTCCGCCCGCGAACAAGTAGCCGGCCCCAATCTCTCATTGTCTGCTCACATTTCTCACTGTCATTTCGAGCGCTGCGGAGTGGAGAAACCTGCTTTCTCTCACTGCCCACTAAACTCCCATCCGGTTTCCTTCGTGGCACTTCGTGTCCTCTGTGGTTAATGGGCTTGACCTGCGATGAGTACGGGCCCGCAGCCAGGCGAGCAATTACGGAAGCTTATCCAAATAGCACGCCCCATTTGTAGGTTGAACCGGAGGCGTCGGCGGCGTGCTCCACGGCACATCTTGGAAGTCGAAAAATTCCGTCATATCCATCTGTGCTGCGTCCCGATTGGTAAGGCTGGGAAGATTGAAGCGGGTTTCCACCAGCTTCAGCCACGCGGTGTAATCCGCGACGGTGTGCGAAACGTAATTCTTTTTCGAGAATGGTGAAATCACGATCAGCGGAACCCGATAGCCGGTATACACGAAATCGCAGGTCGGCCCAGTGCCCGTGGTGCAAATATCCCCGGGCAATAGATCGGACGGTTTTATGCCATCCGGGCTGACCGCAGGCTGCGGCGGCACATGATCGTAAAAGCCGCCGAACTCGTCGAAGGTAAGAATAAACACCGAATCCTGCCACGACGAACTCTGCATCAGCGCGTTGATCAGTGTGGAAACATACTGCGTTCCGAGCTGCACGCTTCCGCCAGGCTCGCCGTCATCCAGCCCAGGATGTTCGTCGAGCCCGCTGTCGAAGCCCGGATCGATGAATGCCACCGACGGCAGAGTGTTGTTCGCCACATCGCTAAAATACTGCGAAACCGGCACAATGTTCGTTGGGTACTTGCTGGCTGCGGTGAACATGTTCAATGTGCTGTCCTGGACCGGCGGATCAGCATGCGTCAGATCCGTTACGTAAACCTTCCACGAAACTCCGGCGCTCTGCAGCAAATCGAAAATAGTTTTGTTGGGAAGCGGAGAGGTTGGCGGATACACATGCCCCGCCGAAGTTGCGGCCAGCATATAGAGTCGATTCGGTTGGGTTCGCGACATGACCGGAGAAAACCAGCGATCCGACGTGGCGAAATTCGATGCCATGAAGTAGTCATACGGCAGACTGGTTCCATCGTAGTACGCCATGGCGCGCACTCCGTTCACATCTTTAAACGGCGGCTGGTTCGCTCTCGCGTCGTGAGCGGCGGTCCACACGAACCCGTTCAAACTCGGCGTAACAGAAAGCGGATTGCTGAGGTTCCAATCTACGTGGTCTTCGTTCCATGCGGGACTTGGGTTCTCGATGCACATCGAAATCATTGGAAAAGATGCGACCTTCGGACTCTCGCCGCCGATCGTACAGTCATTCGGTGGGAACGGGTACCGGGGATCGCAGCCGGGATTTGTGGGTGCGGGGCCTAGCAGCGGCGCCGCCCCCGCAGTTGGATTGAATTGAGGCAGCCCGTCAAACGATTGATCCGGAATTCCATTGGCGGCCCAGTACTGGCGCATGGTTCCGAAGTAGTGATCGAAACCACGGTTTTCCTGGGCCATGAAAATGATGTGATTGATGCTTTGCAGGCTGCTGTTCTGGTCGACGGGGTCTCCAACCAGTCCCCGGCATCCACTCCATAAAATCATCACGCCTAAGATCGGCAACAACGGCAATGCCGGAAACTTGGCTTTGTCATCTCGCGTCCGATCCATGATTTGACGTGGGAACATTGCAGCCTGACTTGAGATGGTTTTCGAGCACGAAGCGTTGGCCCGTAACCCAAAAGCAACGCGGCGTTAACCCAGGTTCGGTGTGCGTGCGACGGATTGCGCAGGAGTGGAAAAGTAATGCAAATCGCCGGGAGACAGTTTCTTCAACGTAGCTTCGAGGATTTGATCCGCAGCTTCTCCGACTGGAAGTGGGCCTATGACGTTCATTCCGCCGCCCATTTCGCTGAGGGCCAAATAAGCGGCGCGACTTTGACGCAGAAAATCCACCGGATACTCCGGCTTGCGCTCCCGTGCCTTCTCCGGAACCGCATCCAGCAAGAACGCGATGTCTGCCTGCGGAGTTATCGTTAGCAAGAAGTGGGCATAGATCCGTGAAATTCGATTCTTAAGAATCAGGTTCGCAAGTTCGTCGTGGATGTATCGGTCGAAGATGATTACATCGTTGCCCGATCTTCGTTGCCGCCACACGACAAAGCTAAGCGAGATCGCATCCAGAAAATAAAGTGCAAATCGCACGACGGTCATGTACCAGGACTGCACATTCTTGTCCCGGCGGTTTACCGGCTTGTCGGGCGCGCCAACGCCTTTCTCTCCTTTGAAAAGTGCGTGCCCGCTGAGTTCGCGGACGCTCGTCAGCGTGGCCACGTTATCCCAGAAAGCTAGCAAAGAAACTCGAAGGCCCGCCTGCGTCAAACGCTTGAACAGGATTTCGATCTGGGTGCTTTTGCCGGCGCCGTCCATGCCCGAAAAACTTATGAGTTGGGCTCGCCGCTTTCCAGGTAGTCGTTCACTCATAGCAAATAAATGTCCGTTGTCCTGGCGGCTATCGAGCGCCCGGCGGCCGGCTGGGGCTGCCGCTGGCAAGTGCCGCAACCGTACCGATGGCAACGCCCGCGCCCACCAAAGCACCGACTTTGATCAAAAGAGCTCGCGTTCGTCTCTGCTTTGCCGGCGCAATCGCAGCTCCCGCCGGATTAGACGCCGCCACTCCCGTCGTCTCTACAGACTCCGCCGCTGCCGTTCCCACTGGCTCTTGCGTTCCTTTTGAAGACGACTGTTGCCCGTCCGATTGCGGAATCTCGGCCAGTGCCTGCAATCGAACCGAACCGGGACTGTCGGGCAAGCTTGTGGACTGGGACGGAGCGCCGTTCGTGTTCGTCGCACTACTGCTGGAGTTGATCGACTGATTCTTCTCCGAGATCCTGCCCGCCGGCTGGCCGGCGTTGTTATCCTGCGCCAGTGCGGTTTCAGCGCACGGGAGAAGCGATAACGACACCGCGCACACCACAATCTCGCGCGTAATCCAATGCCCCAACATTTTCATGGTCGCTCCAAAGTCAGGCTCACCTGCGCGTCCTCATCGCGCAAATTACCCGGCGATCTTCAAATTCCGGAAAACCTCGTCCGCCGCGGGCGTTGAAAGCGCAACCTCCGGCACTTGCTCCAAGGCATATACAGGGAATTGGTGGAAGCTATCTACCGCATCGCGAACGCTTTCAAAGGCTTCGAACAGGCCGTCGACCCTGGTCAGCTCGAGAATTTCCGCTGCCACCGCAGGGATTGCAGCCAGTTTCACATCGCCATTCCGCTTCATCGCCTCTTCTAGACAAAGCAACAGCACTTGGATTCCCGCGCTGTCGAGTTTGCGAACCCTTGAACAATCCAGCACCAGCCGAGGCCGATCAGTCTTCAGGGAAGGCTCAACTTCAAAGAACAACAAACGGCTTTGCTCCACGCTTAGGGTCTCTGGCAATTGCTTCACGACTATAGGTCTTGCACCGATCATATTTTCCATCCGGGGCTCAAAAATGCCGCCTCTGCTCCTGGGAGCTGGAAAGCGGTTTGTACACTCTTCCAACTTAAGGGCGCTTAAGCCGCGGGTCTATCCGGTGCTACCTGTAGGGGGGATTAGGGTTTACATTAGTAGGAAGACGGCCACTAAGAGCTTTGCAAAAGGCGCTCCAGCTCAGCTTCGGCATCGTGCACCAAATTGGCCAGCCGGTTTGCTCCATATCTGCAAAGGGTTGCCAGATTCGTTTCGTACCAGCAGCACTCCGCCATTCGCGGCGACAGTCCGCAGAAAAACTTGAATTTTTCCATGCTCTCCGGCGAGGTCAGCGTGGCTGCCACCAGCCGATGATTTCCATCGAGTATGGTTAACGGCTCGCTCTCGTTAAGGCCGATAAGGAGTACGGCGCCCGGTTGGGTGTCCTGGCGCAGCCAACCGCGTAGCGAATTAATCTTCGATAGGAATGCTTTTACCGAGACGTCGCGGCCGCGGTATGTGCGAATGCGTTCAGAAACGGCGCTGATGGCAAAGTTGCCCCGCGCGAGTTTCCGCCACATCGCGCGCGGAAATACCCGAATCTGGGCCAAATCCGCTGGTCTGATTTCCACCTCAAACCATTCAGTTCCCCTCGGCAGCTCTCGCCACAAGGGAAAATGTCGAATAAATAGCAGCGCACGCCGCTTTGCATTCTCGGCCTCGTCATCGAGACGAGGTTTCATCACAAGTTCGCGCAAAGATTCCTGGTACTCCTCAAAGGCGGAGTTTTCAAAATCGCTCTTTATGAATTCGGCAATAACTTCGTCCTCGGCGACCCGGCGTATTATTCTTATTCCCCGAGCCGATATTTGCGCTCGCGTATTTTCAGTGCTGACGAGCGTCTTCCACAGGAACGGCACCGCGAGAACGATGAGCAGAACCAGCATTAACACAAGCTGAATCCAGATGACCTGTTGCAGCGACGAATGGAAGCGGCAAATGCCCGCGACCAGCACACCACTGAAAGCCAACTGCACCCAACCCGTATTCGCGATCTTGTACGACATTTCGTAGGCAATAATTACGACACTAAGGCAATAGACGCCGGTCGTCGCCGCATACAAAGCCAGCAGGTAAGGAAGGCCATGTTGCCCAGCGATGGCGAACTGCGCGCCGAAAAGCGTCGTCCAAATCCAGGCAGGAGACAGCCGCAGTCCGACCGCAATCACTGAACCGATTCCAAATACGAGCAGCAGGGAAGTCACCAGAACGCTGTGATCTTTCCTCTGCTCACTGCGCGTCCCGGCCATGACTGGAAACATGGTGTTTATGATTGCCGAGGAAAACGCAAAAACCACTCGACCGACCAACGCCACCGCGGCATACAAGCCGGCCGAGGTGGGAGGGAAGAAATGTTTGACCAGCTCGATGTCACAATTATTGATGAGCACTTGACCGGCAAAAAAAACGATGGCCTGCAGCGCTTCACGAAAGGCATCGGGAAGATGCAGTTCGGCGGGAACTCCGGGCGCGAGTTTAGGCGCGGCGGCAAGATAGGCTACAGCTATGCCGGCAGCGTTGGCCGCGATCACTCCCCGGACGCCGAAGCCGAGCGAAATGACAACCAGAGATCCGCCAAGCCGGACCAATCCTTCTAGAACCAGATTGCTGGCCAGTCGATGGAAGCCGTAAGCGCCTTGAATGTACCCGCGCCTACTACCGAGGGGAACATAGAATGCAACTCCAACCGCGAGCAGCACCACCAGCATCGGACTAGGTAAATTCAAGTACCCAGCGATTGTCTTTTGAAACATCAGCAACAAAAGAGCAACGATGATCCCGCATTCCCATGCGCTTTTGTGGAATCCTCGGTAGGCGGTACTTTTTCCTTCGAGAGAACTCTGCTGCGCAATAACTTTTGCCGAAACGATCTGGAAGGAAAGCGTAACCGCCGATATCAGCACCAGCAGGGTATAAACCGCCGTCGCATGACCAAACGCGATAGGACCAAGAAATCGCGCGACCGCGATGTTGTAAGCGAAATTGATTGCGGTGACGAGTCCCGATCCTGTGAGCAGTATGAAGCTTCCCGAAAGGACGCGGGCCTGCAGAGTCTTGGATTCCGGGTTCGGACTACTCACCACGTTCTTGGGGCTCCAACCGACTAAATCGTAAAGATTAATAGGAATCAATTTCGGCCTCGCAGCGCTCGGCGCTTGCTACTGCGAAACTCTGCCTAAGGGACGCTCTCCCGGCAGCCTTTCTGATGCAGGAAGTAAAGATCACGCTGCCTGCAACTTACCGCATCAATCACGAGTTGCCCCTGTCCGCGACAACTGATGGCGGGTTTATAGCCTCTAACGAAAAGCATTCCTATGATGAGCCGCCGCTATCAGGTGATCTGTGCGCTAATTTTTGTCGTCCTGCTGCAGGGATGCACTCAGCCCAATCTACGCCAGACGCTACGCGACGGCGTTCCGGTCACCGACGCAGCACCGCAAACGTTGGCGGTTTACGAACCCTGGTTTGGGCATCCCCGGCACATTTCCGTGGGATATTCTTCGCAAGATCCTGCCGCGATACGCAAACAAATCGATTTAGCCAAGACTTTAGGAATTTCCGGGTTTGTGGTTGACTGGTACGGCGATCGCGAACCCTTCATCGATCGCAGCTACGCGCTGATTCAGACCATCGCGGCCGAAAAGAACTTTCACGTTTCCATGATGTATGACGAGAGCGACCCAGAAAATGGCGACGCCACCGACGACACTCTCGCAGCCTTTGAAAAGTTCAACGAAACCTATCTCGCA
>JBEKGG010000206.1:0-7692 GCA_050012915.1 Terriglobales bacterium | reverse complement strand
AACAGCACCAGAAAACCAAAGCCCGCCGATTCCAGCTTGACCCGTTTGCCACTCCATGTGTTGGTGCGCGCGCTGGGCGGCGCGTTCAGCCAATAGCCTGTGTAGGAAAAAGTCTCGCGAAGAACTTTCAAGTTCTGGTCGCCGGGATAGTTGTTGCGATCGAAACCCAGATAGGATGGCGAGTCGGTCGTCTCTTTGGCTTGGGACCTGGGAGCGGATTGCGCTGAAGCCGTCCCGATTGCAGCGATAATCAACAGCAAAACAATTCGTTTCACCTTGAACTTATATCACTTTGGTGGGCGGCACGAGGTTAGCCGCCAATGTGCACCATCGTCCTCGATGCCGGAACGAAATCCGCTTCGCCGATGTGGTGACGTTCTTCTTTTCTCTCGACCACACCGCGGATAAATTCCACCAACTCCTCATCGGAAGCGCCGCGGCGCATGAGCTCGTGCAGATCGTGGTCCCACACGGAAAACAGGCAGGTGCGAATTTTGCCGTCGGAAGTAATCCGGATGCGGCTGCAGTGTCCGCAGAAGGGATGCGAAACCGGAGCGATAATCCCGATCTCACCAATGCCGTCGTCGAAGTGATACCGGCGGGCGGTTTCGCTGCGTGCGTGCGGAATTTCCACCAGAGGCCGATACTCCGCCATGCGCTGGACGATTTCATCCAAAGTAACCACAATGGCGGGCGACCAGGTTCGATCTTCTTCGAGCGGCATGAATTCAATGAAACGAACAACGACACCTTCTTCGCGAGCAAACATACCGAAGGGAATGATCTGGTCTTCGTTGAAACCGCGCATCAGCACGCAGTTGACCTTAACCGGCCACAGTCCCGCTCGCCGCGATGCCCGGATTCCCGCGAGCACGTGGTCGTACCCATTAGGCACGCGGGTAATGCGAGCGAAGCGATCGGGATCGACCGCATCCATGCTAACCGTGATGCGATTCAGTCCCGCGTTCTTTAGAGGCTGCGCCATCTCGGCGAGCAGATGACCGTTGGTGGTCATAGCCAGGTCGAGTTCTTCGCCGTCGGCGCAGCGCAGCTTCGCCAATTCCCGCACGAAATCAATCACGCCGTTGCGCAGCAGCGGCTCTCCGCCGGTCAGACGGATTTTCTTGATCCCCAACGCCGCGAATACACGCGCCATGCGCAAGTAGTCGGCAAAAGGCAAATCGCCGTACAGCGCGCCTTCGTTGCCCGTGCGGCAATACACACACCTATAGTTGCAGCGGTCCGTAATCGAGATCCGCAGATCGGTGATGGCGCGGCCGAATTTGTCGGAGAGAAACAGCATCTAGCTCCTAGCTTCGATTATAGGCTTCGGTAGCACTGACGGTCTGGTGTCTGATCCGTGCGAATCCGTGGCGAAAGTGAGTTTCCGTCAAGCCTTACATGCCATCATAGTTCGGGCCGCCTCCACCCTCCGGCGGAACCCATGTGATGATCTGATACGGGTCGGCGATGTCGCAGGTCTTGCAGTGCACGCAGTTCGAGGGATTCAGGCTAATGCGTTTGCCGTTGGGCTGCTCGGCGTCGTCCACCATCTCGTAAACGTTGGCGGGGCAAAAATTCTGACAGGGACTGCCGAACTCTTTCACGCAGCGAGTGTTGCAAATGTTCGTATCGTGAATGACCAGGTGCGACGGCTGATCTTCTTCATGCTTGGTGCCGGAATGATAAAGGTCGGTGAGTTTGTCGAAGGTGAGCTTGCCGTCACCTTTGGCGGCGCCTAGCAGATGGGCTTCCTCGCCGCCATCTGCGGGCAACTCGGCAAGCTTCTTCATGTGCTCATACCCCGCGGTTCCTGGATACCGGCCCCGCAATCCGCGTCCCCCTGTGAACTGCTGGATGCCCGCGTGGAACAAGCCGGCGAACAACCCGTGCTCGAATCCCTGATGGAAGTTGCGGACCTTCCAAAGCTCTTCTTTGATCCAACTGGATTCGACTTTCTTCTGGAAGCCGCTCAGCACGGCCGCTGAGGCATCATCTTTCTTCAGCGCCTCGAAAGCAGTTTCAGCAGCCAGCATGCCGCTCTTGATCGCCAGATGAATTCCTTTGAGGCGCTGCGAGTTGAGGAAACCGGCGGAGTCGCCGAGAATCATCCAGCCATCGCCCGCGACCGGCGGAATCGCCCACCAGCCGCCATAAGGCAGCGACTTCGCGCCGTAGCGAATCATCTTGCCGCCTTCGAGCAACTTCGCGACGAATGGATGCTGCTTGAAATCCTGCAACACGTGCTGCGGATCAACCCGCGGATCGGCATAGTCGAGGCCGGTAACGAAGCCGAGCGAAACGATGTTGTCTTTGCCCCCGTAAATCCATGCGCCGCCATACTCTTTGGTCGTCAGCGGCCAACCCATGGTGTAGATGACCTCGCCTGGAGCGATGCGCCCTGAAGGAACTTCCCACAATTCTTTTATTCCCTGGCCGTAAGTCTGCGGATTGCTGTCTTTGGCCAAATCAAATTTCGCGATCAGTTGTTTGGTCAACGATCCGCGCGTGCCTTCCGCCAGGATGACTACTTTAGCCCGCAGATCGTAGCCCGGTTCGAAATTCGATTTAGGGTGGCCTTCTTTGTCCACGCCTTTGTCGTCCGTGCGGACCCCAGTGACTCGGGCGCCATCGAAAAGCAGCTCCGAACCTGCGAAGCCGGTGAAGATGGTGATCCCGGTTTCTTCGACCTTGCTGCCCATCCACTTCACAAACCGGTTGAGTGAGATGACGTAATTGCCGTGATCACGAAGGGGCGGAGGGGTGATGGGAAACTTGAATTTACTCTTCTCGGTTAGAAAGTAAACGGCTTCCTTTCCGACTTCGGCGTCGAGTGGAGCGTCCTTTTCAAATCCAGGAAGCAATTCGCGCATGGAACGCGGATCAAGCAGCGCTCCGGACAGGCAATGCTGGCCGACTTCTCGCGCTTTTTCGAGCACATAAATGTTCTCTTTGCTCAGCTGAGAATTCGGATTTGCAGAATTGTGCGCATCGATAAGTTGCGAGAGGCGCAGAGCGCATGCCATGCCAGCAGGCCCGCCACCGACGATGACAACATCGGCGGGCATCTGCGGACGTTCGATCCCTTCGATAGGCTTGCGGAAGATCAGCATTTGGTCCTTAGCGGTTTGCCAGACTGGCTATGTCGCCCAGATCCAGCAGCGTCTGGTCCGCCGTCACCAAAGTTAACTTTAGAACCTTAGCGGTTGCCGCGAGGAATCGGTCTGCCGGATCGGCGTGAGGCAAAGACAGAGCAAAACCGGTGCGAACAATTTCTTGAGTTAGCGGCGCTTCCCGCAGCTGATCAGCAGCTCGCTCGACCCAAGCCAGCGGATCCTCAACACGAATGCGGCCCTTCTGCATCAACGCAAGAGCTTCCCAAATACTCACCGGAGACAGCCAGAGGTCGTTGTCATTGTTCGACAACTCTCGCGCTGCACGCTTTCCTATCCGCTTCGGATCCAATTTACTCCAGATCCAGATATGGGTGTCGAGCAGCAGGTTCAATCGCGGTAGGCCTCGATGTCTTCCAAATCGATGACTGGAGAAACGATATCGCCCACAATCTTGCCGGTCCCAACCATGTCTCCCAAAAACTTTCGCTTGCGGTCCGGTCCGGCCGGAATGACTTCGGCAACTGGACGGCCATGGCGCGTTATCCGCAGAGGCTGGCGCGTTTTGTGCACTCGTTCTATCAGGCCTAGACACTTGGCCTTAAATTCGGAGATGGAAACATCATTCATGACCATTATTCTATCCATGGTCAATAAACTAGTCAATTCGTAATTAGTATGTCGAAAGCGCCCAACGGACGCGGAAACGAAGGTCGCCTAGCCTCCGGCTTTTGCCTTCTTCACTTCTTCAATCAGCGGCGGCACGATATCGAACAGATTCCCCACCACCGCGTAATCCGCGATTTCGAAGATCGGCGCTTCTGAGTCTTTGTTAATCGCGATGATCGTGCGCGCGCCTTTCATTCCGACGATATGCTGAATCGCGCCGCTGATGCCCAGTGCGAGATACAGTTTGGGCGCAACCGTCTGGCCTGACGAACCGATCTGTCGATCCATGGGTAGCCAGCCGGAGTCGCATATCGGACGCGAAGCCGCCAGTTCTCCGCCCAAAGCTTCAGCAAGCTGTTTCGCCAGCTCGATGTTCTTTTGCTCTTTGATTCCGCGTCCCACGGAAACGATGATCTCGGCCTGGGTCAGATCCACCGCTTGTTTGGCTTCCTTGAAAACTTCTTGCGGCTTGTTGCGGATGACGCCGTCCGCAATCTGCACGCTCACCGTTTCGATCGGAGCGGCATTTGTTCCTGCTTCAACCTTGTCTCCGCGAAAAGCTCCGTTCTGGAAAGTGACAAACCATGGAGCATCGCAGGTAAAACTCACATCCGCAGCCAGCTTGCCCTGAAACATTTGACGCGTAAAAAGCAGTTTGCTGCCTTCGTTTTTGTAGCCGATGCAGTCGGTGATTGCGGTGCGTCCCATAGCCGTCGCCAGCTTGGGAACGAAATCCCGTACCTGATAGGTATGCGGCAGCAGCACCAGCTTGGGCTGCTTCGATTCGATGAGTTGCTTAAGGCCAGCCGAGAAGGCATCCGGAGTGTAGGGTTCGAGTTTGGGCGACTCAATCGCGTAGACCTTCGCGACTTTCTTGGCGGCAACTTCGTTGGCAAAATTCGCCACGCTGCTGCCGACCACTGCAGCCTCGAGCGCCCAACCGGTTTCGGCGGCGAGCGCCTGCCCCGCGGCAAGCGTCTCCCATGAGACTCGGTTCAGTTTGCCTTCGCGTTGTTCGACCACTACTAAAATTGTGTCAGGCATACAGCTTCCAGCTCCTAACTGTATTCACGTTGTTGACTGTACAGACGTAGCCAGCTGCGTCTCTGCGGCGCGGCTTAAAGATAATCACAGCACCCGCACTTCGTTGCGCAGTTTATCCACCAACTTCTTTGCCACTTCGCCGGCCGAGCCCTCCAGAAATTCCGTGTTCTTGGTTTTCTGCGGCACGTATAGTCGCTCGATCTTCTGCAGATTTCCACTCACTGCGGACTGCACTTCCGCCATCGCGACCTTGCGCAGCGGCTTGTTCTTGGCCTGCTTGATGCCAATCAGCGTGGCATAACGCAGTTTGTTGATGCCAGACTGAATGGTCAAAATCGCAGGCAGCGGCATATCGACGAATTGAAAGTAGCCGGCTTCGAGTTCCCGCTTAACGCGAATTCCCGAATCGTTTTTCTCGATCTGCATGATGATGGTTGCGTGCGGCCATCCCAGAAGTTCCGCCAGCACGACTCCGGTTTGCGCATAACCGTAATCGTCCGACTGCAAGCCGGTGAAAATCAGATCGAACGTCTCGTCCTTAATTGCAGCGGCAAAAGCTCGGGCAGTATTCAGCGCGTCTAATCCGACGAACGCGTTGTCTTCCAGATGAATCGCCCGATCCGCGCCTTTGGCCAGAGCTTCCCGTAATACCTGTTGCGCACGTGCCGGGCCGGAGGTGATGACGACGACCTCTCCGCCATGCTTTTCTTTCTGCCGCAATGCCTCTTCCAGTGCGTAAGCGTCCGGCTCATTGACTTCGTAAGAAACGTCTTCGCGAATCCATGCAGCAGATTCGTTCAGCTTGAGTGGCGCATCCTTTTGCGGCACCTGTTTCATGCAGACCAGAATCTTCAATCGAAAACTCCTTGTTCGGACTGATTGAGCGTCGTGACCGAAAACGTTGCAAGCAACGCTTCTACACAAACCATCAACCATCGCAGGCAAACCACTCAGTATAAATGAGCGATCGAGAAGAGAGGAAACGTGGAGAAAAGCTACTCGGTGAACACGACCGACTGCACTCCGGAAATCTCAAAGCGCTTGCGGCACCGCATATTTTTGCAGGCCATCATGTCATCGCGACGCAACATGTAGGACTTGGCTTTGGCGAAGCGGGCGCGGTCTCTTTCGTCAGCCCGGCCAGGCAGTTGATTCTTCTTGGTGCGCACCAGCCAGCTGATTTCGTACTCGGCGGCTTGTTGGCAATGCGGACAGTTCAGGGTCGCTGTCTTTTTCTCCGGCCGTTCATCAAAAAAATCGCGCTCTTCCATAAGGTCGTTGGCGCAAAGCCAACCCACTCCGCCAAATATTATTGCACGTCATTGAAGGATGAGCTATGGCAAGATGGGAGCGATGGCAAAAAAGAAGAAGCCGAAGCGCTTCACTGCGGTCGAAGCCGTAAAGACCATGGCCCGCGAACAGATCGGTGCGCCGCCTGCGTCACGAGTAGTTCCCAATCGCAAAAAGAAAACCGAAAAGCACAAGCCTACGCTGGAGAAGCTTCTCAGCGAGCAGAGCTAAGCCATCAATTAAATATGGCGCCGACGGTCTGGTTGGTGTTCATTGTGACTGTGCAGGGACTCGCGGTATCCGGAGTACAGTTTGCGGACCAGCCTCCAAATCCTCCTGGCGTCGCTGTGAGGGTCACGCTCGATCCCTGTGGAAAGTAAGCGGTGCATCCAGCCCCGGAGCCGGCGCAGTTAATTCCTGGTGGGCTGCTCGTAACCGTGCCCGTCCCCGCACCCACCAGATACACACTGAGCGACGGCAGATTAGTCCCGCCGTTGCCTGGATTTACGGTCAGGTTCGAGGCTCCAACGATAAGCGAACCATCCTGCGCTTGCGCGCTCGCTGTTATTGTCGTGACGCAACTGGAACCTCCGCAGGCAACTGCGGTCCCCAGTCCCGACGAGTCGATCGTCGCAATGTCGACGTCAGTAGACGCCCATGTCACCGTGTCGGTCATATCAACAGTTATCGGGCTCGCGGTATACGTCCCAATCGCAATGAACTGAGCGGTCTCTCCCAGCGTCTCCACTGTCTGAGTGCCCGCGCCAGGAATGATGGTGATAGCAGACAGGGTGCGTTGCTGGGTCGCCGAACCGGGGCTGACCGTCAGGGTGGCGGCTCCGATTATGGTCGAACCTGACAGCGACGTCGCACTAGCCGTTATAGTTGTCGTGCAACTGGAACTGGCACATGCCACGGCCGTAGCCAAACCGGAGGAATTGATCGTGGCAACGTCGGCCGCGCTCGACGCCCAAGTCACCTGACCAGCAAGATTTTCGGTTGTCGGAGCGGCGCTGTAAGTGCCTATCACAATAAACTGCGCAGACGCTCCAATCGCGTTTAACGTCTGGCTGGCGGGGATCATCGTGATCGCAGTTAACTCGCGCGCGCCTCCTTGACCACCCACGGCTACAGTCAGGCTCGCACTTCCAACCACGCCTCCGGTGGGCGAAGTCATAGTTGCGGTGATCGTTGTGGTGCCATTCGCCACGGCGGTCGCGATCCCGGAGGAGTTAACCGTCGCCACGTCTGTACTGCTCGATGCCCAAGTCACCGAAGACGTAATGTTCTGCGTTGTTGACGGATGCCCACTTCGCACATAGGTCCCAGTCGCCGTGAACTGCGCCGTGCCCCCAACCGTCCCAATGCTGGCCGTCCCCGGCGTCACCGAAATAGAGCCCAAAGTAGGCGACGAGGCACAGCTCGCAAAGAACATCGCAACAACTATTAGGGTGGAGATCGCGACCGACCGGTAAATCATCGTGGCTCCTAGTCTTGAAATGCTGGGCGGGGGAGCCCGAAAAAGCAACCAAACATACACCGTTCCGAGTATATTTGTCCAGATTATCTTGACCCG
>JBEKGG010000205.1:0-7693 GCA_050012915.1 Terriglobales bacterium | reverse complement strand
ATCCGCTTCGATATTCCGTACCTCACCATGGAGCCGGCGCTGCCCAGCGCTCAGACCTGGTGGTTCAGCTTCGCGGCCACGATGGCGCTCTTCGCCGCCAGCTTTTTATTGTCGGACAAGTTCATACCTGTTACTTACCTGCTGCGCGGAATTTTGGTCGTACCGGCGACGGCGCTTGCCTATTTCGCGCTTCTGCCTGCCCGCTTTCCTCACACGCCCGACAGCTACATGCAGGGGCTGGTCACGGCGGGCATCGCATTGATTTCCATCATTCCGCTCCTATTCGGCCTCACTTATTACATCTTTGATTTCGGTTTGCTGAAGAAGGCGTTTTTGACCGCAATCACCATGGCGCATCTGGCGTTGTTCCTGCCCCTGCAGATCCTTCTACAAGCTCTGTTTCTGCAAAAAACAGTTTTGTTCATGCCGGTGCTCTATATTGTTTTTGGCATGCCGGTAAATATCCTGATCATTATCGCGTTCTATTCGTGGGGAATGACCTGGTTCTTCCGTCCGGCGCAGGCAGGTTGAGGGGATTACGAACTCTTTGGCCGGGCAGTGTCTTGACAAAAGCACATAGCAAAGGCACACTTAATATGTGCATACGAACACTAAGCGCGCCCACGTTCTGCTGCCCGAAGACTTGCTCCGGGAAATTGATGCCTTGGTAGGTCCTCGAGGGCGCAGCTCCTTCCTGGTCGAAACGGCGCGTGAGGAAGTTCGACGGCAAAAGCTGCTGCGCTTCCTGAAAAGCGAAGATCCCGCATGGAAGAGCGAAGATCATCCCGAACTGGCCGGAGGCGCGGCGGCGTGGGTACGGAAACTGCGGACGGAAAGCGAAAGCCGGGGCGCACCCAGGCGCAGACTGAAACCAGCGCGGATCAAGAGTTCAACCCGAAGGACTCCTTGATGCGCTTGTTGCTCGACACATCGGTGCTGATCGATGTGCTGCGGTTGCGTCGCAGACGACGCGAACTGCTGGCGGAGCTGGCTAGCGGCGGGCATACCTTGGCGACCACAGCTTTGAATGTCGCTGAGCTGTATGCGGGGATGCGTCCAGAAGAAGAGAAGCGGACCGAGGAATTCCTCGATGTGCTCGATTGCTACCCGTTGACGGCGCCAGCAGGACGGCTGGCTGGAATCCTTAAATACAAATACGCGAGAAAGGGACGCACTCTCACTCTCGCGGATAGCATTGTCGCTGCCATCGCAATCGAGCGACGATGCACGCTCATGACCGACAATCGCAAAGATTTCCCTATGCCGGAACTGGAGTGCTTTAAGCTGCCGGAAGGATAGGCAGATGAGCGAACTGCTGTTACGAAAGACAACAGAAAATTACGCCGCTACCGCGATCAATGTGCCTTCTGCAACTTGCTCAACGCGCGCTTTTACCCACCGATTCGGTTGGTGGTGTCCCTGCAGGCGTAGCTTCAGATAATTATCCGTCAGCGCTTCGGTGGACTTGCTATCGCACACATTCAAGGTGATTGCTTCTACTCTGTCGCCAACAAACTTTTGCATGAAGGCCAATTTCTTCTTCGCGGCCAGGTCACGCAGAATCTGATTGCGTTCACGAGCAAGTTGCACTGGGACTTGATCTCGCATGACTGCCGCCGGTGTACCCGGACGCGGAGAGTACGTGAATACGTGCAGGTAGGTGAAAGGAAGCTCCTCGATCAGGAGCCGGGTCTCTTCGAAATAAACTTCGCTTTCCCCGGGAAACCCTACCATTACGTCGGCGCCAATGGCCGCTCCCGGCATGGCTGCGCGAATCTTTTGGAGCTTCTCGCGATAATGCCAGGGACGATACTTGCGGTGCATGGCCCGCAGGATGCGGTCGCTGCCCGATTGCATGGGCACGTGAGCATGCTTGGCGATACGCGGAGAGTCGGCCATCAGCCCAATCAGTTCGTCGCTCCAGTCCATCGGTTCAACCGACGAGATGCGCAGCTTCTCCAGATTGGTTCGATCGAGAATCTCGCGAATCAGGCGCTCGAATCGTAACGGAGTCTCGAGATCGCGACCCCAGCGGCCTAAATTAATTCCAGAAATTACAACCTCGCGATAGCCGGCGTTGACCAGGGCATTCATTTCGCTAAGGATTCGACTTAACAGCAACGATCGGCTCTGGCCGCGCACATACGGAATCACGCAAAAAGAGCAACGGTTGTCGCAACCGTCCTGCACTTTCAGGTTGGGACGGGTTCGATCGTTATTCGTTCCGGGGCCGTCGAAAACGGGCGCGGCGAGTAATTCAGTGTGAGCGAAGATGTCGGAGACGAAAATCTCGCTTCCGCCGCCGGGCGCCAAGTTTGAAACTGGAACAAAGCCAGGGCGCGCGGCGACGCTTGTGGCTTCATCCCGGCGGCGTGGAGCGACTACGATTTCCGCCAACCGATGTTTGTGAGAATTGCCGATAACATGGGCCACCCCTGGAAGCGAGGCCACTTCCTCGGGCGCACGCTGGGCGTAGCAACCAGTGACAACGATTTGGCAGTCCGGATTTTGGCGACGAATGCGGCGGATGGCGGCGCGCGCGTCCTGATCGGCCGACGCGGTCACGGTGCAGGTGTTCAAAATCACGATTTCCGATCGGGCGGGAACGGTGGCGCGCGTCAGACCACGCTCCTCGAACTGGCGCTCGATCGCGGCACCGTCGGCCTGCGTAGCCCGGCAACCAAAATTCTCTACGTAGAAACTGGTCACGACTCCTCTAGCCTGGGGCACGGTGTGGTTTCACTTCCTGAGAACCTATACCCCGCCTGCATTTTACAGTAACCCGATTGAGCGCGAGATTCACATCGTCGACGGCGAGTGAGGGTCTCGAAACCGGGCTGCCGCTTTATTTATTTTCTCGATCGATGGCGTCGAGGGCTTGTTTCGCTTCTGCCAGTGCGGGATCCAGCTTCAGGGCCTGCGCGTAGGCTTCCCGAGCGTCGGAGGGTCTGCCGTCCTGTTCTAAAAGAAATCCCAACGAAAAGAACCCGCCGGGTGTGGGCCGAGCCCCCGTGTCTTCGATCAGAGCCTGAATCATATCCTGACGATGTTGAGGATCGGCTATCCACGCTTGTTTATAACTTTCCCGCACGGTTCCGTAGTCGCCAAGTGCCGCGCTCAGGGCGGCGATGCTTTCATCAACGCGGGCCAGGGTGCGAGGCTGGTCGGTCAGTTCGGCGGCGATCTGATATTCCGAAATCGCATCCTGCAGGTCGCCAGATTCGGCCAGATCGGCCGCCAGGTTGATGTGGCGCGCGGGTTGTCCCGGATTTAATCTTTCCGCAGCTTGATAGTGAGGCAATGCGTCTTGCGCGCGACCTAGTTTGCGCAGGCTACTGGCCAAGTTCGTTTCGGCCAGGTAATTCACCTTCGTAAGTTCCAGGGGGTGGGTCCAAAGCTCGTAGTCACTTCGCCAATAACCAATCTGCCGCCAAGTGAGGAATGAGAAAGCCGCAAGCACAGCGGCGGACGCCGCCCATCGCAATCCGACATTGACGTTTCGACCGTCGGCCCAATCCCCTATGCCCCACACTACCATCACAAAAATTCCTATCAACGGAATGTAGGCGTAGCGGTCGGCCATTGCCTGATCGCCGACCTGGACAATTCCGATGACGGGCACCAATGTACCCAGGTACCAGAGCCAGCCAGTCACGAGGTAGGGCCGGACGGAGCGCTGATTCCATACCAGGGCGGTGACGCTGAACAAGAACAGGAACGCCAACCCCAGTTGCCATCCAGTCAGCGTGTCGGTGGGGTGCGGATAAAACAACGCGAGTCGCGTGGGCCAGAACGCCTTCCAGATGTATAAGGCATAGGAATAAAGGGCGTTTTCCAGGCGCTCGTCCATTGGAATCTTACTCAGAGAGCGGATGGCGGAGGAGCGCTGCGCAATCACCGTGATGATGGCGCTTGCAAACAAGAAAATGAACAGAGGCAGTTTCTCGATCAGCAATCGCGACACTGGCCGCGAAGGTAAGCCCAGGGGAGACGCAATGGCTTCGTCTTCCGTCGCTTGCTTGCGCTTGCCGGCTCGCGCGCGCGATGCCGTTGCCGGTCCCCATCCCTGAACTCTTTGCAACGGCCAGAAGTCCATGAGCAAGAACACAAAAGGCAAAGTGATGACCATGGGCTTTGCGGCCAGGCCTAAAGCGAAAAATGCGGCCACTACCAAGTATCGCTTAACACCTGGTTTCGCTGAATACCAACCATAAGCGCCGAGTGCGGAGAGAAAAAAAAGTGTGCTCAGGACATTCTTGCGTTCGGCAATCCAAGCAACCGATTCAACGTTCAAAGGATGGAGCGCAAACAACGCTGCCACCAACAAACTTCGTCCCCAGTGGCCTGTAGCCCTTAGCAGCAGCAGAAACAGGAGAACGACGTTGAGTGCGTGGATAAAGACGCTGGTGAGGTGATGCCCAGCCGGATTCAATCCGTAGAGCTGGCAGTCGAGAGCGTGCGACATCCAGGTTAGCGGATGCCAGTTCGATTGCGCGGTAGAAGTTAGAGCCCAGGTGACGGTTTTCCAGGTGACCCCCGCCTGGACGTGCAGGTTTCGGACGACGTAAGTGTCATCGTCGAAACTGGTAAAGGGATTGCTCCGAACGCGACTATAGGTCGCCAGGGTGGCAACCACCAGCAACAGGCAGGAAACAACCGTGAGCTTCGTGTTTTGGTATCGAGTCATTCGGAGCGACGGAACCTGTTCCTCAGCTTAATTCAATGGTTCCTCGGGGTCGCGGGCAACGGGGTGGACGAAATACTGTTCATTGATATCAGTCGTGATCGCATGCCGGATCGAATTCGCTTGATCGGCAACGATCATTTGGATGGTGATGTCGCGAGCTTCGCTCAACGGGGGAGTCTTTCGGGAAACTACTTTGACGATATTCCAGCCGTTTTCATTATGGATCGGTTCCGAGACTTGCCCGGGCTTCAACTTCAGCACCGCGCTGTCTTCTTCCGGCAAGGTGTCGCGAGTCCATTTGTCACCCAGGTCGGTATCGGGAGGATCGTCGACGGATCCCGCCAGCTTGTAAACCTTGGCTTGCAATTTATCGAAATTGCCTCCGGCAACGGCCTCGGCGCGAATCCTCGTGGCCAAGTCCTTCATCTCGGCTTCTTCGGCTGCAGGATTAACTGCGGGTTGAGCCGCTCCCGGCGCCGGGTGATGCTCTTTTACATTGGGCACGTGGATGCGCAGAAGGCCAAACTCTTCGTATCTTTCACGATTGGCGTTGTAAAACTTTTCAACGTCCGCGTCCGACATTTCATTAACCGTCTTTTTTACATGCGCCTTATAAACCGAATATAGTGCTTGCTGATACTTGAACTGCAGCAGCGCCTCAATATCTGGCTGCTTGTCGAGACCGGTCTCGACGGCCTTGCGGGCAAATATCAGGGATTCCGGATAACTTTTGGCAAAGCTGCGCGCCGTTCGAGGATCGACCCTGGGACTCATTCCCTTGAGCAGATTTTCAAATTCCTCACGGGTGATGATGGTTTGGCAGCTTGGGTTTGGAGTCGTGAGCGCCGCGGCATCCGAAGCGCCACCCGTGCTCTGCTGGCCTGTGGTGTCCGGGCCAGTGCCAGGAAGAAAAACATTCCCGCAAAGCCCATGAATGGTGATGACGGCAGCATCGGGCGCCACTTTGGCCTTGGCGGTGTCCGTCGTCCCGGTACTGTCGCTGGCAGGCGTGGTGGGCTGAAGTTGGGCAAACGTACGCGGCTGTAAGAGAGCAAAGGTCAACAAGCAAAAGAAAATCGCAACCGGGAAACAGCGCAGCATCCTGGTAAAGCCTCCAAGAATCATTAGAAATAATTTGTAATCCTAGCACACGAACCGCATACCCCTGAAGGTGCGCCGGTTCAGGAGCGCCCTTGGGCATCGATGTCTCGAAGGCTCAGTCCATGCTGGAAAAAGATCGAAGATCAAACGCGCCACCGCCGCCCGGTTGCGGTTTTGGAGTATCGGAGGGGGAATGGCCGGGATAATCGCGTCACATCCGAGACATAAGAAACGGGAGAAGCCCAAGAGCCAAAGCTCTCACGCTTCTCCCGAAGATCGGGCTACGGTTTCAAGCCGCTGAACTGCCGCGACCGAAGCCCACAAGTGTCAACGAACTTAGTCAGTTCCGATCACGCCATCAGAGAAGCGCGAGCTGGACTGTTGTTCCGAACTCGGTTCCCAAGTCGAGCCGAAGAAAACTGAGTTGAAGAACGAGTTGTTCGCCGGCTCGGTGCCGCCGAATTTGTGCTTCGCCGCGCCGTCGTCGTTGGCTTCGAAGCCACGATAGTCGCCGCCGTCGCACTTGCTGGAGTTCGTGCAATAGGGGATGACCGACTCCCAGTACTTGCCAGCTGCCAAAGTGCACTTCGTGACCGCTACCTTGGTTGCGTAGACTTCGTAACCGAAATCATTCAACTTGGTGTCGGTGTTGGTTGCCTTCGCCGAGCCGTGGCAAACCAGCTTGCCACCGCTGCCGCCAGCGGAGGGAATGCTCTTACGGATTCCGTAGGGACTCTTTGTAGGATCAAGGGTCTTAACGGATGCGAAGTTGTCTGTGAACAGACCTGTCACGGTCCAAGTCTTGCCTTTGGGAACGACGAACGGAGCCCAAACAGCTGCGCCGCTGCTGACAATGACGTCGTATTCGTTGGCGAGACCGTTGGCGTCGCTGGCATTTGAGTCAAAATCGCCTGCGTAGAACAAGCAGGGTTTGCAATACGAAGGGGCTCCCGGATCTTCGACGTGGCGCGGGTTGCCGAGGACTGCTGGGCGCGCCGGCACGATCACGTCAACATCACGATCCAAGCTGGCCTGAGGCAGACGGCTACCACTCTGTGCTACGGCCATGGGAATCAGCGCCGCGATGAGCGCTGCTGCAAAAAGCATCTTTTTCACTAGTAATCCTCCTGAGTTTTTTACGGTTTGCGATGCCGGGCAGGTTTCCATCCAGCGTGACCGAAAGGCACCCGAGCCCGCGGAGAACGTATCCTAACCTGATCGTAAAGAATGTCAAGGGAAATGCTGCACCTGTTCAACAAAACTAATCATTTCGTGGTGGCAGGCGTCAAAGTTTTCAGGAAAGATGAAACAACTTGCAGCATCACCGCAAACTTATGGTACTTCTTCGTTGGATGCGGCTTCTGGAGGCCCTTCTTCTGTTCTTGGATAGTAGTGCAATCTCGCCGCCGGTCGCCGGACAGAGGGAAAATGTCACGATCGTGACAACGTCATTCCGGCGCAGCGGTTGGCGCAGACATCTTGGTTCACATCGAATATGGGCGAGAGCTCTTGGACCTGTGCTCCCTGTGTTCCCTGTGCTCGGCATTCCATCCCCAAGAGCTCTCACGCTTCTCCCGAAGGTTTGGGCTACGGTTTCAAGCCGCTGAACTGCCGCGACCGAAGCCCACAAGTGTCAACGAACTTAGTCAGTTCCGATCACGCCGTCAGAGAATCGCGAGCTGGACTGTTCTTCCGAGCTCGGTATCCAAGTTGCACCGAAGAAAACTGAGTTGAAGAACGAGTTGTTCGCCGGCTCTTCTTTGCCGAATTTGTGGTTCCTCGCGCCGTCGTCGTTGGCTTCGAAGGCACGATAGTCACCGCCATCGCACTCGCCGGAGTTCGTGCAATAGGGGATGACCGACTCCCAGTACTTGCCAGCTGTCAAAGTGCATTTCGTGACCGGTA
>JBEKGG010000204.1:0-7751 GCA_050012915.1 Terriglobales bacterium | reverse complement strand
CGGCATCGACAATCTTCGTAGCATTGTCGCGAGGGAGATTTTCTCCGATGGCCGTGATCTTACCGTTGCTGATAGCAACGTCGCTGGCGAACGTGTCAGTGGCCGTCACCACGCGTCCGTTTGTGATGATGGTGTCAAAGCCCATCGCGTCCTCCTCAACTGGCAGCACAGATTTTATGCTAAACTGCGACACCTCGGAGCAGCGATTGTGCAACTGACGATTTTGGAAAGACAAAACCAGTAAGCACAAAGGGCGCGAAGGTTCACAAAGGAGATCACATGCGCTTTGGCATCACCATTAAACCTGACATGCCCGTCGAGCGCATTATCGCGCTCACGCGTCAGGCGGAAGCCTCGGGTTTTCAATATGGATGGATCTTCGATTCTCACGTGCTGTGGCTGGAGCCGTACCCAGTGCTTACCTTGATGGCGAGTAACACGAAGAACATGCGGCTTGGCCCATGCGTCACCAATCCTGCCACTCGCGACATCACCGTGACTGCGAGCCTCTTTGCTACGCTGAATCTGATTTCAAATGGGCGCATGCAGCTTGGCATCGGGCGCGGCGACAGTTCGCGGCGAGTCCTGGGCAAGAAGCCGGTTGGCGCTGGAGATTTG
Organism: Terriglobales bacterium; assembly: GCA_050012915.1. Lineage (GTDB taxonomy): Bacteria > Acidobacteriota > Terriglobia > Terriglobales > Acidobacteriaceae > JABDBE01. Next base: position 7,133 of record JBEKGG010000204.1, on the reverse strand, counting down.
GAGCGCGCGGTGAAAGCATTTCGCGAGCTTACTGCGGGACATGAAATCGACTATGAAGGCCAGCCTACGCGGCTCTCCTGGGCAAAGGAATCTTCGCCGGTGTGGATTGCGGGATATGGACCCAAGGTGCTCGACCTGGCTGGTAGAGTCGCGGATGGTGTCATATTGCAGTTCGCCGATCCTGATCTGATCGCGTGGTGTCTTAGTTTCGTGAAAAAAGGCGCCGAGCAAGCCGGACGAGACTGGCGCAAGATTGAAGTTATGGCGGCTGCGCCGGTGTGGATGTCTGACGATCTCAAGCTGGCGCGGGAGCGCGTACGCTGGTTTCCGGCACTGGTTTCAAATCATGTAGTAGATTTAATTTCGCGTTACAAGCCCGAGGAGTTGCCGCCAGCGCTGACGTCGTTTGTCCGCAATCGAGGGGGGTACGATTACCAGCATCATTGCGAAGTGGATAGCAGCAACGCAAACTTCGTTTCGGATGATGTCGTGGATCGATTTTGTTTGGTTGGACCGGCCGAGGCACATCGGGAAAAACTTCGCAAATTAGCCAGCGTCGGTGTGACGCAGTTTAATGTTTACTTGATGTGCGGCGACGAAGAAGACACGCTCGAACAATACAAGAAAGAGATATTGCCTGCACTTCAATAGCTCGTTGACTAGGGTGTAAAGCCCGCAAGAATTCTATACTTCTTGAAATGGAACCGATCATCAAAGGCGCCATCCCTGTTCTACCCGCTGCTGACACTGCGGAGTCTCTGAATTGGTGGACGGAAGTCTGCGGTTTCAAGGAAACCTTTCGCGACAACACTCCGCCGACCTATGCAGGGATCAATCGCGGCGACGCGTACCTGCACATCGCAGGCATGAACGACAAAGTACTCGCGCGAAAAGTCGGTGACCAGACTATGGTCCGGCTGGCTGTGAAAGGTATTGAGGCGATGTATGCCGAATATCAACAACGCGGCGGCAAGGTGCATCCCAACGGCCCATTGCAAACCAAGCCTTGGGGAACAAAAGAGTTTGGCGCGATTGACCCCAACGGTGTGTGCGTGACGTTCCAGGAATAAGCAATCTCCCCTCGAGGTCTACGAAGCCGCTTCTGCCGCAGGCACTCCCGGTTCTCTCCGGTAGGCCGCCATCAGCCCGTAATAGAACACGAACGAAACTACAAAGCCAACAAACCAGGAATAATCGTAGAGCGTTCGCAGCGCTGGAACGATTAATCCCACAAGAGCCGTTCCCGCGCCCGCTGCTAACGCGGCTACGGCGAACCAGTTGAAGCCGCGAGAATATTCGTAGGCTCCGCCGCGCAGGTAAAGGTCGTCGACCAAGAGTACGCGCCGTCGCACCACGAAATAATCGCAAATCATGATGCCTGCCACCGGTCCGAGGAATGCCGCATAACCGCCCAGCCATCCAAAGATCATAGTTTTATAGTTTCCCAATAGTTTCCACGGCATCATCGCAATTCCCATGAAGCAGGTGATCACCCCGCCAGTGCGAAAGCTGATCTTGCGCGGCCACAGGTTGGAAAAGTCATTGGCCGGAGAAACGACGTTGGCGCCGATATTCACATTGAGGGTCGCGAGCAGAATCGCTAGCAATGAGATAACAACGGCGACCGGCGAATGAAAACGGCTAAGCAGTTGGACTGGATCCCAGATCGCCGTTCCGTAAATGACTACGGTCGCCGATGTGACGAGGATTCCGATCAGCGAATAAAGCGTCATGGTGGCCGGCAGAGCAAGCGCTTGGCCGATCATCTGTTCGCGTTGACTGCGTGCGAAGCGCGTGAAGTCGGGAATGTTGAGCGAGACGGTTGCCCAGAAACCTACCGTCGCATTCAATGCGGGAACTAGGAACTTGAGAAAATCCGGAAAGCTGGCGAATCGCGAAGGGGCTGCGAGCATGGGGCCAAACCCGCCGGCGCTGCGATACGCCCACGCCAAGAGCAGAACTCCGACGGCTAAGAGAACCGGCGCGCTTATGCCTTGCAAAACGCGAATGTATTCGACACCCTTAAGAATCACGGCAAGGTTGATAAGCCAGAAAGCCAGGAAGCAAACCGCCGTGCTGTAAGGAAAGTGTCTCCACGCAGGGAACAAAGTCGCGAGCAGCGTGCTCACGGCTTCGCCGCCGATCCAGGTTTGAATGCCGAACCAGCCGCACGCCACCAATGCGCGCAAAACCGCGGCTACGTTAGCTCCAAGAACTCCAAATGAGGCTCGAGCCAACACAGGAAAAGGAATTCCATAACGTGCTCCAGGATGCGAATTCAACAGCATCGGAATCAGGACAATGGTATTGCCGAGAAATACGGTTGCCACAGCTTGCTTCCAGTTCATTCCCCCCTGAATGAGGCTTGCGGCCAGCATGTAAGTGAGAATATTGACCGACATCGATACCCAGAGCGCGGCATAGTTGTAAATTCCCCAATGGCGCCGATCGTTGGTGGCCGGCGCCAGGTCGGGATTGTAGAGCGGACTGGCTTCGATTCGGCTTGTGGTCATAAGAGTTAGTCAGCTGCCAGAGCCCGCCCAGTCTGCGCGGTTAGGGGGCCATAGGTTTCGGGACGGCGGTCGCGGAAAAACTGCCACACCTTTCGTACTTCGGCAATCATATCGAGGTCGAGGTCGGCGACGAGGACTTCATCTTTATCGCGGCTGGCCTGAGCTACGATCTTGCCACGAGGATTGCAGAAGTAGCTCTTGCCATAAAATTCGCCGATGTTCCATGGCTTCTCGGTACCCACGCGATTGATCGCTCCCACGAAATAACCATTGGCCACTGCGTGCGCGGGTTGCTCGAGTTCCCACAAGTATTCCGAAAGCCCGGCTACAGTCGCGGAAGGATTGAACACGATCTCTGCGCCGTTGAGGCCCAGGATGCGCGCCCCCTCGGGGAAATGGCGGTCGTAACAGATATAAACGCCGACAGCAGCGTACTTGGTTTTGAAAACGGGATAGCCGAGATCGCCGGGAGTGAAGTAGAACTTTTCCCAAAAGCCAGGATGGACGTGAGGTATGTGGTGCTTGCGGTACTTGCCAAGGTAACTTCCGTCCGCGTCGATCACGGCGGCAGTATTGAAATACACTCCCGGCATCTGCTCCTCGTACACGGGGACGACGATTGCCATGCGATATTTCGCCGCGAGCTTCTGCATCAGCTTGGTGGTCGGCCCATCGGGAACTCGCTCGGTGAGTTCGTACCAGCGGATGTTCTGCTCGGCGCAGAAATATGGCCCGTAGAACAGTTCCTGCAGGCAAAGTATTTTCACCTTTTGTTTCGCAGCCCGCTCGATGAGCTTGAGATGTTTGTCGATCATGGCTTTCTTAATTTGTGGCAGCGAGCGGTCGCTCGTCAGTACATTACCTGCCTGGATCAGTCCACAGCGCACGGTTCGGGACATGGATGCACCTCCGCGAGAGGGTAAATATAGCAGAGGTTGCGAGGCCGAACTTATCCTTTTGTCGCTGTCGCTCGGGACGAAATCGAGTTACGGGCCTTGGCATAGCCCGGTTTGATTATCGAGTAAATGACTCCGCAACGTTCTTTATACGGTAGGAACGCGCTCTTCATTGCATTGATAGTAATTTTTTCGAAATCGTCGAGCGTGAGGCCAAAGGTCTCGGCGGCAGCGGTGAATTCCCGGGTCATGGAGGTATCACTCATCAGCCGGTTATCGGTGTTGAGGGTAACGCGAAATTTCTCCTGATAGAAAATCTTGAAGGGGTGTTCGGCCACGCTGGGCGCGGCTCCAGTGTGCACGTTGCTGATCAGGCAGATCTCCAGCGGGATTCGCTTATCGAGAACGTATTGCGCGAGGTCTCCTAATTTCACCGCTCTCCCGTCGGCGATCGCGATGTCTTCAATCAGTCGTGTCCCGTGCCCGATGCGATGCGCTCCACAATACTGAATCGCCTGCCAAATTGATTCCTTTCCATAGCCCTCGCCTGCATGAACGGTGATATTAAAATTCATTCGTTGAATGTAGTGAAAAGCTTCTACATGTTTCTTAGGCGGATACCCGCCTTCTTCGCCGGCAAGATCGAATCCGACAACGCCACGGTCGCGAAAATCGACAGCGAGCTCCGCCATTTCCAGCGACACGTCCATGTTGCGCATGGCGCAGATAATCAATCCTGAAGGCACTCCAAAGGCTTTTCGCCCGCGTTCCAATCCCTTTAGAACCGCAGATACAACTTGTTGGTGGGTTAATCCATTCCGGGTATGAAAGATGGGCGCGAAACGAGTTTCAAAGTAGACCACCCCATCGCGACTGAGGTCTTCGACCTGCTCATAGGCCACGCGTTCCAGCGCTTCTTCGGTCTGCATGACCGCGATGGTATGCGCAAATCCTTCAAGATATTTCGCGAGGCTGCCCTTGTTGGCGCCTTGATGGAACCAGTTGGCCAACGCTTGTGGATCATTGGTTGGAAGCTCGGAATATCTTGCAGCATTCGCTAATTCGATTACAGTTTGCGGTCGCAGTACGCCGTCCAGGTGTTCGTGCAGCAAGACCTTAGGCACACTTCTCAATAATTGTTCATCGAGCTTCATTGGATGCTCCATCTCGGGGGAGCAGGATTATTATAGATGCGCCTGCTCCAGCGATGACGCGAAGCGGAATCGCTTTTGGTGAGGTTCGCGTGGCGGCCACTTCTCCAGCTCAACCTTGACGGGCTCTGACGTGGCTGTTAAATTTCGGTTCCACAATATCCGGAGGTCAAAAGTCTGACTGAGCCAGCGAAGAGTAAAGATTCGGTCGACTTTCGTCGGCGCAATTTTTTGATCCGCTGCTGCCGGGGAGCTTCCACGGCGCTCATTCCCGCCCGACTACGCGGTCTTGCGTTCCCTGCAATTTTCGATTCCCAGAATACCTCCGCGCCGAAGGGCAATATCGATTTTCATTTGCATCCTCACTATCGCTCGCAGATGCCGCTTGATGCCACGCTGCTCAAAACACAAGCAGGCCTGGACAAGTTTGTTACCGAGAAATATCAGGACCAGATCGCTGCGATTTTCGCCGAATGGAGTTCGAGCTTGCTGCAATCTCCGCAGGACACGCGGGCGCTCGAAAAGGTCCTTATTCCCGACTTCTCGGCATCCTCTTTGCGACCCGTCGAATCGCGGCTTGTGCGTTCGGGAACAGTGCTCGAGGTTCATCAGAATACATTCGCGCAATTTCCATCTCAGGGAGGAGAAGCCTTTCTTCAGGAATTACGCTCCGCGATGAATCCCTTTTCGAAAATCGTGAGCGCCGAGTTCCAGGTGGTGAGTATTGATGCGATTCCCGCGAAGTCATCGGACGTCGACCCGAAGGACGACGCGAGGCCTCCAGCCGGCTTGCGAACTCGCGTGCGTTACGAGTTGGTGGGCTCGGGCCTTAAGTTCTATCGCGAACAAAGGGTGGGGCACTGGGAGGTCGAATGGGAGACCGCTTCGGACGGCAGCTTCCACTTGAAGAACTGGCGGACTCTCGACGAGACCAGCGCTCGTTCGGGCGATCCAATTTATGTGGATATTGCCGCGCAGGTATTCGGCGGCAATGCGTCTTACGCTTCGCAGTTGCTCCAAGGAGCCGATTACTGGCGCACAGTTCTCGACGGGGCGTGCGGTATCGACATCTATGGGCACAATGGCGTTTCGGTCGGAGACATTGACGGTAATGGGTTCGACGACCTATACGTGTGTCAACCCGCGGGCTTGCCCAACCGGCTCTATCGCAACCGCGGAGATGGAACGTTCGAGGACATCACGGAAGCATCCGGAGTTGGGATACTGGAAAACACCGCGTGCGCATTCTTTGCCGATTTTGATAACGATGGTCGCCAGGACCTGATCGTTGTGTGCACCAGTGGTCCACTGTTGTTTTTGAATCAGGGGGGCGGAAAGTTCCGCCAGAAATCCGACGCATTCAAGTTCGCCAGCCCCCCGCAAGGTACTTTCACTGGTGCGGCGCTTGCCGACTATGACCGCGATGGCTGGCTGGACATCTACTTTTGTCTTTACATCTATTACCAGGGCACGGACCAGTATCGATATCCCTCCCCTTATTATGATTCGGAAAACGGGCCTCCAAACTTCATGATGCGCAACAATCGCGACGGAACCTTCCGTGACGTCACGAAGGAGTCGGGCCTTGATCAGAACAACACCCGCTACAGCTTTTGCTGTGGATGGAACGACTACAACCGCGATGGGTGGCCCGATCTTTACGTAGTCAACGACTTCGGGCGGAAGAATCTCCATCGCAACAATGGTGATGGAACCTTCACCGACGTCGCTGCAAGGGCTGGAGTGGAGGACATCGGGGCGGGCATGAGCGTCTGCTGGTTCGATTACGACAACGACGGGGCTGAGGATATTTACGTCGCTGATATGTGGTCGGCTGCGGGGATGCGCGTCTCGACGCAGGACGTTTTTCAGAAAGACGCGCCCGAAGAAGTGCGAGCTCTATATCGCAAACACGCCAGAGGCAATTCTTTGTTTCGCAATGCCGCTTCCCTCAGCGGCAACCCTGACGCTTTCCAGGACACGACCGCCTCCGCTGCAGTCGCAATGGGTCGATGGTCGTGGTCAAGTGACGCCTGGGATTTTGATCACGACGGTTTTCCTGATCTTTACATCGCCAACGGTATGATCTCTGGTCCTTCGAGGCCAACCCAGGCGGAAGACCTGAACAGCTTCTTTTGGCGGCAGGTGGTTGCGAATTCGCCTGGCGACGCGACGCCTGCGCACGATTACGAAGCAGGATGGAACGCATTGAATGAGTTGATTCGCGCCGACAGTACCTGGAGCGGCTTCGAGCGCAATGTTTTTTATGCGAACAATCGCGATGGAACGTTTTCTGACGTGTCGGCCGTCGTAGGTCTGGACTTTCTTGAAGATGGGAGAGCGTTTGCCCTCGCCGATTTCGACCACGACGGCAGGCTGGAAGTATTTTTGAAAAACCGTAATGGTCCGCAATTGAGAGTCTTGAAGAACGTAATGAAGAATCTCGCGCCCTCGATCGCTTTCCGACTTCGCGGGGTAAAAAGTAATCCTGACGCTATCGGCGCGGCGGTTACGCTAGAAACTGAATTGAGTCGGCAGACGCGTATGCTGCAGGCGGGATCGGGATTTCTTTC
>JBEKGG010000203.1:0-7764 GCA_050012915.1 Terriglobales bacterium | reverse complement strand
CCGTTTTCCAGTGGACACGCTGAAAATCGATCAGTCGTTTGTTAAAACGATGGATGCTGAAAACTACGCCATCGTTAAGACAATCATCGGGCTGGCGCATAATCTGGAGCTTAAAGTGGTCGCTGAAGGAGTGGAAACACCGAACCAACACCAACTATTGGCGCTGGCCGGTTGTGGGTCAGCGCAGGGATATTTATTTGCGGAACCCATGCTGGTCACGAGTGTTGGCGACTTCATTGAGTCCAACCGGAGAAACTCTGAACCAACCAAAGAGATAGGCATTGGCTCAACCGCGGGAGTTTGATATTTCAGAGGTGAGTCATAACAGGTCGAGGGCGGAACAGTTTTCGCGTTTGACTTGAATCATGGTGCAGGCTTTGGGAGCCTTATCGGGTCGCTAGCGAAGTGTGCCATGACGGAAGCGGCCTTCCGCGAAATGGTCGGATTGCACTTCTACAACCAGCCGCGGCGCCAGAGGTTCCCATTCCGACGAACGTTTCGTACTCCATCGGCTGGGCTGTCTCGGTCGCGAAAAGCGAGGCAACGAAATCCATCCCACTTCGGTTCGTACTGCCATTCGGGACCGATGGGAAGCTCGGTCGCGGAAGCAGCCTCCATCGGGCGATAACTCTTATTTAGGGGAAGGCTCATTGAAGTTCATAACGGATGCCGGCTGGTAGAAATGTTCGCTGGCGGGAGCTTTTCGCTTATGTTTCATCTTCGACGCCAAAAGAGGGCTGCTGGGCCCGCGTCCTGCCATCAGGTTGTTCGCTCGGTCGCAGCGTTATTTCAAAGCGTACACAACGATCCGGCCAGTGTCGCCTTTGGTTGGCCAAATGGGCGAGTTCACTCCGACAGCCACCGCGATGCGCTGATGTCCGGCGGCCCGATAGCTTACCACGCCGCCTGCAACCGGTTGGCCGGTGTTAACGCTCCAGAGTTTGTTGCCGTTGCGCTCGTCGAGCGCGAAAACATTTCCGGCGAGGTCGGCGGAAAAGACCAGCCCTCCTGCGGTGGCGGTGACTCCTGCGACGACCGGACTCGGGGCGTGGTATTTCCAAGCTATCTTGCCGGTGTCAGCTTCGATGGCCGTCACCCATCCGCTCCAGTTCTCGATAGCGTCTCTTGTTCCGAAGCTTGAATCATGCGAGCCCGTCCAAGGCCTGCCCGGAACTCCCTTCATCGCGCTGACCGGCGCGAGCTTTATGGAGGTGCACCAGTCGACCTCCGGGACATACACAAGGTTTTGTGCTCCCGAATATGCAGGGCCATTCCACTCCGCGCCACCGTCGGTGCCTGGGCAGACGTGGGTGAAGTCGGCGCTGTTTAGAGGAGCGTCCTCATTGCTGAGAGTGGTCGCGGGCGTTCGATAATCGGCAATGAGGATCTTCGGATCTGCGGGAGCGCCGTTGTTTGTCACATCGCTACGTTCAATCCCATAGACCATGCCATCTTTGCCGGCTGCGACCGCCAGCTTGCGTCCGCCGCGGGTGGTGATCAGAACTGGAGGCGTGGCCATGTCCCAATCGTGAAAGTCTCCCTTCACCGGCTGTATATAGGCGAGGAGGTTGCCGGTTTTCGCATCGAGCGCCAGAATGCAACCTGTATAGAGATTGTCTCCGGGATGCATCTCACGCATGAAATCGGGTCCGACATTCCCGGAAGCGACCCAGAGGACGCTCGTCGCGGGATCGACGTGATAGGTCGTCCAGGTCGCTCCGCCGGTCGGCGGATTTTCGAGCGATTTCTTTGTCCACGTGGCCGCCGCGGAGCCGGAGGATGGGACTATGTCGAACTGCCATTGAATTTTGCCGGTATTCGCGTCGAGCGCGTAGATTCGTCCGGTCACGCTGAAGTGGTCGCCGCCCGCGTTTCCGACGTAGAGCATGCCGCCCCATGCCAGGGGGGCCGCCGGGATCCGCTCGCCTTTGGTGTGGTCGGCGATTTGCGTCTGCCACACCGACTTGCCGGAAACAGCGTCAACGGCCACCACGTTGCCATCGTCGAAGCCGCGAAAAATCTGGCCATTGGCAAAGGCCACACCACGGTTCACTCCCAAGCCTATTCTTTGCTCGGGGGTCAGTGGCTGCGTCTGTTTCCAGCGGAGCTCGCAAGTCGCTCCGTCGATCGCATACGTACTGTCGAGCGTGGTGAAGTACAAGACGCCCGCGACAACGACCGGGCCAGTCTCGAAGCCCGTTTTTATAGTGGTGTCGTAGGTGCAAAGCGGATGCAGTTCAGAGACATTGCTGGCCGTAATTTCGTTCAGCGGAGAATAACGGTCTCCGGTGTAGGTGCGGTTGTAAACCGGCCAGTCTCCGTCGGCGATATTGTCCGAGACAACTGCGCCCGACCCAGCACGGGCGATGAGCGACGGTTCAGCCGCCAGGAGAAAACAAACCAACGAGAGACAAGCAACGCGGAACATAGCGACTCCTATTGTGAGTTCCAACGACGGACAAATGCGATGGTTCAAGATGGTCCGGCCGACGATGCGCAAAACATGCTATGGCGGAAGTGTTGGCAAGTCAATGAAAGGCGGTTGGCAGCTCAGCGGTCGTTGGCGACAAATTGCTGTGTCACTCAATGACACGGAAGTCAAACGTGTAATGGCTCGGTTACAACCGTTGTAAGGACACAGCAAAAGACGAGTCAGCAATTTTTAGCACTAATGCAGCTTCGCAAACTCTGCCGTGGCTTCTTTCAGGATCGGGATGTCGGGATCGGCGTCTTTCCATAGCGTGAGGAAGTCCTTGTAGGCGGCGAGCGCGCGGACGCGGGCGGCATCGGCATCCGCTCCCTGTGAACTTCTCGACTGCAGCGCGTTGGCACGAGCCACTCCCAGATGGGCCAGCGCTCCTGTCCAACAATTCCAGACGATGCCGCTGTGGTCGAGAATTTTCTGAAACTCGGCGGCGGCTTGCGCGCCCTGTCCGGCCGCCAGGTAGACTTCTCCGCGCACATACGTCGGATAGAGGCAGGAAATATTGTCGACGAACTGAATTAAACCTAACTCGATTGGCGAAGAAGCCTGCAGAGTATTCAGCGCACGATCATGATCTTTTCTGTCCAGTGCTACCTGTGCCTGAATCGGAGGCAGCCAAAGCGACTGTATTTGCGTATCCAGCGGAAAACGATTTCCCAAGTCTCGCGCCAAAGACTCGGCTTGTGCGGTATCGCCGGCTAAGGCAAATGCAAGCGCGACCTCGGCCTCAACGCCCTGACTTGCTGGAGCTAGCTTCAAAGCCTGCTGCGCTGACTGCCGCGCTTCCGCAGAGTTGCCAAAAGCCGCTTCCCACTGAGCCGCAATCGCCTGCCATACGGCCCCGCTTTCTTTGCTATCAGCGCGCATCGCAGAGTCCACAGCTCGCTTGTTCAATTCCAGCGCTTTAGCAAAATGGCCGCCATACGCCTCGCCGTGGGATGCGAGAGCCAATCCGAAGTTCTCATATTCTGGCTTTTCTGCAAACCATTGTTGTTGTTCCAACATTGCCGCGGAGTCTGCCCGGAGAAAGGCAAGGGCGTAGAGAGCATTGTGCAACGCCAAGTCATCCACTCTCCGCGCATGTGCCTCGTCGATCATCTGTCGCGCTTCGTCGAAACGTTGCAAAGCGAGGCTGTAGTTGGCGAGATTCACGTAGCGATACGCTCGATCGGGAGCAAGCTGCAGTTCTTGCCGGGTGACCTCAGCGGCCTTTTCATACTGCCCTTGGGACGCGAACAAAGTGCCCAGGTTGCCGTAAGCTCCGGCTTCGCGTGGATAGTTCTGAATCAACTCCTCGCGGGTTTGCGCCGCCTTGTCGAGTTCTCCGGTTACATTCGAATAGTAGTCGGCCGTGATGTCCAGCTTTTCCCGTTCGCTGGCATGTTCCCGCAACAGAAATGCTTTGGTGTAATACTCGCTCGCCCGGCCGACCTGGCCGAGACTCCAATAGTCGCCGCCCAATGACAAGTAGCCCATGGCAAAATTGGGATCAAGCTCAATGGCTCGTTCATGGAACGGCAGAGCAGCGGCAGGACCTTTTTCGTTGGTTGCCTCTCTACCGAGACTGTATGCTTTGAGAGCTTCGAGCGAAGACGTAGTAGCTTGTTCGAGTGGCACGTCGAACCTCTGCACCGTGGTTAACGATTCGCCCAATTGGCCGCGCAACTTGGATGCCGCTACGCCCAGCGCGTCCAGCACCTTCTCTTTGGACGCCGCCGTGACCTGTTCCTCGGCCAGCGTGTCTCCGCTTTTGCAATTCACCGCCTTCAGGCCCAATACGTATTCGCTCCCCAGAGTGCCGATCGCTCCGGCAACGTAGGCGTTGCCCGTTGCCCGCTGACAAAGCTCGCGAGCTACTTCGGGCGTCAGTTTCGTGCGGGGTGGACGAGTCATTTGTTGCAACGTCTTTGCAACCTGGCGGTCAGAGAGGATGTTGAGGAACGGCGATTGCCGCAGGGAAACGGTGAGCGCCGTTTTCAATGTGTCGTCGAAAATCGCATCGCCCGTGCTGTTGGCAAAATCGGCGAGAACGATGGTATCTCTGTCAGTCAGGCGCTGGTTTCGATGCGAACGATAGTAGAGCGCTCCGCCGAGAACGAGAGTGCATAAAATTGCCGCAGCGATGTACTGCCATACTCGCATGGGGGCAGCCGCCCTCGGCCGTCCAGTCGAGCGCGGTTCGGCTCCTCTATCAGCTACAGCCGCCCGCCTCGAGTCCATGGCGCGCTTAAGTTTTTGGAATTCGACGCGCATGTCCGACGCGTGCTGATAGCGCAGCTCTCGATTCTTCTGTAATGCCTTTCCAATAATCTCTTCCACCTGAGAGGGCAACGTCGAATTCGAAGCAATGAGAGGAAGCGTGTCCTCGTGCATGATGGCGGCGAAAGTTGCCCCCATCGTCGACCTTTCAAAGGCCACCTTCCCGGTCGCCATTTCGTAGAGCACGGCTCCGTAGGAGAACAGATCGGTGCGCGTATCCAATGATTTTCCCGCCACTTGCTCGGGAGACATGTACGTCACCGTACCCATGGTGCTGCTACCGGTAGTAAGTTCTTTGTCTTCGAGCGTGGGATCTTCGGGGCCGGATCCGCTCTCAATGCGCCGGCGCGTGAAGTCGATTTTCGCCAGGCCGAAATCCAGAATCTTGGCGTGGCCGCGCGAGGTGACAAAAATGTTTGCTGGCTTGATGTCGCGATGCACGATCCCCTTGGAGTGGGCAGCATCCAGCGCATCGGCGATCTCGATGGCAAGTGACAACAAGGTTTCAATTTCCAGCGGACGTCCGCCGATGCGTCGCTTCAGAGTTACACCCTCCAGAAACTCCATCGCGATAAATGCCCGCCCGTCCTGTTCCCCGACGTCGTGAATGGTGCAGATGTTGGGATGGTTCAGGGCGGACGCAGCCTGGGCTTCGCGTTGAAAACGGGCGAGGGTCTGCTGGTCGCGGGCAAGGTCTTCAGGGAGGAACTTGAGCGCGACAAAACGGTGAAGCCGCGTGTCTTCTGCCTTGTAGACGACACCCATGCCTCCACCGCCGAGTTTCTCAACGATGCGGTAGTGCAAGATGGTCCGGCCGAGCATTGGCGCGAATCTTACGTCGGTGAAAGGGACAAGTCAACGAAAGCCGGGGTAGGTGTGTCTTTTGGATTACAAGTGTTAGAGCGGCGATTACAAGCTTGCATATTCCGCTTTCGCTTGCTTCAGGATGGGGATGTCGGGGTCGGCATCCTTCCACAGTTGCAGGAAGTCCTGGTAGAAGGCTTGTGCGCGATCCTTTTCGCCTTGTAAAACCGCGGCCCGCGCCAGCCCCAGGTGAGCGAGCGCCGCAATCGGCTCGTTGAGAGACATTCCAGGGTTATCGAGAATCTTTTGGAATTCGGCGCGAGCCGACGCGCCGTCTTGCGAAGCAAGGTACGCTTCTCCGCGCACAAAGACTGGATACATGTTGAGCGAGATGACCTGTGCTGGTTGACCTAGTTCGTATCGCTGGGCGTCTTTCAGCAATTTGATGGCTTGAGTGGGATTCTTTGAAATCAGGGCGATCTGGGCGCGAATGACCGGCAGATAGTTGAACTGCACCAAGGTGTTTTCCGAATATTGCTTCGCGAGGTTGTCGGCCAAAGCCTGGGCTCGAGAACGGTCACCGGCAAATGCGTACGCCATCGCTGCGGCAGCTTGTACATCCTGACCGCTGGTCGCGATCGGAACGGATCGAAGAGCTCGTTCCGCTTCTGCGGAGTTGCCGTACAATGCTTCATGAACGGCACCGTCGGCGCGATAACTGGCGGCGGCTTCTTTCAGATCCTCTGCGGCCGCCGAAGCGCTGGCTCGCTTCAAGGATTCTCTGGATTCCTTTAACTCTCCGAAATAGGAACTGGTGCATGCCTCGGAGTAAAGCAGGATGGCCTCAAGCTCCGGCTTGCCCAAGCCCCAGGCAGCCTCGCGTTCCATGGTCGCGTGGTCACGTTCCAGAAAAGCAATCAGATACAAGTTGTCGTGATTGATTGGCATGTCAAGCTTCTGAGCGCGAGCGTCCGCGACGGTCGCTTTGGCCTCCTTTAGACGTCCCAGTGCGATATAAGCCGAGACCACGTTTATGAATTGCTCGCCGCTGGGAGCGAGACGCAGTGCTTCCAGGGCTTCGGACAAAGCCTTTTCGTTTTGGCCAAGTTGAGTGTAGACGTAGGCCAGGCTGGAATGCGGAGATGGCGACCGCGGCCGCATCTCGGCCCAACGCTCATAGTCCGCTGCGGCCTTTTCCAAATCGCCTGTGGTGAAGGCGTGATACGAAGATGAGATTTGAACTTGCTCGAGGTCCGTGCCGTGACTACGCAATTCGTACGCTTTGGCTGCAGCTTTCGCAGCCAAGGCACTCTCGCCCGCGTCGAAATACTTTCCCGAAAGGCTGCTATAGGCGCGCGCAAACAAGGGATCCAGAGCGACCGCTCTCTGGTAGTGTTCGATGCCCGCGCTTGGGCCTTTCTCGTTTTCTGCCTGCCCGCCGAGCGTGTATTCCTTCAATGCATCCAGCGAACTGGTGGTAGCCTCGCGAAGCGGGACATCGAGCTTCTGCACGCTGGAAATCGATTCGCCGAGCGCACTGCGGAGGCGCGACGCGGCGGTGCCCAGCGCCGGGATCACATCCTCTTTGGTTTTCGCGGTTACCAGTTCTTGCGCGAGAATCTCGCCATTCAGACAATTCTCGGCTCTCAATCCGATTACGAATGAGCTGCCAAGAGCCGCTATGGTGCCGGCCACATACGCCTTGCTGCCCGTACGCTGGCAGACTTCCTGAGCGAGTTCGCTGGTAACAGTTGCGTTCGGAGGCTGGGTCATCAACTTGAGTGTGTCCCGGACTTTCCGGTTGGAAACAATATTTAGAAATGGCGATTGGCTTAGCGCGATGCTTAAACCTTGCTTGAGGGAGCCGTCGAAAACGCTATCGCCGGTGGAGTTGTCAAAGTCGGCCAAAACGATGGTGTCATTCGCAGAGAGCTTACTAACTTGCAATGCGCGATGGTGGAAAACTCCAAAGACCACGCCAGCGACTATAACAAGGACAGCAATCGATAGAATCCAGTACCTGAAACCGCGCGGCTGTCCGGCAACTTTAGATCGAGACCTCTGCCCCCATGCGGTCATGCCAGCCGCTATTGGCAGGCCGGACTCCACGGCATGTTTCAGCCGTTGCAGATCGGCTTTCATCTCCAATGCGTTTTGGTATCTATCCGCGCGATCCTTCTCCAACGCCTTGGTGATGATCCGCTCCAACTCCGGGG
>JBEKGG010000202.1:0-7780 GCA_050012915.1 Terriglobales bacterium | reverse complement strand
CCCCCCGGTGAAGCTGTGCAGCACGGTTTCCTTGCCGGCGGGACTGATCTTGAAGACCACTCCGATATTGGAAGTGCCGCCGTATTGGGTGGTGCCATAAAGATTGCCGGCTGCGTCCCGGACCAAAGGCGCGTAGGGATATTGTCCGTCGGCGCCGCCGGTGAAGGTGTACAGAACTGTCTCGTGTCCGGTTTTACTGACCTTGAACACCACTCCGGCGTAGTATTTGCCGGCGTAGTCGGTGGTGCCATAAAGATTGCCGGCTGCATCTTGGATTACAGCGGGGAATGGGTCTCCGCCGTCTAACCCGCCCGTGAAGCTGTAGAGCGCCTTTAGCGTCTGTGCTGGCGCTGGTTGAGTTGCGAACAGAGTGAGCAAGCCTGCGAAGGCCAGCATGGCGGTGGACGCGGTAATTCTAAGAATCCGGTATTGCAGTCTCTTAATCAAAGTCGTTCTCCATTTTGATCGCGAGTATTTTCGCGGCCATCGTAGCACGGGACGGAGCTATCTTCGACGGCGGTATTTTATTGGTGAAGAGTCTTGCGTACAAAGCGCAAGTGGATGCGTTGTGGTGAGCCGATCCACGCCCATCCCAGCCCAGCGAGATGCTGGCGCTTCTATGGTTGTTTTTTCTGCAAAAATTCGCGGACGACTTGTTTTACGTCGCGATGCTGGCCGTCTACGTCGTAATTCAGTTGGCGCATGTCGTCGTCAGAAATTTTTCCGGCAAGTTCATCGAGAGCAGCTTTCACTTCGGGATGGTCCGCAGTTGTCTGCCGGCGAATTATGGGGACGGCTTCATACGGCGGGAAATAATGTTTATCGTCTCCGAGAACAAACAGGTCTAGAGCGGGAATCAGTCCGTCTGTAGTGTTGCCCGCGATCAAGTCGACTTGCTTGTCTTTCAGGGCGCGAGTGAGCAGCCCCAGATCCATGATTTGCGGCGATCCGGCGAAACGCAAGCCGTACGTGGCGACGAGTCCTTTATAGCCGTCGGGACGCTCCATGAATTCATAACCGAATCCGGCGCGCCATTGAGGCGTGTAAGCTGCGGATTGCGAGATAGTCTTTAAGCCGAGGCGACGGGCGTCATCTCCGCGAACCTCAATCGCAAAAGTGTCGTCGAAGCCGAACGGCGCGCCCACAGCCAGATTGAAGCGCTTCTCATATTCATTCTTCACCTCGCTGTAAACTTTTTCGCGATCGCCATTCGGCTTTTCTTTCAGGACTGCAGTGAGCGCGGTGCCCGTGTATTCGGGATAAATGTCGATGCGGCCGGCCAGGATGGCCTGCTGGCAGATGAAAGTCCCAGCAAGATAAAAACGGCGCTCGACCAGAAGATGAGTTTTGTTTTCGATTTGCTGAGCGATAATTTCTCCGAGGATGAGCTGTTCGGTGAAATTCTTGGAGCCGACAACAATCAGATTTGCGCGCGATGGGCCACAGGCGGTCATGAGCATCGAGATCAGGATCAGCGTGGTGATTCTTTGGATCATAGTTGCGTCCGCCAAACCATTGTCATGCTTGGCTCAGCGAGAATCCGTGTATTCTGCTGGCTTAATCGCGTTGCGCACGATGACAGAGTTAGCTGTGGCCAAAGCGTTTTTCCAGCCATCCCAGGCTAAAGTCGGCCAGTAGAGCCATGACGGCAGCCGGGATCGCGCCGGCGAGAATGACTTGATTGTTCACCATGGCGAGACCGCGAAAAATATATTCTCCCAAACCGCCAGCCCCGATGGCGGCGGCGATAGTCGCCAATCCGACTGAAATCACCGTGGCTACCCGAACACCGGCGATGATGACTCCCAGAGCCAGTGGGAGTTCGACTTGAAAAAGTAGCTGGAGATCGGTCAGACCCATGCCGCGTCCAGCCTCGATGACAGCCCGATCCACGCCTTTGATGCCAACATACGTGTTGCGAATCATGGGCAGCAGCGCGTAGAGGGCAAGCGCGAGAATCGCAATGCGGTCGGCTCGTTCGCCGATCCAGGGCGCAGGCAAAAGGAATCCGAACAGAGCGAGGCTGGGAATGGTTTGAATAATGTTGGCGCCCCCGAGCACCGGTTTGTTGAGCGCGGGCCACCGCGTGATCAGGATGCCGAGCGGAATTCCGACGAGCACAGCGAGCACAGTCGAGATTCCAACCAGCCACAAATGCTCGAGCGTGAGTTCGAGGACTTCGGTGTGATTCTGCAGCATGAATTGGTAGAGGTTCATGGTTGCTCTCTATAACTGCTATTCGTTTCAAAAAACTGACCGAGCTTCGCCCGGCGACGGGCGGGACGTCCACCCTCCGTTAAACTCACAAGCCGGAGCCGAAGGCGTCTTTGTAAGCGGAAGCCAGCGGTTCCTTGGAAGCGAGAAACTCCTTGGGCGTTTGCACGACGACCAGGCGGCCAGCTTCCATCAATGCGATGCGGGTGCCAAGTAAGAGGGCCTCGCGCAAGTCGTGAGTGACGAAGACGACTGTCTTGCGCAGCCGCTTCTGCAAGTCGAGGAACTCGCGTTGCAGTTCGGCGCGGGTGATAGGGTCGAGCGCGCCGAAGGGTTCGTCCATTAAAAGAATGGGCGGATCGGCCGCTAGAGCCCGTGCCACACCGACTCTCTGGCGCTGCCCTCCGGAAAGCTCGCGAGGATAACGCAAGGCGATCTCAGGATCGAGCCCGACCAGTTGCAGCAACTCGTCAACCCGTTTAGAAATTCGATCGGCGGGCCACTTCTCAATCTTCGGAACCAGGCCGATGTTGCGCTCGACAGTGAAATGTGGAAAGAGTCCAACGTCCTGAATTACGTAGCCGATCATGCGGCGAAGACGGATGACATCCCATTCGTCAATTGGTCGCGAATCGACACGAAGCTCGCCTTCGCTCGGCGTCAGCAAGCGATTGATCAGTTTGAGAGTTGTCGTCTTGCCGGAGCCGCTGCGTCCCAACAGGACTAAAGTCTCTCCGCGTTGCACTTCGAGGTTGAGATCGTGGAGTAGCGTCCGGGCCGCGTCGCCATTGCCTCCCAAGCGATAGCAGACGTTTCGGAACTCGATGGCTGGACGAGTGTCGGGTGAATCGCTCATGAGTTGAAACGACCGGCGCTACACTTCGTATGCTGCCGGCGGCAAGCCGGTGATGCGAATTCCGGAGTGGCCTTTATGCCGGATGTTGAGGCCGATCAGCAAGGCTGTAATCTGTTCCACGATGCGCGCATTTTCCAGTTTGCCGCCGTCGATGGCCCGAATGCCAGGAATTTTTGCAGCCAGATTGCGCACGACCTTGATCGCATTCGGATCATCGCTGCACACAATCACATCGCAATCTACCGGACCATCGCCATTGAGCAGTTCAGCTCCCGCGTTGTGAAAAGCGGCGACAACCGAAATCCCTTTGGGCACGAGTTCCGCAGTCTCCTGAGCGGCCGAGCCTTGCCAGACGCCAAGTGTGCGCGTGGCGCGGCCGCCCACGCTTGCGGCTAAAGGCACAGTCGTATCAATTACGATGCTGCCCGGACGAATCGCAGGCTTGACTTGCTTCAGCAAAGCGGCGTGACCATCGAAAGGAATCGTGAGTACGAGCAGATCCGCAGCGGCGCAGGCCGCAATGTTTTCACTGCCGGAAATGTTCGCGCCAGGAACTCTCTGCTTGATTTTTTCAACCGCATCCTGGGCACGCGTCGCGTCTCGCGATCCGACGATCACCGTTTCACCGGCTTGGGCCCAGCGCAGAGCCAGACCGAATCCTTCGGGGCCAGTGCCTCCGAGAATCGCGATGGGCCGAGGTGTGCTCATGAGGTTGCCGTCATGCGATTCTTTATGCGTACTCGGGTTCCAGCGACTCTTCCGCAGTCAGTGCATCGGGCTGCAGCTTGAGATTGATTCGCGTGTAGACGGTGTTGCGTTCTGCGGGGATGCGTCCGGCTTCCAGAATGAGCGATTGAAAATCCTCGGGACTGGTGTACTGGCCAGCGGTGGCGCCAGCTTCGCGAGAAATGTTTTCTTCCATCAGCGTTCCGCCATAGTCATTGGCGCCGGCGTGCAAGCAAAGCTGAGACAACTCGCGGTTCAGTTTCACCCACGACACTTGAATATTGTTGATGGCTCCGGCGAGTAGAACTCGCGCCAAGGCGTGGATCTTGAGATGTTCCGCCAGCGTGGGCCCAGATCGCGCGATTCCCTGTTGGAAGAGCAAAGTATTTTGATGGACGAAACCCAGCGGAACGAACTCGGTGAACCCGCCGGTCTCCTCCTGAATTTCGCGAAACAATAAAAGCTGATTAACCCAGTGCTCGGGAGATTCCACGTGTCCATACATCAGCGTGGAAGTGCTGCGAATGGCGCACCTGTGCGCTGTGCGGATGACTTGCTTCCATTGCTCGGTGGAAAGCTTGTTGCGCGAAAGTACGAAGCGGACGTCGTCGTCGAGGATTTCGGCCGCGGTTCCGGGCAGCGTGTCGAGGCCATTGTCGCGGAGCATTTTCAGATAATCTTCGAGCGGCATGCCAGTCAGTTCGACGCCGTAAACGATCTCCATGGGCGAAAAAGCATGAATGTGTATGCCCGGAACCGCTTGCTTTACGGCGCGCAGAATGTCGCGGTAGTGAAACGGAGGCAGGCCGTGCGGCAGTCCGCCTTGAATGCAAACTTCGGTGGCGCCGATTTTCCAGGCTTCCGTTGCCTTCTCGGCCATTTGCTCAAGGCTTAGGAAATATGCATCGGATTCGCGTGCCCCGCGGCTGAAGGCGCAGAATTTGCAGCCAACAAAGCACACGTTGGTGAAATTAATATTTCGGTTTACGACATACGTAACGATGTTTCCCACTAACTCGCGGCGCAAAGTATCGGCGGCAACGAGCAAGCCGAGGAGGTCGTCGCCATCGACGCTCGCCAGCAACGAGCACTGTTCGCGCGTGAGCACGCCGCCGTCCAAGCTTTCCAGCGCTTGCTCCAGCGCAGTGCGTACGCCGCCACTGACACGAGGCGCGATGTTCGACCAATCGAGCGCTGGAAAGTTCTGCAATTCGGGCTGGGTGAGAGCGCGGGCCATAAATTCTCCTCGAAAAAAGCTGCATCAACGAAACAAATCGGTTGCCGCCGGTCGAATCAAGTCCCGAGCTCGCCCCGGCCCCGACCGGTAACCGAATCCTCGAATGATACACGCTGGCGTGCGAGCTAGCTTGCCGCAGACCAGGCCAGCGGCACAAGCCAATTCGTCGGCGACTGCCTCTATCGTGACCCGCAGCGGGTAACCATGAGGATCGCGATCTCCGCGATAATCATGCAAGGCTTGCATCCCGGCGACGCCAATCGCAACTTCCGTGAGACCCTCACGCCACGGGCGTCCAAAACTGTCAGTGATGATGACAGGAACAGAAAGTTTCAAGCGTTTTTTCAGTTCGCGATGGAGTCGGTCCGCGGAACGGTCCGGATCTTTGGGTAGCAGAAGCGCATGGCGACCGCCATCGACATTCGATGCGTCCACTCCGCTATTGGCACAGACGAAGCCGTGGCGCGTTTCCGTGATCAGAACTCCGCGCTTGCGGCGCACCACTCGTTTACTCTCCGCCACAGCCACTTCAGTTACGCGCGCGTCCAGATTGTAACGCCGCGCCCACGTACGAGAACTGGCGGAAGGTTTTATTTTTTCGAGTGGAACAAGTTGGCCTTCCGCTTTGGATACGATTTTGTGTTTCACGATCAGGATGTCGCCTTTTTTCAACAACAGCTTCGGATGCCGCATCGCTTGCAGAAGTTTGTCTGCGAGCGAATCGCCCGGGCGAATTTCATCTGCCAAAGAAACGGGGATGATGCGCAACTCACGGGATTGATCGAATGCCATGCGCAACCGTATGCATGCTAGTGTACGAAAAAATATGGCGATGGGTTGAACACAAGGCTTATGTTGAGAATGCGCTACCGAACTTTGCGTGCGTTTTCGTGCTACTCATTCGCTGCCCGAGAAAAGTCAGTCAGGTCCCACTGCCGCGCCAACCTCTGGGCGCGGGTTTCGCCGGGAGCTTCTGCGAGTTGGCGCAAGTCAGAAGGGTTATCGATGTCGAGAGCAATGCCGGGAAGCGACAAAACCACGCATGGTTTCTGTGTGGCGCGCGCCGCCGCTAAATGCGGTTTGAAGCTATCGTTTCCAAAACGCAAAGGGAATAATCCCGCGGGACGCTGCCAGGCCGCGTTTGTGCCACGTCCGTCCGCGGCCGGAGCGAGTACGGAACCCTCAACCGGCGCGGCCCCCAAAATTTGTTCGAGCTCCAAAGAATTAATTAGCGGAATGTCACCGGGAATGACCAATGTGCTGTCTACCCCGCGAGACTCGCACCACCTCGTCGCCATTTCTATTGCGTCGGTCTCGCTACGATTCGCGTTGTCAGGAATGACCTGAAATTCAAATCGCCGTGCCAATTCGATTGCAAATGGGTCGCTGGTCACGATGCCGACCTCGGGCCGGATTGCCCACGTGCCCAGCGTTTCCAGCACGTCGAAAAGCATAGCCTGCGCCAGTTGGGTACGAGCCGGTTGATCGAGCACCGCCGCCAGGCGCTGCTTGGCATTCGCTAGACTTTTGACAGGAACAAGGATCATGACGGGTCCGCGGCGCGAGCATTTTCCGCGCTCATAAGTGCAAGAACGGTTCGCGCCAATTTGGCTTTGTCGTCCACCGTGCGCATGATGGTGTTGGTGCAGTGTACGCGCAGCCCTGGTCGATCCAGCTTCTTGGCCGCTTCCAGGTCGCGCACATCCGCAATCAGAATATCCAGAAAATCCTCGTAAGCCTTCGCTACTCCGGCGATCGAGACAGGCAATCCTTGTGCCGCCATTAAAGCGCCGGCCGGGCCCGACACTGCCGCGTCGTTCACAATCGGGCTGATGGCGGCTACAGTAGCGCCGGTTTGTCGCAAGGCTTCTCGAATATCGGCGACAGCGAGGATGGGGCCGATGCTAGTCGAGGGATTGCTTGGAGCCAGAATCACGGCGCTGGCGGACATGATGGAATCGACTACCCCGGGCGCGGGCTCAGCGTCAGTGGCGCCGGCGAAGCGAATCGATTTGACCGGGTCCTGATACCAGCGCTGTACGAAATATTCCTGGAAGCTGAGATCGCCCGCGGGCGTGTCTATCCTGGTTTCAACTCGCGAGTTGCTCATCGGCAAAATTCGAGATTGTACAGCCAGCTTGTTGCAAATTGCGGTCGTGGCTTCGGTCAGGGTTTTTCCCTGCGCCAGAAATTTCGAGCGCAGCAGATGAACCGCGAGATCGCGATCGCCTACATGAAACCAGATGGGCTCGGCCAATTCTCCCATCGCCTGCAGGCAGAAGAACGTGTCACCCTTTACGCCCCACCCGCGCTCCTTGCTGAGCAGGCCGGCCAACGCGTAGGTGATCGAATCCAGGTCGGGAGAAACATACAATCCCCACCATTCCAGATCGTCGCCAGTATTTACGATGAAGGTGAGTTTGTCGGCAGACGCAACTTGCCTGAGGCCCTCGACGAACTTTGCGCCTCCCGTGCCGCCGGTGAGCACGACGATCACGCGGGCCTCCGGGCATAGCCTTCGCTATCGATCGCGGCCTTAACTTTCTCCGCTAGCAATCCCGACTCTTTAATCACGCCTGGCACGAACTCAGGATAAACCGGTAAACGCTGGCGCAGAACATATCCTTTCGCTTCGGTTCGTAACTTCAGTTGTTCCAGGTGCGGCCAAGGTTTCTCGGGATTGATGAAATCCGGCGTCAAAGGCGAGATTCCTCCCCAATCGTTAATGCCGGCGTCAAGCAACTCAT
>JBEKGG010000201.1:0-7784 GCA_050012915.1 Terriglobales bacterium | reverse complement strand
GTGATGAACCGGACGGAATTTGCCCGAGTGGATTTGCACCTATCAAATGAAAACCCCGCACCGCCCGACTGCATCCTAGGACTGCTAATACTTCGCACCAAGGAGCAGATCATGGCAGTTGAAACTTTGAAGGACCTTTATATCGACGAACTCAAGGATCTCTATAGCGCAGAGAACCAATTGGTTAAGGCTTTGCCGAAAATGGCGAAGGCCGCGACTTCACCCGATTTACGAGCCGGTTTTGAGGAGCACCTGGAGCAGACCAAAGGTCATGTACAGCGCCTCGAGACCATCTTCCAGCAACTCGGCGAAAGTCCCAAGGGCAAGAAATGCAAGGGGATGGAAGGCCTGATTGAAGAGGGCAGCGAAGCCATTGAAGAATATGATGGCGAGCTACTCGACGCGGCGTTGATTGGAGCCGCACAACGAGTCGAGCATTATGAAATGGCTGGCTATGGAACGGTGAGTGCTTTTGCGAAGGTGCTCGGAGAATCGGAACACGTCACCCTCCTCGACGAGACCCTCGAAGAGGAAAAGGAAACCGACGAGAAGCTGACCGACTTGGCGTCAGATATCAACTCGAAGGCGAACGGGGGTGACGTAGCTAACGAGGCGGACGAAGAGCCGCAAGCCAAGAAGAAATCCCGGCGAGCGGCGTAAGACTTCCGTTCTAACGGCGTGACCAATAGCGTCGAATCCCGGAAATATGTTTCGGGATTCGACGCTTTTTTCCCCCTATGGCTATCCCAACCCACCTCCGACCATGGAAGATTCCGATCGTTAGAAAAGAAAAGCCGCCCAGATATTGGGCGGCCTCTGTCTAATTCCGAACATCTTTAAGTGTTACTTCAAGTGTTACTTCGTCACCCGGAACATAACATTGCTGTTTAGCGTGTTCTTGGCTGTCTTCACGCCAACCGTACCTGTGGTCGCGCCTGACGGCACAGTGGTCTCGATTTCCGATTTCGAGATGACCTTAAACTCCGCCGCCGTACCGTTAAAGGTGACACTGGTCGCGCCTGTCAGATCCGTTCCCAAAATTCTAACCGCTGCTCCCACCTTGCCAGAATTGGGTTGCGTTTCCACGAACGGCCCCAGACCCACAGACAGGCTGAAGACCGTGCCACAGCCATATGGACAGGCAGTGCTCGAGCCGCCGGCGTAAGTTGCCCCGTAAAATTTCCCATTCGTGCCTTGAACCAGCCCGGCGTACAGATAGGAGCCGTCCTTGCTGTCAAAGTTGTGCAGCGTCTTGAACTTCCCAGTGGTCGTAATTTTGAAGAGTGTGCCATAGTTTGGGTACTTGCCGCCGTAGGCCGCAGTACCGTACAGATTCCCATCCGTGCCCTGAACCAGGTTTGAAATAGGATTGTCACCATCGGTTTGTTCGAAGCTATGCAACGTCGTGACCTTGCCCTTTGGGGTCATCTTGTAAACCGTACCGAAAGCTCCGTAGTCGGAGGCTCCCCCGAGATCTGTTTGACCGTAGAGGTTCCCATCAGTGCCGAAGATCAGTCCGCCGAATGGATAAGCGCCGTCGGTATTGTTGAACTGGTGGACCACCGTATATTTTCCTTTTGGCGTGATGGTAAAGACCGTACCGTAACTACCCGCGTTCCCTAACGCTGATGCCGTCCCGTAAAACGTTCCGTCCGGGGCTTGGACCATGGTAGCGAGGGGGGCACCGCCATCCGGGATGCCGTTGAAGTTGTGTATCGTCGTATATTTTCCCTTCGAAGTTATCTTGAAGATGGTGCCACAACCGGGGCTGCATTGACCGGTGTTCGGACCACCGCTTGAAGCGGTTCCATAGAAATCGCCGTCGCTAGCCAGGGTCAGGCCTCCTAGTGGAGCGTAACCCGTGGCTGCGGCGAAGCTGTAAAGCGTGGTCAGCCCGCCGGTTGGGGTGAACTTGAAGACCGTCCCCAGACCGCTCACTCCGCCACTGGTGGTTACACCATAAAAGTCGCCGTCCGCGGCTTGGACCAACCCAGCGTAAGGCTGGGAGCCGTTGGTTCCGTCGAAGCTGTACGAGGTCAGCTTGCCACTCGGGGTGATTCTGAAGATCGTGCCACAACCCAAGTTGCAGGCAGTGTTTCCCCCGTTTTGTGTTGTCCCGTAGAAATTCCCATCGCTGCCCTGGATCAGCGTCGCCCAGGGCAAGGCGGCGTCTGTGTTGTCAAAGCTGGCAATTGATTTAAAGGTCTGCGCCGGCAGGGTAACCGCCATTGCTGCCATAAATAAGAAGAGAGCACATGCCCTCGCACAACAGTTTAACTTGCTGCTCATTGATTCTCCTTGTCGTGAATGGTCCGCAGGTCAGGCCTTCCGACGCTAACCGCTGATTGAATTTCGATTTTTGCGACCAAGGAACAATACCGTAAAACAGTACCAAGAAGTGATCAACTTCGCTCACTTCCGAAATAAGTTAGTGAAGTACGCCAGAAGCTGATCTGCGACGCGAGCGGTGTGGCTGACGGATTCGTGGGTGCTAGAGACGCCTTCACCACCTTCGACGCTACCCGCGCGGCCCGCCGATCGTCCGGGCCTACTGCGCCGCTTCCACCACCAGAACAACGAACGAATCCGGCTCGACTTTCCTTTCCGGACGCGGTCCCACGTTCGCCGTGACGGTAAAAAGCTGATGCGTCTTTGCGTCGAGCGTCATGGTGCGTGCTGCCTTCTGGGTAGTCACCGTCTGCGCTACGCTAAATTTGCCGTTCCCATCTTCCTTAATTATCGTGATCGTGCCGTCTCCGGCTGACGCGAATGCCAGCCCCAGATCGGCATCGAACCTGGTGGCATCGCATCCCTCGCCGATGGTGGGACTTGCGACCACCGT
The DNA here is from genome assembly GCA_050012915.1 of Terriglobales bacterium. Classification (GTDB taxonomy): domain Bacteria; phylum Acidobacteriota; class Terriglobia; order Terriglobales; family Acidobacteriaceae; genus JABDBE01. The sequence continues at coordinate 4,942 of JBEKGG010000201.1, read as the reverse complement.
CCCATTGTTCGCATCCACTATAGCCATCTTCTTGTTTCCGCAGCCAGCAAACAGCAGGCGGTTTTTCCGATCGATTGACAGCCCCGTCGGCTCTTCACAGCCCGTCAACTTCCAGCGCGACTTCACCACGAGCTTCTGCGAATCGAAGGCCACCAGTTCCGACGTGTCTTCAATATTCACAAACACGGTGCCCTTTTCGTCCGCCGCAGCAAATTCCGGCTTCCCGCCCAGCTCGATCTTGCCCACGAGCGTTCCCTCGGAAGCATCCACTGCCGTCGTGTCATGACTCTTCGAGTTGAAGGTGAAGATGCGCTTTGAAAATGGATCATACAGAATCGCGTCCGGCCCGCTGCCAACCTTGATCTTTTTTTCAACAGCCAGCGACTTCAAATCAAAAACGCTTACCGTATCTTCACGGCCATTGCTGGTAAATCCGCGCCCAATCCCGTAATCCAGCGCGACCCCATGCACGCCCATGGTGTCCGGAATTTCACCCACCAGCTTCCCCGATTCGGTATCAACTACCATCACCCGAGTAGCTCGCGCAATGAACAAGCGATGCCCCTCGCTGTCCGAGGTCAGGTAATCCCATCCGCCATCGCCACCGAGCTTCCATGTTTTGACGACTTTGTAATTCGCTGCGCCCGCCGCAGCAAATGCCAGCGTGGCAAGCAGAAAGACACAAGAAATTCGTGCGCCGGTTCGCATTCTCATGCCTATGACTTTATCGCAATTCGGAAGCGAAGTCCCCGAGCAATGCGATCACTCAGAGTGCAGCCCAGGACCAAAAGGCCATTGTGATATATATTTTCTTTTGTATTCTCGAAGGTTGAAGCGAGTTGGAATCAGGCTTAATCCGATTCGCACCGTGCTTTTTCCGTCCATGACCCTTTCGGCGATGTTGCGAACTCTGGTCGGCATACTTGTGTCCGTGTCTGCCGCCGCCGCGTTCGCTCAAGGAGGACCGCCATATTACACCAACGATCCGGGCACTCCCGGCAACCTCAACTGGGAAATTAACCTAGGCTACATGCCGTTCTTATATAGCAATCAGTCCGTCTCGCACACTCCCGACGTGGACATCAATTTCGGCGTCGGCGATCGTATTCAGCTCACATACGAGAATGCATGGTTGCGAGTCGTACATCCCCAATCCACAGCTAGGTTTGGCCTCGGTCAATCGAATCCTGGCGTCAAGTGGCGTTTCTATGATGCTGGTGAATCGGGGTTCGCCATCTCGATCTTCCCACAACTTTTCCTCAACAATCCCAACGACGCGGTTCGTCGCGGAATCACTCCCGCGACCGAGTCCTTCCTGTTACCTGTGGAATTTTCTAAAAAATTTGGCCCCGTTGATGTGAATTGGGAGGTCGGTTATCAGTTCGTCCGCAAAGGCCCGGACGGATGGCTGGGCGGGCTCGTGATAGGCCACGACTTCACTTCAAAACTGGAAATGGACGTAGAGTTTTATTCTCAAGGCGCGTTTCATCCGTCCAGCAACCAGCCAACTTTAGAATGGGGTGCACGCTACAAAATCCATCGCCCTGTGATCGTCCTTCTAATGGCAGGACGCAGCCTCGAACCCGCCAGCCCTAATCAATCGAATTTCGTCGGTTATTTTGGCATCCAACTTCTGCTGCCGCCGAAGTCCTACGGATCCGAGTGACAGTCCTCCGCCACCAGTGGGTCAAAACGTGTTATCGCCTTCCATGAGAAACGGCTTGTATTGTCTTCTTCCCTCAATTGGCAGTTAGACTACGCAGGCGACACCCAAGCGCGAGAAAACGATTTTGGGAATCGTGCTGGGGATCGAAATCGAATTTGTCAGGGAGTGATCTGGAACACGGTGCCACCATACTGTGAATCGTAGACGGAAGATGTAGTGCCGTATAGAGTCCCATCGATGCCGAACAGCAGGCCCGCCTCTGGGTTAGCGCCATCAGTTTTCCCGCAGTAGCGAAAGAGTCAGGAGGTGTTTCATACGAATCTCCTCTGAACTCAAGAAGCGGGACCAAGTCTACACCCGCATCGGCAATTCGCAACACTGTGAAAGGATTTTGACCCTGAGTTTACGAACCTATGTGTCGTCGGTACCCAGAATGCGAGGAAGCCCTCGTATGGGCGTCGCAAATCTACCGAAATTTAATAGCGCTGTTAAACCGCCGTGTCAAATGTATGCGGCCAACCGAATCTCACGCAGCATCCCAACTCAGCGCCAGAAAGTCGGTGCGGGGTGTGTAACAAAATCCCCTCAGGTCGTAGTGTCCCCGGCTTTCATTGACGGGGTTAACGGAAGGCGCCGGGAAAAAGTGTCCCAAGGCATTTCGGGAGCCTCTACGGGCAGCGATTCGGGACGGGAATGTATCGGGGGTTGGTGTGGGATCGGGTGAACGCAAGGGATACACTCGAAACCCCACTTTCTTCATTCAGAATTTGTCACAGCCTGTCGAGGGCGACCCCATGGCCAATGGTGGAACCCGACAAAGATTATTTCGGAGGGAGAGATTGAGCACCGGAGGAAGCGATGGCGCTGCGGGGCCGTAGACAGCCCAGGGCGGCATCCGTATTTCTACACAAATTAGTCTCTCTCCCAAGGCTGTGACTGGCGAGCGCGCATGCCTGAGCCTGCTGCGGCGGAGGATTCGTTCTTCTTCTGCCAATCAGTTTCACTGAGCACGAGGATCGGTTCTCGCTTCTTTTTCTTCAGGCTAGAGTTGATGGCGGGCAGCGCCTTCAGAGCTTGCTTCTGGAAGTCGTCGACCACGTCCTGCAGTTCGTGGCCGAGCGACTCGGTACGCGCTACCTGATAATCGGTAGGCTTGCCGTCGTAGCTGGTGATAGCGCCGTAAAGCTGGCCGAGGTGCTCGCGGATGCGTTCTTCGCCGGTAATCATGCCGCCTTCTTTCGTGGCTACAATTTTGGAACGCAGCGTATCGCAATCGGCGGCGAGTTGGAGCAGTTGCTTTTCCAGCGGATCTTTTTCCGAGAGCTTCAAAGCGCGCGCGTTGGCCGCGTCGCGCACTCCCTCGATCGCCTCCACGGCAAAGGTCATGTGCTCCAGTTCTTTATAGACCTTCATCGAGAGATCGAATTGGGCCTTGCGCTCGTCGACGGAATATTTCGCCCGCGGGTCGATGGCAACGTTCAACTGCTCGGTGTAGGTTTGATCTCCCTTGGTGAGCTTTACCGTGTAAGTGCCCGGCAAAACGCGCGGCCCTTGCGCCGCCTCAAACAACGCCGTCGCCGCCGGAGCGACCGCAGGCGGCTTCACGCGCATGCCCCAGCCGGTGCGGTTCAGCCCACGATGCTTGCTGGCCGCCACGGTGTCGACAAGCTTGCCATCCGAATCAAGAACTTCGATCTTCAAATCGCCGAAGATGTGACGGCCTTTTTGGTAATAGGTGATCTGCGCGTCGGTCGGGCGATTCCGTCCCAGGAATGTTTCGTCGCCTTCCGGCCATCCTCCGTTGACGTCGAAGTACTGAATCGAAGGCCGACCCGGAATCAGCGTCGCATCTTTGCTCATCATCTCCGGAGTCAGGGTGCGCAGCGGCGAGATGTCATCGACAATCCATATTCCGCGGCCATGCGTGGCGAGAACCAGGTCCGACTCGCGGGCCTGGATGACGATGTCATCGACCGGGACCGCGGGGAAATCACTTCCTTTATATTGCGCCCAGTGCAGGCCGCCATCCACGGAGATCCAGAGGCCGAACTCGGTGCCGAGGAAGAGCACGTTGCGATCGACCGTATCCTCTTTAATCACGTGCGCGTAACCGCGAACGCCGCTCTCTTGCGCCGCAAGGGCGGTCCAGGTCTGGCCATAATCCGTGGTCTTGAAGGCGTACGGCTTCATGTCGCCGAAGGTGTGCCGGTCGAATGTGGCGTAAGCAGTCGCTTCGTCGAAGCGGCTGGCCTCGATGGTCGAGACCCAGGAGTTCTGGCCCAGTCCGTTGACGTGGGCGACTACGTTCGTCCAGGTCTTCGCTCCGTCCCGAGTGATCTGCACGTTGCCGTCGTCGGTGCCGACCCAAATGATCTGCCCGTTCTTCGGCGACTCGGAGATGGAATAAATCGAGGTGTGCATCTCGGCCGAAGAGTTGTCGATGGTGACTCCGCCGGATTCTTCCTGCTTCTGTTTCTCAGGATCGTTGGTGGTGAGGTCGGGAGAGATGCGGTCCCACGACTGCCCGTGATCGCGTGAGCGGAAAAGGAACTGGGCGCCGATATAGATGGTTCCTTTTTCGGTGGGGCTCATGTGAATGGGAGTATTCCAATTGAATCGCAGCTTGCCTTCGCCGTAATTCGGCCAGGGATGTAGATCGCGAGTCTCATGCGTGTAACGATTCACTCGCCCAATTTCGCCGCCTTGCGCTTCGGCGTAGAGATAGTCGGGATCGGAGGGATCCTCGAACATCCAGAAGCCGTCGCCGCCGAACATGTTTTCCCAGCGCGAGTTGGTCACGCCACCGGGATACGACGAGTCGCCCACCCAGGAACTGTTGTCCTGCAAGCCGCCGTAGACGTGGTAGGGATCGGCGTTGTCGGTGCTGACGTGATAGAACTGCGAAACCGGCAGGTTCATCTGGTGTTTCCAGCGATTGCCACCATCTTCGCTGCGCCACAGACCGCCATCGTCGCCGGCGATTACAATGTTTGGATTTTTTGGATTGATCCAGACATCGTGAAAGTCGCCATGGGCCGAACTCGAAACCACGTTGAAAGTTTTTCCGCCGTCATTACTGAGCAGCAGGATTAGATCGGGTTTGAAAATCTTATTTTCGTCTTTGGGATCGACAATTAAGTTTCCGAAATAAAATGGACGCCACACCATGTAGTTGCTGGCGTCGAGTTTGGTCCAGTTGGAGCCGCCGTCGTCGGAGCGATACAGGCCGCGGCCTTTTTCCGCTTCGATGTTGGCATAGACTACATTTGGCTTGGA
>JBEKGG010000200.1:0-7858 GCA_050012915.1 Terriglobales bacterium | reverse complement strand
AGCGGCACTTCGTCAAGCCGCAAATTGTAGGATTTGTGGATGCATTGGAGCTTTTCAAAATTGGATACAGTTGGGCAGGCGTGACCAGCCTCGCGGTCGCGTACGATTTTCACTTCACGCAAAACCGTCCCGACTACGGTCATCGCATCGTACGCTTGAACATCGGTTTGGAAGACGTCGACGATCTCAAGGCAGACTTGACGCAGGCCTTGCAGTTGATGAAGTGAGGTTCTATCTTTGGGCTGGCTGCGGATTTGGGTTCTGGTCCCTGCGAATTAAAATCTCGCCGACGGGCGAGGGGGCAGAGCCCGGCCCTGGCGGCCTCATCGAGCCCGGTTAAAAAATTCAAGGTAGACCAGGACGCAGACAACCCACGCCACCACGACAATCGCGACCTTTTTCAACAGTGACATGAAACAAAGTTTACTGGTTTTCTGGCTTTCCCGCACTCGCGTCGTGCTGAGTGTTCCACAATTGTAAAATCGACTTTCGTCGAGAGGGACATTCCTGCCGCAAGTGTGGCCTAGCTCCACGCTCATTTACAATCACGAGTGTTACGACTTTTCTTGAGGATGAAGACATGAAACCTGATCCATCGCGCCTGTCGGTTTTGTTTTTTCTGGGTATATTCCTGATCTCTTCCAGCGGAATTCTCGCGGCCGAGCAAATACCTCTCAAGCGAGCTGTCGAGTTGGCGCTCGCCCACAGCACGACGATGCAGGCTTCCCAGATCGATGAGCAGCGTGCCTTTGCCTCCTATCACGAAGCCCGCAATCAATATTTGCCGCAATTGACTGTCGGTTCGGGCCTGGGCAAGTCGTATGGTTATCCGCTGAGCCTGGAAGGTTCCGCGCCTTCGATCGTTAACACGACCGCACAGTCGGCGTTAATCAACCCCTCATTGCGCGATTTCGTCCGCGCGGCCAAAGCGGAGTGGCAGGAAAGCACTGTCCAGACAAAAGACCAACGCCAGCAGGTGATTCAAGACACGGTTTTAAGTTATGCCGAACTCAGCAAGTGGGAAAAGCTCATGGGCCACTTGAGCCACGATTACGAGGACGCGCTCAAAATGGAGCAACTCGTCAATAAGCGGGTTCTGGCGGGCGTGGACACACCGTTGGTCCGCAACCAGGCGCGCCTCAATGCGGCTCGCGTCTACTTGCACATTTCGCAGGCGCAAGGCGCAATCGATGTGCTGCGCAACCGGCTTTCGCAATTGACCGGCCTGCCCGCAACTGCAATCGAGACTGCGCCCGAATCCATTCCAGAGTTGCCGGAAGTGAAACCAGAAGACGATTTAGCGGCTAAGGCGGCGCAGCAAAGCCCGTTGATCCAAATTGCCGACATCCGCGCTACCGCTTTTGCTTTTCGCGCGCGCGGCGAACATCGTGCCATGTTGCCGAGCATCGATTTCGCGGCGCAGTATGCATTGCTGGCTACCTTCAACAATTACCAGAATTTTTTCCGGGCGGGAAGCTTCCAGTCGAACAATGCCACCGTCGGAGTGGAAATCCGATTTCCTTTCTTGAATCCGTCGCAGCACGCGCACGCGCAAGCCGCCGATGCAACCGCGTTGCACGCGCGAAAGGATGTGGAGGCAACTAAGAATCAGGTTTCGGAACAGACGTTGAAACTGCAACGTTCGGTCGAGCAACTTTCGGCGGCCCAACAAGTCGTCGACCTGGAATATCAAATCGCGAAATCCGATCTGGACGCCACGCAGACCCGCGTCGACTCCGGCAGCGCGACTCTTCACGATTTGGACGATGTCCGCAATCAAGTCAACGAGCGTTACGACGCGCTGCAGGACACGAATTTCGAGCTCCAACGTGCCCGCATCGGCCTGCTCCGAGTTACCGGAGAATTAGAAGATTGGGTGGGAGTCGGCAAGTAAAAATCAAGAATAGGGGATCTCGCGACAGGTCACATCCAACTGAAGGTCCACTTTCGCTGTTGGATGCATCAAACTATCCGTTCGCCGAATGCGCTTTGCCTGGGGGGCGGCCAGCTATTAGACTGATTTTGCATACACTTATCAGAGATTGATCGGTCGGCCTATCGTTGCCATCGCGGGTACCTGGGTGCAGCGCAACGCGCCCTGAGATGTTAATATTGAGACACACACAAATATGCCATTAAAAACTTTGTTTCTGAATCCGCCGTCCTTCGAGAATTTCGACGGAGGAGCCGGTTCGCGTTGGCCAGCTACTCGCGAGATTGAGTCGTATTGGTATCCGGTTTGGCTGGCTTACCCTGCCGGAATGCTCGAGGGATCGCGCCTGCTCGATGCCCCTTCGCATCACGTATCAGCGGAAGAGACCATTAAGATCGCCGGCGATTATGAGTTCCTTGTGCTGTTTACCAGCACCCCCGGCTTTCCCGGTGACATTCGGCTGGTAAAAAAGATGCGCGAGGTCAATCCCAAGATCAAGATCGCGTTCGTCGGACCGCACGTCAGCGTGTTGCCCGAAAGGTCGCTCAAGGATTGTACTGAAATCGATTTCGTGGTGCGCAAAGAGTTCGACTACGCGGTTTACGAATTCGCTCACGGCAAGCCGCTGGAAGAAATCCTGGGTATCTCATACCTGAAAAATGGATCGGTGGTGCATACTCCGGACCGTCCTGAGATCCAGGATCTCGATTCCCTGCCCCATGTGACCGAAATCTATCGCCGCGACTTGGACGTGACCAAATACAACGTCCCGTTCTTGCTCTACCCGTACGTATCCCTGTACACCACTCGCGGTTGCCCGGCGCAATGCACGTTTTGCCTTTGGCCGCAGACTTTGAGCGGTCACCCGTGGCGAAAACGCTCCACTGACGACGTAGCTCGTGAGATGGCAGCCGCCAAAGATTATTGGCCGAATGTAAGAGAATTTTTCTTCGACGATGACACCTTCAACATTCAGAAAGCGCGGACTGTCGAGCTTTGCGCCAAGTTGAAACCTCTGAAGCTCACCTGGTCCTGCACTTCGCGAGTGACGACGGATTACGAAACTCTGAAGGCGATGAAGGACGCGGGCTGTCGTCTGCTGATCGTTGGCTACGAATCCGGCGACCAGCAAATTCTGAAGAACATCAAAAAAGGCGCGACCATCGAGCGCGCCCGCCAGTTCACCAAGGATTGTCACAAGCTGGGCTTGGTGGTTCATGGCGACTTCATCCTAGGCCTGCCGGGTGAAAGTCACGAGACCATTAACAAAACCATCGCGTTCGCCAAAGAGCTCGACGTCGAGACGATTCAAGTTTCGGTGGCCCATGCTTACCCTGGGACCGAACTCTACGACTACGCGGTGAAAAACGGCTTCATGGTCGGCGACAACAAGATGGTGGATGAGGGCGGCCACCAACTGGCTCACATTCAGTATCCGGGCTTGCCGGCGGAGGAAATTCTCGAGTCCGTGCACCGCTTTTACGACGAATATTATTTTCGGCCCAAGGCCGTATTCCGCATCCTGCGAAAAGCTGCCTTCAACGCGACGGACCGTAAACGCCTCTACCACGAGGCCAAGACGTTCTTAAAAGTGCGCTCCATGCGAACCAAATGGGTAAAGGACAAACGCGAGAAGGACGATTCCGCGGCCGCAGTCGCGCCGGCAAAAGCCTGACGAGCTTTATCAGCAACTCGCCAAGGACATAGTCGGGCACCGCATAGAAAGCCAACACTATCGTACTGCGCCGGAGCGAAGGACCCATGCACTCTGTTTTCGGCGCCTACCTTCACAGACTTGTTAGGAAGTTCTGCACTTCAGATCGCCTTCCCGCAATCTATCAGGAAACGATCACGTGACCTTTCGCAAATATCTGGTGCTGGCAGGCGTGACGCTGTGCGCGTCCATTGGCGATTCGCTGCTCTCGCGGGGCATGAAGCAGGTCGGCAGCATCTCGCTGAATCATTTTTCTGATTTGATCCTCGCCGTGCTGAATCCGTCGGTCGCTCTGGGCATTTTCCTTTTGCTGGGCTTCTTCGCTTCCTACATGATCGCCCTTTCCTGGGCCGATCTCACCTATGTGCTTCCCGCCACTTCGCTGGGCTATGTGTTGCTCACGCTGATCGCGAAGTTTTTTCTGCACGAGACGGTTACCACTTCACGCTGGATTGGAGTTCTTCTGATCTCAGCGGGGGTGGGATTCGTCACGCAGGGTCCAGCGCTGACGCATAATCCGGCGAAATGTCAGAAAGCAAACTGTGAGACAGCCTCGGCGAGGAATCAGCCATGAAGCAAGCTTACGCGTGGAGCGCGATCGCGGCCATCGTATTAGCGTCGACCACCGGCGATGTTCTGCTGTCCCGCGCCATGAAGCAGGTCGGAGACGTTGGCGAACTCTGGCGGCAGAGCGGCCTCTTGACCGTGTTGGGGCGAGTGCTGCGCAATCCGAATTTTCTGCTCGGCGTTCTCGCCATGACCACAGCCTTCTACAGCCTGCTCTTCGGACTGTCCTGGGGCGACGTCAGCCTGATCGCGCCCGCATCAGCTTCTCTGACTTTCATAACCAACGCGATCGCTGCCAAACTGTTCTTACATGAACGAGTCGATCACCGCCGCTGGCTGGCAGCACTGTTAGTTGCAGGCGGCGTTGTTCTGCTGGCCGCGTAGTCAGGAAGCCAGGACGTTTTCATTGTCTTGAGAAATCCACGGCCCACGAGCAAATTGAGAGCTACCTTCTAACGCTATCCGAACAGCCGCATGAATCCGGAGGCGGGCAGATTCGACACAAGGAATGACGCATGCCGAATTCCCGCGGCATGTGCCACAGATTCCGCGGCCACATATCCGCTGCGGACTGCGCCTTCCATGGTGGCGGGCCATCCGGTCGCGGTCCAGTCTCCAGCTAGAAAAACTCTCGGCCAGACTGTTTCTGCATGTGGTCGGTAAACATCCACTCCGGGCTGCGGCGAATAGGTTGCGTGGACTTCCTTGATCACTGTTGACTTCACCAGCTTCGCTTCTCGCGCGCCGGGAAAGAATTCGCGTAGCTCGGCGAGTGCCAGGTCGACGATTTCCGCTCGCGACTTCTCGATCAGAGTCTTGGAAGAACTCACGACCAGTTCCACATAGCTGCCGCCATCGTTGCGTCCGAGCAGTTTCGACTTGTGGAACATCCATTGGATAGTTCGGTCCAATAAAACAGCATGATCGAGATCGGTGATCTGGCGATCGAACCAGAGATGAATGCCGGTAATGGGCGAAGTCTCGAATCGTGAAAGTGATTGCCGCAGCGGCTCGGCAGCCGAGCTCTGGGGCAGTATTTTAGATAAAACGTCGAAGGGTACAGCGAAGATCGTGAAATCGAAACTCATTTCCTCGCCGGAGACGAGCAGCTTCACATTGTCGGACTCAGCGACGAAAGATTCCACGCTGCTGCGGAATCGAATCTCGCCACCGCGCGCCGAGATGTAGTCTCCAGCCACGCTGTAGAGCTCGGTCAAAGGCACGGTGGGAACTCCCATCCGTCCAGCCGCCGCGGACTTCAAAAATGATTCCCGGATGACTTGTGCCGCGTAGGGCACTGACATGCGATCCAGTTCTTCATTCAATGCGCTTACCAGGATCGGCTTCCAGAAGCGCTCGATGGACTGCTTGGTCTGGCTGTGGCGTCGCAGCCATGTTAGAAAGTTTTCTCTAGAGTCTCGCGGCGGGGCGGGCGCTAAGGCCGCCATCGCCATTCCGATGGCGAGCTTGTCGGATAAGTCGAGACATGCGGCGCGCATAAAAGCCGGCGCATTATGAAGAGGCGCCGGAAGCTTGGATTGCGCAATTACCGACGCGCGGCCGCCCGGTTCGAGGAAAGTCAGCCGGTCGTACCATCGAATTTTGTTTTCTACGCCGAGCTGTTGGTAAAACTGGATCAGGTTGGTGCAGCAGCCGAGCAGCACGTGCTGGCAGTTGTCCACCACTTCGCCCGTGCCGGGATGTTGATACGACGAAGCACGCCCGCCGAGATATGGCCGACGCTCGAACAGAGTCACGCGAAAACCACTGCCCGCAAGGGCGCACCCGGCGGCAAGTCCCGCCAGTCCGCCTCCAACGATGGCTACTCGGAAATTTTGTGAAGGACGCTCGCTCATCAGGACAAGCGTTTCAGGAAGCCTTTGGCCAGAATGCCGAGTTTCTCGCGCACGGTGAGGCTGACCTTATCTTTGCCAGTGAAGACGTCGTATTCACGCAGCGCGATTTTCTCGAGCAGACGCTGATAGATAGTCATGAGCACCCAGAGGGCGGGCTGGCTGTCCTCGTCGACGAGCGGTATGAGTTCTTCTCCGGCGCGGTAATACTCGCGCGCGCGGTCAGCCTCCATGGCCAAGAGCGGGCGTAACAGTGCCGGATCGGAAACCGATTCCAACGCGGAGACTGAAACACCAAACTTGTCCAGATCCTCTTCCGGCAAATAAACCCGGCCTACGGCGGCGTCTTCTTTCACGTCGCGAATAATGTTGGTGAGTTGAAATGCAATTCCCAGCCGCTCCGCCAGGGGCTCGGCAGCCGGATCGCGATAACCAAACACGTGAATGCAAACCAATCCGACAACCGACGCGACTCGATAACAATATTGATAAAGATCGTCGAAGGTTTGGTAGTGAGCGCGCAGCGCAAGCGGCAGGGGAGGCTGCGCCTGAGGCATTTCGTTCGCGTCCGGCCCTCCTTCGACATCCATCGCTGTGCCATAGGCCAACTGATCGAGCAATCCAACGCGAATGTTATAACGGCGCTGTGCGTCGGTCAGAGCCAAGAGCACGGGCTCGTCGCTGGGCTGGCCGGATTGGGCGCGGTGAAATGCGTCGAGCCATGCGCTGAGTTTCTGCCGGCGCTCGTACATCGACATGGATTCGTCGTCGGCAATATCGTCACAGCGCCGCATGAAGGCGTAGACCGCACAGAGAGCCTGACGCTTGGCACGCGGCAGGACCAGAAACGCGTAGTAGAAATTCTTCGCCGCAGCACGCGTAATGTGGCGGCACACGGAGTACGCAACCGCGAGTTGCGATTCGGTGGGCGCGAAAGGTGTGGGAGCGGGCTGCACGGCCGTGCTCATATCCGCCTTCCCCACAATTTACCCCAGGCCACGCTCGCCACCAGCGCCAGTTTGCGTGATTTGGGAATTGCCGGACGCCTGCCCAGCACGTTGTATCCCTGGTCTTCGATGGCGTTCAGAATCTCTTGCCCCCCGCGGCTGAACAACTCAATATCAACCGCCAGTTCGCGATCGACCTGCTTTATGAGCGGCAGGCCTCGGCCGAACCAGGCGCGGGCACGCTCCACTTCGAAGCGCATCATGTCGCAGAAGGCAGAGGTGTTGCGCTGCTCTGCTATGTCATCTTCAGTGACTCCGAAGCGGCTCAGGTCTTCGAGGGGAAGATAGACGCGTCCTCGGGTATAGTCCGGGCTCACGTCCTGCCAGAAATTAGCCAACTGCAGAGCGGTGCAGGTGAAATCGGAGAGTGCCTGGCGCTCGGCATCCCGGTAGCCGCAAACGTACAGCACTAAACGTCCAACCGGATTGGCCGAGAAACGGCAATAGCCGAGAACATCGTCGAACGTGGAATAGCGCGAGACTCTTTGGTCCTGACGAAATGCGGTAAGCAAATCGACAAATGTCTGTATCGGAATCTCGCATTTGCGAACCGTTTCCGCTAAAGCCACGAATACTGGATGCCGCGGGCTTCCGGCGTAACAGGCGTGCAGCTCGGCTTCCCATTGATCGAGCAACTGCAAAGAAGCATTGGCGTCGCCGACTTCATCGCCCAAGTCGTCGGAGATCCGGCAATACGCATAAACATTGAAGAAATCCTGCCGCAGTTTTTGAGGAAGAAACCAGCTCGCAACCGAAAAGTTTTCGTAGTGCGAGCGGGCTAGAC
>JBEKGG010000199.1:0-7880 GCA_050012915.1 Terriglobales bacterium | reverse complement strand
ATTCGGCGGCGCGACCGTAGCTATTTTGTTGGCGCTCGGATACTTGGCCTATACCGGCGTTCAGGAAAGCAAGAGTTACTACGTCACGATTAAAGAGCTACGGGGCATGGGCGACTCGGCCCGTACCAAGCGGCTGCGCGTCGCAGGAAATGTTCAGCCCGGATCGATTAAGCGCAATGGGACAAAAGTCGAATTCGTCTTGATCGAGAACGATCAGACTCTTCAAGTTTCGTACAGCGGCACCGAGCCTCCGCCCGACACTTTCAAAGACAATTCCCAGGCGTTAGCTGACGGCAGCTTCGGACGCGATGGCGTCTTCCATGCCAAACAACTGCAAGCCAAGTGCGCTTCTAAGTACGCGCCGCAACAGCCGGGAGCGCCCGCCAGTGGTCCGCCTTCGAATGCGCCTGCAAAGAGCATGACCCAAGTCGAGACCGGCAACTCGGGCGCGATGTCAAACTAGAATCGGCACAATCCGGGAGGAACTAGATGAGATTTCTTAGTTTCACCGTGCTTCTTATCATTTCCATCATAGCTTCCGCTGCTGTCGGAAAATCGGGCAGCCCACAGAACTCCTCCAAGCCAGCCGCGAAGTCAGATGACATTCCCAAGTCCATCGCGGAAAGCATTAGCGGCACGCTTCAGTTTGTGGAAGGGAATTTTATCGGTGTTGCTGAAGCCATGCCCGAGGACAAGTATTCGTTCATCCCAACCACCGGAAATTTCGAAGGTGTTCGGAGTTTCGGTGAACAAGTGAAGCATGTCGCTTGCGCTCAGTTTGCCTTCTTTAATGAGTTCGAGGGCAAGAAACCGCCTGACGACTGCGAAAAAGGTGGCCACGATCCGGCGAAAACAAAAGCCGAGCTGATCAAATATCTCAAGGACTCTTTCGACTACTCGAACGGCGTTCTCGCCACGCTTACAGCAACGAACGCGCTCGACCGCGTTGAAGGTCGTTATGCCGGACCGAATAGCAAACTCGGTATCTCCGTCGTTGCGGTCTGGCACATCACCGACCACTATGGACAACTCGTCGAGTATCTGCGCTTGAACGGGATCGTTCCACCGTTTACGCAGAAGTACGGAATCAAAGTCCGGTAAATTCTGGACCGGGATCGCCGGTTTTCACGAATTTTATTTGATCGGCGAGAGGCCCGTGCTCGAGCCCGGGATGCTCTCGACTTCAAGGGGCGCTTCAGCTATCTTCGCTTCCGATGCTTCCTGCGGTTGTCGTCAGCGGTCTGGTCAAACAATTCGGACGCTTCGCCGCGTTGCGTGGCGTGAACGCGGAGTTTGCTCCCAATCGTCTGTACGCCATTCTGGGCGACAACGGGGCCGGGAAGACGACCCTTCTGCGCGCTCTAGCCGGGTTGATTCCTCCGACGCGGGGAAGCATTGCGATGCTCGGAACCAGCGACCTCCGCTCCGTTTGCGGCCAACTAGGATACATGGCCCATCCTTCTTTGTTGTACGACGAAATGAGCGGGATGGAGAATCTGCTCTACTTCGCGCGGTTGTACGATGTCGCCAACAAAGACCGCTGTGCCGAAGTCATTCGAGCAGTGAAACTTGATCCGACGATTACCCGGCCGGTTGGCCAATATTCGCAAGGCATGCGGCAGCGGATGTCGCTGGCTCGCGCGTTGCTCAACGATCCTAAAATTCTTCTGCTCGACGAGCCCTTTTCTAATGTCGATCTACGTTCGGCAAGAGAAATGGTGAGCTTGCTCAAGGGCTTGCGCGATGCGGGCAAGACCATCTTTGTGGTAACGCATCAAGCCTCTCTGCTCGAAGGCGCCGCCGACGAATTCATTTGGATGGAAGCCGGACAAATCGTCAGTCGCACTCCAAATCTCAAAGCGACGACGGAGACACAATGAGCAGCGTGGCAAGTCTTACGCGAGCGACGCTTGCCAAAGATCTGCGCCTGGAGTGGCGATCAAAAGACGCCATCAACTCCATGTTGTTTTTCTCTCTGCTGGTAGTCGTGATCTTCAGTTTTTCTTTCGATCCAACCGCAGAAGAGTCGCGGCGTATTGCTGGCGGCCTGGTATGGGTGGCATTCCTTTTCGCCGCAGTCGTGGCGTTAAACCAAACCTGGTCGCGCGAAATGCGCAACCAGGTGCTGGATGCATATCGAGTTTCTCCGGCTTCTCCGAACGCGTTGTTCCTGGCGAAAGTGATCGGGAATTTCATTTTCGTCACAGTTCTGCAGGCACTGATGACGCCGCTGTTCATCGTGTTTTACAATTTGCGCGCGTTGGGGCCTGCCTACCAGTTGCCCATAATCGCAGCGCTGGGGACGTGGGCGCTGGTGGTGAACGGAACTTTTTTTGCGGCCATGTCTTTGCGCACACGCAGCCGCGAAATCATGCTCCCGCTGCTGTTGTTTCCAATTTCTATTCCGGCGTTGCTCGCCATGGTCGAAGCCACGGGCGCAATCCTCACCGGAGAATTTTCCGCACGGTTCTGGATCGTGTTGCTTGCCGCCTACGATGTGGTGTTTACTATCGCTAGCCTCTTTTTATTCGGATTGGTCCTGCAGGCGGAATGAAGCGCGCTTTTCCCATCCTCGCTGTTCTCACGGGTGCTCTGCTCAGCTACGCTCTGTATCAGGCTCTGGTCGTGGCTCCCACCGAGCAGACTATGGGCAATGTGCAGCGCATCTTCTACTACCACGTGCCCTCGGCGTGGACGGCTTTCATTTTGTTTTCCATCAATTTTGTCGCTTCGATCGTGTATCTTATCCGGCGCAACGCCAAGGCAGATATGCTCGCCCTGGTGACGGCCGAAGTTGGCGTCGTGTTTTGCACCGTGAACCTGGTGACGGGGCCGATCTGGGCACGTCCGGTGTGGGGAATCTGGTGGACTTGGGATTTGCGCCTGACTCTTACTCTTGTCCTTTGGCTGATCTACGTCAGCTACATCGTGCTGCGCAGGTTTTCCAGCAGCGGCCAGACTCCGCTCCTGGCTGCGGTGTTAGCCGTTTTTGGCGCTCTCGATGTTCCGCTGGTTTATTTTTCCATCTGGTTTTTCCGCACTCAGCATCCGCAGCCGGTGATCGGCGGAGGCGGTTCGCTTGATCCCCGGATGCTGCATGCGTTGCTGATCAATTGGCTTGCGTTTTCCTGTTTTGCCGCGTTGGTCTGCTGGTCCCGCTACCGGCTGGAAGTGCTGCGGCGCGACTTGGACGAAACCCTGGCGCTGGAGGCGCTGCTCGAACCGCGAAGTTCGCAAACGAGAATCTGAGAAACTGGAGCGCCGATGAATTACCTTTACGCAGCGTACATCGCCACCTGGACCATCCACATCGCTTATCTGGGCACGCTGCTGCGCCGCTATACCCGCCTGAAAAACGACATCGAAGAATTCAAGGGACGCATTGACGAAAAGAACTGAACCCGCCGCGGGTTGTCAGAGACTTCCGGGATTTTGAGACTTTATGTTTTTTCGGGGTCGCATTAAAACCTTAAAACGCAGAGGCCGCTGAGAACAGCCGCAGAGTTCGCGGAGACCCGCCTAAGTGTGAAATTTTCGGAGCGAAATTCTAACTTCCAGAGATTGCCGAGCGGAGGAACTCGTACTCTTCAATCACGGCGGCAATGCCGATGCGGGACGCGGGCAGCGGCGCCTCAGTTCGCACCACGCGGGCGGCGAAGCGGACGCGCACCGGATCGGTCAAAGTGATATGCGGCGGAAGGGTTAAGGTCACGTGCATGCGCGAACCTTCAGCCAGCGGCCGATCAAGGTAGAGAAAGACTCCGCGAGCGCTCACGTTCTGGGTCTCGGTCAACAATTCGCCGACGGCGGAATCTTCGACTTGGACGATTGCCGGCAAACGCATATCGAAACGTCGCATAGCCCGCCGGTCCGGAGACGGTTCGAGAGTTGCGCTCTCTTGTCTTTCCAGCATCCTCTGCCCTACGCCTCTCGCGTTGAAGACACAACCAGACCGATGCTCTCAGGCCAAAGATACTTAATTGTCAGGAGTTCGCAAGACCAAAAAGGCGAAAGGAACTTACTCCGTCACTGCATGTTCCCCGACTGGGAGGCATACTTTGTGGGGAGGGCGGGAAGGGCCGTTCGGGGTCGTGAGAGCAATCGTACTGCCACAAGAATGGTGCAACCGAGGTATGCGCGCCGCATGAGATTGAAGGACTTCAACCCAGGCAGATGCCGCCGAACAAATCCCAGCATGAAACAACTTGCAGAAAAGCTGCTGCGGCACGGCATCTCCCGCGCAATTTCACAATCGTAGTCTGCGCACTTTTCTGTCCGCGGGCGGCATCTCCGGTCAGGCTGCTGCGCATCTGACGGTTCTTAAGGCGAAGAATGGTCCCGCGCATCTTGACAGTCTATCCGTCAGATGTTTAAGTAATTACTTAACTTTTGCACTTATTTTTGGTGACAGGTACGCAAGCCGCTTCGCGGGCGCGACTCGGGGTGCTGTTTGTACGCCGTTTCTTCTTCCTCTCCCTGAAATCGGGAAAAGACATCGCGGGAAATCGGAGGAGTGCAGTGAGATTGAATCGCCGTCGGTCGGGAAAGACTTGTTCGCGAAGTCGCATCCTTGTAGCAATCATGCTGTTGATGCTGCTCGCAGCCGTCGCTCTGACCATCGGTTCGGGAGCCGGGAAGCTCCAGGCTGACAATGCTGCCAATCCTCACCAAATTTTCCGTTCCACTGCGACCGTCCCGCAGCGTGCCCCGTTCGTAAAAGGCGTCCCGAAAGTTCTTACCGACTACGGTCGCCTTCCACTGATGTTTGAGCCCAACCAGGGACAGACTGATACGCGCGTAAAATTCGTGGCGCACGGCGGCGGTTACGGTCTATATCTCACCGCGAAGGAAGCGGTGCTGGCCCTGTATTCGGTAGCCGGTTCCCGACACCCAACTGTTCGGGCTTCCGCAGTCAGCATGAATCTGGTTGGAGCCAGTTTGCCCGCCGAGCCGGCTGGGGAAATTCAACTGCCTGGCAAAAGCAATTACCTCATCGGCAACGATCCCAAGAAATGGCATCGTGACATTTCTCAGTTTGCGCGCGTGCGTTACAGCAACGTTTATCCCGGAATCGATGTTGTGTACTACGGCAATCAGGGGCGGTTGGAATATGATTTCGAAATATCGCCGGGCAGTGATCCCGCCAAGGTCGCCCTCAGATTTCAGGGTACCGAGAGTCCGAAGATCGACTCCCATGGCGATCTTCATCTGACTGCGGGTGGAAGTGACCTGCGCTTCGAGGCCCCGCGCGTATATCAGAAAGTCGGAACCGAGGAGCGCCCGGTATCCGGCCGCTTCGAATTGCGTGGCCAGGCAAAAGACGAAGTTGGTTTTCAGTTGGGCGCTTACGATCGCAGCCGAACGCTGATCATCGATCCCGTACTGGTGTACTCGACTTACCTGGGCGGCAGCGGCAATCAAGCTTGTTCCATCATCGCCCCGATCACGGTCGAAGGCATGTCAGTGCCAGTGCCGCCGCCCGGCTGCCCTGCGATTACAGTGGATGCCGCCTCGAACGCCTATGTGGCTGGTTCCACCACATCAACAAATTTTCCCGGAACCACGGGGGAATATCAACCCGATCTGGCGCCGGGTGCGACTGCAAACGTGTTCATCGCGAAGTTCAGCCCCACGGGGGCGCTGCTGTTTGCCACGTATCTGGGTGGAAACGGAACCGACTATACCGCCGGGGTTGCGGTCGATTCGGGGTTTGACATCCTGGTCGCAGGAACGACGAGCTCTGGTAACTTTCCCACTACCGACGGCGCCACCAATGCCGCCTTTCAAACCGTGCCGGTCAGCAGCGGCAAGCATGTGTTTGTGAGTAAGCTCGATCCCACGGGAAAATTCCTGTTGTATTCGACGTATCTTTCTGGCAACGGCATAGACATTGCTTCGGGCCTGGCGGTGGATCAAAGTGGCAGCAACGCGTATGTGACCGGAACAACCACCTCGACCGAGGTGGGCACAGGATTTCCATCCACGCTCGGTTCCTACCAAACCACGCCCAAGGCGACGAATCAATTCTTTTTCACCAAGGTCGATCCTAATACGAGCGGATCCGGCAGCGTGCTGTATTCGACCTACTTCGGCGGAAGCAGTCCCAGCACCGGGTCGGTCCTGGGTGGAGGCATTGCAGTAGACAGCAACTCGAACGCCTATATTACCGGCGGGACGAATTTTACCGACATGCCTCTGCTCGATGCTTACCAGGGATTGAACGAGGGTGGGTTTGACGTCTTCGTGGCGAAGATCAATCCGTCGGGCGTGGTGGGCGGACAACTCCTGTATTCGACTTATCTCGGGGGCTCGGGCGACGACGTGGGTTTCGGCGTCGCCGTGGATTCGAGCCCGGACACTTATGTCACGGGTTGGACCACTTCCACCGATTTCAACGCAGGGAATACTGGAACCACGGCTTTGCAGGTCGCGAACGGCGGCGGGACAGATGCGTTTCTTGCAAAAATCGGGGTACCGTGTACGGGCACGAGCTGTGTCACTTTCGACGTGCCTCTGATTTACTTTACTTATCTTGGCGGTGCGGGAGCAGACGCCGCCACCTCGGTTACGGCGGACAACAGTGGAGGAGCGCGGCTCATCGGCTGGACGAACTCGCCGAACTTCCCCATCGTTGGAAGCCCCGTCCAATCGACTTACGGTGGCGGCACCAGTGACGCGTTTTTCGCCACCGTCGATACAGACGCGACCTGCAGCCCTATCGTTACTCCTACATGTACCGCGACCAGCACCACCAGCTACTTCGGAGGAACGGCTGCCGATTTCGGTACTGGCGTCGCGTTGGATCTGCAGGGCGCCAGCTATCTTGCGGGAGAAACGGCTTCCGCCAGCGGTTTCCCCCTGAAGAATCCTTATGAGGGCGCTCTTACCGGACCCACGGACGCTTTTGCAGCCAAGTTTTCGCCGGTCTTGAATTTGACCATGCTGCCGCCCACGGCCACTCCGTTGGTGGTTGGCATTGGCAGTCAGGTTAGCTTTGCTTACACGATAACCAACAACGGCGAGTTTACCAATGGCGTGACTTTTGTCGATTACTTACCACCGTCCGGCGCGACGTTTGTTTCGGCGACGGCTAGCCCGGGTACTTGTGGTTCGCCCGCGAACCAAACTGTGCTGTGCAACATCGGCACCTTGAATGCCGCCGCCACTGCGACCGTCACCGTGATTCTTACTCCGGTCGCCCCGACTTTGCCGAGCGGTACGGTTAGTTTGGGTAACAGCGGCTCGGCGTTTGTCGGACAATCGCTGTTGGCCACGGCCAGTGCGAGCGTTACGGTAAATGATTTCAGCCTGAGTGTCGCCCCATCGACGTCCACGGTTGTGGCTGGCGTTCCCGCCGTATTCACTGCCACCGTTACACCAAGTGCGAACAGCGGTTTCCCCGATAGCGTGTCGATTTCCTGCGGCGCCGGTCTACCCACGGGCACAACTTGCGTCCCGGGCAACAATAACCCTATCCCCAACCTCAATACCGGCGCTCAGAGTTCGCAATTTATCATCAACACGACGACCCGCGTGACCACAACCACCGACTTGCGTCATGGAAGCGGACCCGGGATTCCGTTTTATGCAACCATGCTGCCGGTGTCGGGTTTGGCCCTGATCGGTCTTGGGTTGGGCAGGAAATCTTCCCGCAAACGCCGATTCCTGATGGGCCTGCTCATGGGCGCGGCGTTCACGCTGCTTTTGTTCTTGCCCGCATGCCATACTGCGGCAGTGGTTTCGACCACGACCGGCACTCCGGCGGGAACGTATACGGTGACTGTTGACGCGGTTTCAGGTAGCGCAACCCGCAGTCAGGTGGTAACGCTGGTCGTTCAATAATCCATTGTCCGAAGGTCAAGGCGGAGAACGCTGGTTCG
>JBEKGG010000198.1:0-7893 GCA_050012915.1 Terriglobales bacterium | reverse complement strand
CATGAATATTTGCAAAGCAGCGTTCCGTGTAACCTTGGCATTTCCGCTGATTATCGTTCTCGCTTCGGCCGCGGATGCGCCCAAGTTAACTTTCAGATTCAAAGAGGTGAAATTCCCGGGTGCAGCCGGAACCACCGCTTATGGTGTCAATAACTCGGGCGTCATCGTGGGTCAATATCTTGATCAGAAAGGAGTGTTTCACGGGTTCATGCTCGATCGTGGTAAGGGCACCGCGATTGACGACCCCAACGGTACCGACACTTTATGTGCCGGCATTAACTCCAGCGGCGCCATTGTCGGCCAATATACTGCTCCCTCCGGCGATAACCATGGTTTCCTCTACGAGAAGGGCAGGTTCACCGATATCACTCCCGACAAACTGTCCGGAGCTTCGGGGATCAATGATAAGGGTGATATTGTCGGTGGGTACGCCCACTGCCAACTTTGCCAGCAACACGGGTTTCTCTGGAATGGACACAAATATAAGCGGCTGGACGTGCCTGGAGCCCAGTGGACCGGCGCTGGCTCAATCAACAATCAAGGTGTGATCACGATCATTGCGCCGGACGATAGCAATTTCTATCATTCGTATCTCGATCGTCAGGGGAAATACACGGAAGTGAAAGTCCCAGGCGCCTACGAAACCTTTGTCGAAGACATCAACAATTCAGACGACTTGGCCCTGATCTGGGACGACGACAAACAGAATAATCATGGCGCGCTGCGCTATAAGGGGCTTTTCTACAAATTCGACTACTCCAAGGGAGTTTCCACCGACGTGTTTGGCCTCAATGATCATCACCTGATCATCGGAGACTACGGCGTTCTTTCCGGCGGTGCCTTCAAGGCGACATTCTGAGGTGGCTCAGACGGATTGAAAGGCCAGTTGACTTTCCGGCAAAAGGCCGACTCGTTGCCCGTGATCGACTTCGCGACGGCTCGACCCTAGGATTGCCCGATGTTTTTGCGGCACTGATGATCGACCAGACCATCTCCTAGTATCGCATCGTCGAAAAGCTCGGTGTGGTATGGGTATCGTCTATAAAGCTCCACCGCTTTGTGGCTCTCAAGTCCTGCCCGCCGATGTCGCGCAGCATCCTCAAGTTCGCAGCGGCTTTCAGCATGAAACTTTTGCGTCTCATAAATCTCATTTGCAGCGAATAATCCCAGGGGCGGCTAGCGGCCGTCCCTGGCAGAAGCGGTTGCGAGCAATGTGGTGGTTGTTGATTCCTGGGGTGCGTGAGCCGATTCGGCGTTCGCTTGCGCAATGCGAAGTTGCAGCCCCATGTATTCTCCCTGTTGCCACACTTGAGACAACGACGCATGATCGCTGGAACCGTTGAACACGGCCGCCGACTTCGCTTGCGGGTCGAGCCCCTCAGAGACGTTGGCGGTCACGGCCACGTAAACGCTGCGATCTTCGTTGCTGATGACCAATACGCCACTTCGGTCGCTTTCCGCCGGCACTCCGGTCGCCATTTCGAAGGTGTAGGTTCCCGCCGGAAGCGTCCGGTTTCCGGCGGCAAACGCGAACGGAACAACGGTGGTGAACGAAAGCGATCGAACGCCGCGCTCGCGCTCGATGGTATATGTTGTAGCCGGTGGTCTGCCAATTGCAGCCGGGATTGCCGCAGCCGCTGTCCCGCTCCGGGCACTACGCGCCCAGGCTCACCGAGGAAAAGAAGTGGGCATAGCGATCCGCTCGGAATCCCTCGGCACCGACCCCATCCAGAAGAATGCTTTTTCGAGCCCAGCATTTCTATTGATGTGAACTCGTACCAATTTTCGGATTTCTGCTACCCAACTCCGCGCAGCTCTCGTCAAAAAGCACCGTGATTAAGGAATGCCCGGAAATCGAGGCCTGAAATGAGGTATTTGTCGCCGTCCCTCGGGTGGTTCACCAGCCTTGGTTGTTATGTGAGTGCCACCTTGCTGGCGATCGCGGGCTGCGTCGGGTTCTTGGGCATCGCGGTCTCGGGTCAGCAAGCGACCTCCTCCGGTTCGTCGTTTCCCCTCGATTCCGTCGCCGGTTTGGAAGTATTCAATGGCAAGGCCGAAGTCGCGACCTACCGCGAACGGCGCGGAGTCCATTTGATAGCACCACCCGGCCGCCCCGACCCTGAGGACAATGAATCAGTCCAGGCATTTGTGGCTGGCGTCGATTTCAAGGACGGAACCATTGAGGCTGATGTTGCGGGTGCACCCATGCCCGGAGCGCCGGCCGATGCACGAGGCTTCATCGGCATCTACTTTCGCGCTTTGGAACATGGCACTCGCACAGAAAGCATCTATCTGCGACCCACCAACGGCAGGGCCGACGATCAGGTGCGCCGCAATCACTCTGTGCAGTATGACTCCCTGCCGGATTTTCCCTGGTTCCGCCTACGAAAAGAGAGCCCCGGAGCTTACGAATCCTACACCGATCTCGAAGCGGGCGCCTGGACGCACATGAAGATCGTGGTTTCCGGGACAAGGGCGGTGCTGTATGTCAATGCCAGCAACCAACCGTGCCTGATCGTAAACGATCTGAAGCTTGGCGAAACCCATGGGCAGGTCGGCTTTTGGGGCGAGTGGAGCACGGACGCGTACTTCTCCAAGCTGACTATACGGAGCGATCGATAGCGTCGGATTGCGATTTGTTAACAGTGCGCCTGCTTTGCGCGATTTGCCGTAGCACATTTAAGGAGAACACGAATGCAGCGAATTTTCTCTGTTGTCGCGCTGTGGTTGTGCGTCTGTATGGCCGTTTCCGCGCTTGCCGCAGATCAGAAGCAGACCAAGGTAGTCAAAATCAATGATGCGATTTACATGGTGCCGACCTCAGGCAACGTGTACATGGTAAAAACGCCGGACGGAAACGTGCTTATTGATACGGCGACATCTGAACTGGCGGCGGAAGCAAGGAACCTGCTGCTGGCGCAAAACCTCGGGCCGGTAAAATACATCATTCTCACTCATGGCCATGCCGACCACATCGGAGGGCTTGCGCTGTGGAAAGAGCCGGGAATCCAAATCATTGCCCAGAGGAACTACGTCGAATTCGTCAACTACGTTACGCGGCTCGAAGGTTTTTTTGCTCCCCGCAATGCGGCTGCGTTCGGCGGCCCGCCCAAGCCCGTCGGGCCCTGGGCGGGCAATTACGGCGCGAAGATTGATCCGAACATTTTCTTCGATCAGGAATACAAATTCACGCTGGGCGGAGTGGAATTCCAACTATTCAGCACGCCCGGCGAAACGCCGGATCACCTTACAGTCTGGATTCCGGCCTACAAGGCCGCTTTCATCGGCGACAATTATTCAGGGATCGGAATCCCGGAGCCGAATTCTTTTCCCAATCTTTACGCGATCCGTGGAACCAAACCTCGCTGGGCGCTCGAATGGGCCAGTTCGCTGGATAAAGTGCTCGCGCTCAAAGCCGATATCGTGCTCAACGGGCATGGCCAGCCAATTGTCGGGAATCAGGAAATAACGCGGCTGCTGAGCCGCTATCGCGACGCCATCCTATATGTGCACGATGAAGTGGTCAAAGGAATGAACTCCGGCAAAGATGTCTACACGCTGATGCAGGAGATTAAACTCCCCGCGAGTTACAACCTAAGTGAATCGTTCGGTAAGGTGAGTTGGTCGGTGCGCGGGATCTACGACGGGTACGCGGGTTGGTACGACATGAATCCCACCACCATGTACGAAACACCGGCTTCTTCGGTCTATCCCGACCTGGTTAAACTCGCTGGAGGACCAGAACCGTTAGTCCGTGCAGCCATGGAGAAACTGGACGCCGGGAAGCCAGTCGAGGCGCTGCATCTAACCGATGTTGTTCTTGCCTACGATCAAAAAAATAGCGGAGCCCTGAATGCGCGATTGAAAGCCTTAAGCGTGCTGCAAGATCGCTGTGAGAACTACGTGGAAGCCGGATGGCTCGAATACGGTATTGCCAAAGCGAAGCAACAACTAGAATCGCAGTAGAGGATCGCGGTCCCGGCGTATGTTGCGGGCGAACCGCCGACATCGAGGCTCGACCAGTTTGGTTCGACCGGTTTGATTCCCAGCAGCTTTCTTCTTCGTCATTGCCGAGGAAATGCTTTTCACCGAAAATTAACATCCGCATCAACTTCCCGTAACTTCTGCACATTAGGGTTTCTGGTTACAGGTCACCGCTTGAGTTCTTCTGAAGTTCTTGCCGTCGTTCAGACAGCAGCAAACTGCGGCGACGGCGCAAGTGTGAATCAGACCTGCTATCTGATGCCGAACTCGGGGCCGGGCAATTTCGGGGCGTTTCAGGAAATCAGCCCAAACGGCCTTCCCCGAACCTTGCAGTTCTCCGCGCGATTTACTTTCTAGGTTAAATAGTCATGAAAATTCTGGTTATCGAAGATGAAGCCAAGACCGCCAAGTTCCTGAAGAAGGGACTCGGGGAGGCGGGTTTTGTCGTCGATGTCGCAGGAGATGGCTTGGACGGGTTGCATCTGGCTGAGGAGTTGCAGTTTGATCTAGTCATTCTCGACGTGATGCTCCCAGGCTTGGATGGCTGGCAGGTTCTCACTCGCCTACGTCAAGAAGGCCGTCGTGCGCTGGTGCTTTTTCTGACCGCCCGCGACACCGTACACGAGCGGGTGCGAGGGTTCGAACTGGGCGCGGATGACTATTTAGTAAAACCGTTCGCTTTTTCTGAATTGCTGGCCCGCGTGCGATCACTGCTGCGCCGTGGGCCTCCGCGCGGCCAAGAAATGCTCCGCCTGGCTGATTTGGAAATCGACTTCATGCGTCAGCGGGCCACGCGCGCCGGTCAGCGGTTGGATCTGACTTCCAAAGAGTTTCTTCTTTTATCCCTGCTGGCGCGGCGGGCGGGCGAGGTAATGTCGCGAACCCGGATCGCCGAAGCGGTCTGGGACATGAACTTCGACAGCGACACCAATGTCGTCGACGTCAATGTGCGAAGGCTGCGCAGCAAAGTCGACGACCCTTTCCCGCTCAAACTGATCCATACCGTTCGGGGCGCCGGCTATGTTCTGGAATCCGACCAATAGCCTCGCGAAACTCTCGCGCTTGTGGAGAACGTTGGCCTTCCGCTTAACGGCAGGCTACGCGCTTGCCGGCTTGTTTCTGGTATTTTGCGCCACAGCCAGTCTTTACGTAGTGCTGGTGAGCGAACTGGAGAAAAGCACTGATTTGTTCCTCGCGGACAAGGTGCATGTGCTACGCACCATGTTGCGGGAGAGACCTGATGATTGGGACGCGCTGCGAGAGGAAGTTGAGCTCGAATCGGCCGCGCGGCAATACGAGCAATTCTATATTCGCCTGCTGGATGAACGAAACGCACCACTGTTGACGACGCCGGGCATGGCGGATCAACTGGACCTGGGGAAACTAGCGAGTCAAACCCAAAGCCACCCTGCTCACGCCATTCGGATGAAGGGCAGGGACGGTCGAGCGTTTCGGGTGACCAGCGCGTCGGCGCCAGTCGGCTCTGCTGCAACTCAAACTGACACGCTTCAGATTGCGATTGATGTCTCGCAAAAAGAGAAGTTGCTGGCGCGCTACCGGTTTTGGTTTTGGGCCATTCTGCTCGCGAGCTTCGCCATTTTTCCATTGCTTGGCTACCAGATCGCACTGCGTGGCATTCGCCCGGTGGAAGAGATGGCAACGACCGCGCGCCACATTAGTTCGACGAACCTGCGAGAACGCATTCTTCCCGAAGGATATCCGTTCGAGCTGGCATCCTTAGCCAGTACCTTCAACCAAATGCTGGACCGCCTGGAAGAATCCTTCGAGCGCATTTCGAGATTTTCGGCCGACATCGCGCACGACCTGCGCACGCCGGTAAACAACATTCGCGGCGAAGCCGAGGTTGCCTTATCCCGCGCGCGAAGCTCCGATGAATATCGTGATGTGATCGAGTCTTGCCTCGAAGAATCGGTGCGACTCTCGGCCCTCATTGGCGACCTCCTGTTTCTGGCACGTGCGGAAAGCCCATTGACCCATGTGCGCCGCGAGCGACTGGATGTGGGTGAGTTGCTGAGCGGAGTACGGGAATATTACGAAGCCTCGGCAGCGGACGGCGGAGTCTCGCTCACTACTATGGTAGTTAATGAACCGGTGATTGCCGAACTGGATCGCACGCTCTTGCAGCGGGCAGTGAATAACCTGGTCTCGAATGCATTGGCACACACGCCACCGGGCGGAACAGTCCTGTTGGGGACAAGCCTCGATCGTTCGAACCGGGATTTTTCTAACTCTGATCGTTCGAACAAGGATGTTTCCATGATTCGCATCGAAGTCTCCGACACGGGCGTCGGCATTCCTCCGGAAGCCCTGCCTAGAGTTTTTGATCGCTTCTTCCGTGTCGACTCATCGCGTTCCCAGGCTTCGGGGGGCACAGGCTTGGGGCTGGCGATCGTGCAGAGCATTGCGCTGCTTCACGGTGGAAACGTGGAGATTTCGAGCCAACCAGGGCAAGGCACCCGGGTCACGCTCCACGTGCCGGCCTGCTGCGCAAATGACAAAAATGTAGTCTCGGCATAATCACGGTTGCCCGCGCAAAGAAACAGAACTCTCTCCCTGGGCATCGCGGTGCTCCGAGGGTACGCAGCATCTGGTCGCGCAGCATTCTGCACCCTGCACGCTATCCTTTTCAGGTAGGTTATCTTGCAAAATCACGAAGGCTTCCCATTCGTTGCCGTCAGGATCGTGGACCCATGTCTTATCCTGTGTCGCGAAACAGCAATCGGTCTGCATCTCGTCTCTTACGGATAAGCCAGCATCAGCCCACCTTTGCCGCAGCGTAACAACGTCGGCAGTTGAGGAAAGTTGAATCCCCATGTGAGAGAGCGCCCCCGCATCTGTGAAGGGCGCCTGGTTCAGGGTGAAGTTCAGCGGTGGGTTCTGCACATCGAACTTCGCATATCCCGCTCGCACTTTGCTGGGCTCGATTGCGAACAGCTTGCGATAGAAGGCGATGCTTCTTTCAACGCTGCGGACGTTGATAGCCAGATGCGCTTTCAGGGCGATTACACTCTCGGTCGTCATGCGGTGTCTCCCGGGAACAAGAATCATATTCGCATTTGCGAATACGTGTAAGATACAAGGCCGCCAACACATTCGTCAAGCCGCATGTGTTATGCTAAACTTCTGCCATGAGACGAAAGTTTCCACTTGAACGGCTTTTTCGTGCGCTGGCTGACCCAACGCGTTTGAGGCTCATCAACTTGGTGGCGAGGCAAGAAATCTGTGTCTGCTACTTCGTCGAAGTCGTCGGTGCGCCGCAGCCAAAGATTTCAAGGCACCTGGCGTACTTGAGACAGGCCGGCATCGTGGCGGCGCGCCGGGAGGGCAAGTGGATGCACTACAAGCTGATTGTCCCATCCGACTTTCACGCGGCTGCCATACTTACTGCAACGGTAAATGCCCTTCAGGAAGACAGGGAATTTCAACGCGATTTCCAGCGGCTAAACCGGGCTTGTTGCGGGCCGAATAGTCTCGTCCAAATCTTGGGTGCGCCTTCACCATCGGCCTTGGCGTGAGGCGCACCTCAACCCTCATGCCGGCATGTCCCCGGCTCCGCGAGCTGGCAGTACGCAGTCTGACATTGCGTTTTGAGGTGTAAACAAAAACCCTCTCCCCAGTTATCGAGGAGAGGGCCGTTTCCGTCGGAAC
The DNA here is from genome assembly GCA_050012915.1 of Terriglobales bacterium. Taxonomy (GTDB): domain Bacteria; phylum Acidobacteriota; class Terriglobia; order Terriglobales; family Acidobacteriaceae; genus JABDBE01. The sequence goes on along the minus strand of JBEKGG010000198.1, from coordinate 240 downwards.
GGGTTTTAGTCGTCCCCGTCGTCGTCCCCAGTTGGTGGTGCGTTGTTGAAGTCGCTCGGTGGGCGAACTGTGCTCTCGCCGGGATAGGGCCGCTTAAACCCGGTTGCCTCGTACCAGTTCAGATGGTTGACGGTGTCCGGGTCTTCGGAGTCGGGCTTGGTCAGCTTGCCGGCGAAGATCTCTTCCTTCTTCTCCTGCCAAGCCGCCCTCAGGGCCTTGAGCCGATCATTGCCCTTTGTG
>JBEKGG010000197.1:0-7894 GCA_050012915.1 Terriglobales bacterium | reverse complement strand
CAGCGGTTCCGCCAAGCGTTGCAACGCGCGAAAGACCGGATTCACAACGGGTCCCATGGAACCGATCCACGAGTGTTGGCGGCCCTGGAACGGATCGCGAACCAGCCAAAGTACCTTGATCGAATCGCAGTGCGAGGTGCTTCGGGCACGCGCTTTGTGGAAACGAAGGATGTCGACTGGGTTAAGGCCGCAGAGAACTATGTGGAATTGCACGTGGGGCCGCATTGTTATCTCGTCCAAGTGACCATGGCGGAGATTGCCAAACGCCTCGATGGCGCTCGCTTCGTGCGAATTCACCGTTCCTTAATCGTGAACGCCGAACGTATACGGACGGTGCAGTCCGCATCTCATTCGGAGTATCTCGTGACGCTCGCCAGCGGCATTCAGCTTCGCTCGGGACGGACCTACGGGGAGACGATGCAGAGATTAATCTCGAATCCGTTTTGACGGTTGGTCGCGAAGGTATTCCCGTTCGTCAGGCCGCGCGTCCACCTGGTCAAGAAAGTCTTTCGCGCAGGGAAGAAATGGGCTACCGTCCGCCCCCATGTGGCGTCTTCTCATTCCGCTACTGTTCTTGTCGTGTGCTTCCGCTCAGTCGTCCATCGATTCCACCGAATATCAAGCAAGGCGACGCGCTGTTATGGAAAAGATCCCGGATGGAATCATCGTGCTGCGCTCATTTTCCGGGCTGAAGCACTGGGATGAATCTGGTTTCCATCAAGACGCAAGCTTCTACTACTTCACCGGTCTGGCCAATCTCCACGGGGCGATCCTGGCGCTGGACGGAACGAAAAAAGAGTCTTGGTTGTTTGTCTCGCCGCGGCTGGGATCCTTTGGCGCGGATCTGCATGGATTCGATTCCGCCTTCCTTGATCCTGGATCGCAAACCGAAGCGGATCTGAAGCTCGATCATGTTGTTCCGTGGGATCAGTTTGTCTCGTTCGTTGAGTCGAGCCACAAGAGCAATCCCAAGCTGGTTTTGTATGCCGATAGCGCCGGTCAGACCGGGCAGATGTCAGGCGATGCCAAGATCCCACCTGGACTGGGTCCAATGGACAATCCGCATTTGGTGTGGTCGAACATGCTGCGGCAGAAATGGGGCGACATTGAGATTAAGGACGCATTTGCGATCCTCGATGAAGTGCGTTCGGTGAAGAGTCAGGCCGAAGTCGCGCGGATGCGCAAAGCTGCGGCTGTGACAGCGGCCGGCTTTTGGGCGGGCGTACACGCCATCGCTCCGGGAAAAACCCAACGCCAGGTTGAAGGCGCGGTGCTCGACGCGTGTCTACAGGCTGGTGCGGATGGCCCATCCTTATGGCCGTGGGTTCGCTCCGGTCCTCTTGCCTTGGGAAATCCTCTCTTCGAGGCCTTCCTCGATTATCGCAACTTGGATCGCACAATGCAGGCCGGCGAAGTGGTACGACTCGATCTCGGCTGCGACTTCCAAATGTACAAAGGGGATTTCGGGCGAACCATCCCCGTCTCTGGCCACTTCGACGAAGGACAGCGCGAGACGCTGGACTTGTTGAATGGCGCTTACCTCGCCGGTGTAAGCAAGATGCAGCCAGGTGCGACTGCCGAGGATGTTTTCAAAGCCACGGCCAGCTACATCGAACAACATCAGGCTGAACTGAAGTCGGCAACGGCTAAAGAGGCCGCGGCAAACTTTCTGAAGCAACCGAACATGCCCCTGCATGGTCTGGGGGTCGACATGGCGGAAGGCGTTCCTAAGACGTTTCAGGCGGGAAATGTTCTATGTTACGAGCCCATGCTGAGCACCGGGAGCCAGGCTTTCTTTGTGGAAGATACGTTTCTGATCGTTCCGACCGGTCATGAAACTCTGAATCCCGCACTGCCATATTCGGCAAAGGACATCGAACAAGCGATGGCGGAACAACGCGCGAAATGAGGCAGCGTGAAACAAAAAGGTGTCGCCAACTCCTCATCTTCGTGGCTGCAGCGTTGGCACTTCTCGGAATGATGGAAAGCGGAACTGATAGAACCTTCGAGTGCATGTGGAGTGTGACGACCCTTCTCAAACTATCGCCGTCGGTTTGTCGGCGTAGGTACGGTCGCACGCGGCGGTAGCGAACTTGGTACACTGGCGTTCCGCCGAGCTTCATGTCTTGAACTTCGTGAACCTCGGCTTGCCGTCAGATGTCGTGCGCGGCAGCGGATTCGGTTACGTGAGCGCGACGGCGCAGGCTCATACAGACTCAGTCTCATTGAAGGTGGTTTCCTGAATTCTCTTCGTGAGGTACGAGCATCGACTTCGCTCCAAGGAAACTCTCGCCGGTTGTGGGTGGTGGCGAGTGTGGCCGGGTTTATGTTGCTCTTCGCCGTTCACCTGGCACTGATCTCACGCGCCAACACGATCACTTGGGATGAACCCGACCATATCTATTCCGGATATATGTCGTGGCACGGCGATTTTGGTTTGAATCCCGAGCATCCGCCGCTGGTTAAGTTCGTTGCCACTGTGCCTTTGCTTGGCATGCAGCTGAACGTTCCAGAACTGGAAGATCGTCCTTACCGGCTGCAGGCGGTTCTTGGTGGAAGAGATTTCATCTTTCACAACGACGCCGACAAGATGGTGTTTCGCGCGCAGATGGCGGCCTCGATCTTCACGCTGCTATTGCTGGTGATTGCGTTTCTCGCGGCTCAAGAAATGTTCGGAACCAGCGCCGGATTCCTTGCGCTCGGGCTTCTGGTGTTCGATCCAACCCTGCTGGCTCACGGAGCGCTGGTAACTACGGATGCGGCGCAATCCTGCTTTTTGCTGGCGTCGATTTATGCGTTCTACCGCTATGTGCAATCGCCGTCCGCGGGGCGGGTGACGATAACCGCCCTTGCCGCCGGACTGGCGTTGGCGTCCAAGCACAGCGCTGTCCTGGTGTTCCCCATGCTTTTGATTCTCGCGGGAATCGAGATATTCCGGAGAGAGTCAGCGAGCGGAGGAGTGCGACTTTCCGTGGGTAAGCGGGCCGCTCGCTACGCCAAGGCTTTAGTGATCATCGGCCTTATGTCCGTCGCAATTCTGTGGGCGGGCTATGGCTTCCGCTATGCGGCGCGCGGGGACGGGTTGCAGTTGAATCCGCCGATGGAGGCGCAACTTGCCAAAGTTCCGAGTCCTACGCAAGCCAAAGTGCTTCACGAATTCGCCCGGTTTCACTTGCTCCCCGAGTCTTACATCTACGGCTTTGCGCACGTATTATTCAGCGCCGACGACTTCAACAGCTACCTCTTCGGCAAATCCTATCCACATGCCGTGTGGTTTTACTTTCCAGTGGCCATGCTGGTGAAATCGAGCCTCACATTCCTGATCCTGCTGGCGATTAGCGTTTGGGTGATCGCGAGCGGGCGGCTGCAAAAGAGGCGCGAAGTCCTGTTTCTGCTGATCCCACCGCTCATTTATCTGGCTGTGTCGATGAAAAGCGGAATGAACATCGGCATTCGCCACATTCTGCCCGTCTACATCTTTCTTGCGATCCTGATCGCGGGCGCGGTCTCCGTGCTGATGAGGAACAGCCGCCGCTGGAAGTATGCGGTCGTACTTCTGCTGGTCTTCCAGGCAATCTCGGTTACGCGCGCATTCCCCAACTGCATTGGCTATGCGAACGAAGCCTTCGGTGGCCCAAAGAACGTTTGGAGGTATGTGAGCGATTCGAGTGCGGACTGGGCGCAGCAATTGCATGCCGTGAAGCGATACACCGACGAGCACCACATACAAAACTGCTGGTTCGTTTACTTCGGAACTGGTGTGATTGACTACGACTACTACAAGATTCCATGCAAGCTGCTTCCGACCATCGAATCAATCTGGCTGGGCACGCTCTCTGAGGCTACTCCTGCGATCGATGGTCCCGTGTTCATCAGCGCAGTCAATCTTACGGGATTCGAATTCGGCCCGCCTCCACTTAATCCTTATGAGCAGTTCAAGACCTTGAAGGCTGCCGATGCAATCGATTCAAGTGTCTTTGTGTACGAAGGACGCTTCGAGATTCCACTTGCGGCGGCGTTGGCGCATGCACAAAAGGCAGATGTATTCGTCGCCGGTAAGAGATTGCCCGAGGCACTCCAGGAAGCACAACAAGCGGTGGCTCTCGCGCCCGACTCGGCCGGAGTGAACGCACAAATGGGCAACGTGCTGGATGCTCTTGGCAGGCGGGAAGAGGCTCGGCCTTACTACGCAACTGCACTGCGACTAGCTCTTACCAAGCAGCCAGAGTTTCAGCGCTCGCAGGTCGCGGCGCTCGAGCAGCGCCTTGCAACAGAAGATGACCGCGACCAAAAAGGGCGCCCATGAACCCGATGCCGCCTTGGGAGGAGCAAAAAAATTGACCGTGTGATTCGCCAGGTTGCCCGTCAGCCGCTCACCGAAGTCTCATTCGGTAAAATCACTGCATGACAGCTCACGGTTGGGTGGTGGTGTTCGACCTTGGCGGCGTGCTGATCGATTGGAACCCACGCCATCTCTATCGCAAATTGTTCCAACATGACGCCGAAGTAGAAGATTTCCTGGCGAACATCTGCACGGCACAATGGAATTTGCAGCAGGACGCTGGACGTAGTTTTAGAGAAGCTTGCGCAGCATTGAAACTTGAACATCCCGATAGAGCCGACATGATCGACGCGTGGTTCGAGCGTTTCGATGAAATGATGGCAGGACCGATCGCGGGCACCGTCGATATTCTGGCTGAGCTCCGGGCGCGGGAGGTTCCCGTCTACGCGCTGAGCAACTGGTCAGCAGAAACCTTCCCTTTTGCGCAGAGAAGATTCGAGTTCCTGCAGTGGTTCCGTGCAATATTTCTCTCTGCCGAAGTGCGCTTGGTCAAACCCGATCCGCGAATCTTTGATCACTTCTGTGAAAAGTTTGATCTGAGGCCAGAGCAAATCATCTACATTGATGACCTACAGCACAACGTGGAAGCGGCCCGCATGATTGGCATGCACGCGATTCGATTCACTAATCCGGCTTCGCTGCGTCAGGAACTGGTACAGCTTAGGTTGTTGGGGTCAAGAGCACACATCGAACACGTTGCAGCCTGGGTGCTCGATCTTGATCGTGCCCGCAGTTTTTATGAGCGCTGGTTTCACGCTGCCTCGACACCAGAGTATTTGAGTACGACGCGTGAGTTTCGATCGCGGTTCCTATCGCTCGACGCGGGCTCGCGCCTTGAATTGATGGTCTCTCCCCAAGAAACCCCACGCCACGCTCACATCGCTATTTCGGTTGGTTCGCGCCCGGCGGTGGATCGTCTGGTCAAGGAAATGGAACAAGCGGGTGTTCAGATTGTCAGCGGACCGAGAGTTACGGGAGATGGATACTATGAAGCCGTAATCGCAGACTCGGAGGGAAATCTGGTGGAAATCAGTGCCTAACTATTATTCGCGGCGGCAATCGAAAGTTGAAGTCTGCAATCAGGAAGGATATTGGGACGTCGGCATCTGAGATTCGTTCCGAAACGAGGGGCAGCGGCTCAACGACAGTCAAACGACCTTCTTGCCGTTACCAGCGCCCAAATAGATTTTCAAACAGGGAAACGAAAACGGAAATAGCGGAGCGTCGTAAAGGTTCTTCCAATCGAACGTCTGCAATACCAATCCGCACCAGGCTTTCCACGAAACGCGGTCTGCTTTCAATCGGTACGATTGTGCAACGGAGGATATTACGAACGCGATGGGGCGGGTGGAAGTCGCCACGGCCAAAGCGCCGCCTACGATAAGTGAAAAAGTAGTGAAAAAACAAGTTATTATATCGCGTAAGTTGTTAAGGGCGCGTAGCTCAAACGGATAGAGCATCGGATTTCTAATCCGAGGGTTGCAGGTTCAATTCCTGCCGCGCCTACCAAACCAGTTTGAGGGGCTTCCCGCCAGCGCAAGGAGTCTGGTGGCTGCAGCCTGGGGTTCTCAGTCTTTTCTCAGCGAGTAGAATCCGGATACCGGGGTGTGGATTACTGACTACCGCGTTCCAGCAAATCAAGCGTCGGTTGTTCTGGGTTTTGTCTCGCAGCGCCCTTGCCTGTTATTCCCGGATTCCGCTGTTCGGCCGGCTGCGCTGCTCTGTCGGGGTAATTCGAAAGGGCGATCTGGTCCTGGTCATTGATCGCAGCGACGGGCGAGGGCTGTCGTTTCCTGGTGGTCTCGCGGTGCCCTGGGAGACGGCTGAGCAGGCGATGAAGAGGGAAGTCTTGGAAGAGACAGGGTTGCGAATCAAACATTACACGCAGCTTTTCGAATATCGCAACTCAGCTGATGTTCCGGTGCTCCTCGCGGTGTTCGCAGTGGAAGCCGAGGGTGAGTTGAAGGATTCCTGGGAAGGATCTCCGCTTTGGTTGCCGTTTGCCGACATTCGCTCTCGTTTGCTCGCCAGTCAGAGGGAAATTGTTGACCGGCTGCTTTGAATTGCCGCGCCTGCCACTTAACTATCGAGTAGAGCGACAAGATCAATCGATGGTTCTTACTTTCGAAGCCTTTGTCCGGAGAAAGTCTACGACGCCTTCTGAGATTTATGGATTGCGCCAAGAAGTTCAAACGCCAAATCTCTCCGCAGCCCGCGCTTTCGCTTTTGCGGCTTCCTCCTCGCGGTTTCTCGCCGGAGCATTGGTTTTGAGAGAATGGAGAAGCCGCGTCGCGACTTCCGCTACCTCATCGATCGCACTCAGGAAAACTCCTTCGTTTGCGTTCGACGGTTTGTTAAAACCGCTGATCTTGCGCACGAACTGAAGCGACGCGGCTCGAATCTCTTCGGGAGTGACAGGCGGATCGAAATTAAAAAGGGTCTTGATATTCCTGCACATTCGCTTCTACCTCAAGTTCTCAGAATTCCCAAAGCGGGGTTAAGACGATGCTCCCACAACCTCTATCTTAAACCCGGTTTCGTTCGTGTGACGGGCGCGACCATCAGCATGCAGAGCCGATTCATTGGAGCATCGGAGTGCGATTTGCCCCGCGTTTCCAGGAGTGAGATTTGTGTGCCCTGAAGATTCTGCTCTGGAGTGTTGACGAGGCAGTGTGGGGATGCTACCGTTTTCGACATTCCGGAGGAATAACCCGTGATACGCAAACTGTTATACCTGAGTATTGTGCTCTCGTTCGCAAGTTCGGGGCTCGCACAACAGGCGGGCGCAGCTCCCGCGCAGCAATCGCATGCAGCCGCGAGTCATCCGATACCCTCTGCCGACACGGTCTGGGGCGATCTCATGGCCGGCAATCAACGATTCGTAGCTGGCAAACCACGCTCGTACGATTTAGTTCCGCTGCGTCGCAAGCTTGCTTCGGGGCAGTCGCCCAACGTGATCATTCTTTCTTGCTCCGACAGCCGCGTTTCTCCTGAAGTGATCTTCGACCAGAGCCTGGGCGACATCTTTGTAGTGCGCACGGCGGGAAACATTGCTGATCCGGTTGCGCTGGGCAGTATTGAATATGCGGTCGACCACATCCATAGCCCTTTGCTGGTCGTGCTCGGGCATACGAAATGCGGAGCTGTGACCGCGGCTTGCTCCGGCGACAAGATGCCGAGTCCAAATCTGGATGCGATTGTGAGTAAGATCGGCCCGGCTGTGAGTCAAGCAAAGAGCTACGCCAAGCCTGACGACTTAATTGAGGCAGCGATCAAAGAAAATGTGCATCAGAGTGCCAAGGATGTGCAGGCAAACAGCGAGATTGTCCGTGACGCCGTAAAATCGGGCAAGCTTAAAGTAGTCGAGGCGGAATACCAACTCGATACCGGCGAAGTGGTTCGCCTCAACGCTTTGAAGTCCGGACAAAACTAGCGTTTTGGCTCATCGACACATAATTGTTCTGCTCCGTCGACAGGGAGCAGTCCCAGATTCCGTTGGGTTTTCATCGATGATGTATTCGACAAAGGCCAGCCTCGAGTCATGAAGGAGAC
>JBEKGG010000196.1:0-7911 GCA_050012915.1 Terriglobales bacterium | reverse complement strand
CGGCTTTGGCGGCTGGTACACTCTCGCCGGAAGTGACTTTATCCTGTAGTGGTCCGGGAGTCTTCAAGGCTTGAGCGGCAAGTTGTTCGGTCAACCTCGCGTCTTTTCCGGCGGTGACTGTTCCCATGAACGGGAGAGATTGTTCGCAAGTGGGAAGCATTCCAATCGCCTGGTTTTTCCCAGCTTTTTTTGCGTCGTAGAGCGCACAGTCGGCCAAGCGCAGCACTTCGCTGTAGGCAACTGCCTCGGGCTCGCGTACGAACCAGGGGAAGACCGCCCATCCGATGGAGCAACTGCATCGCAAGCGCTGTCCTCCTTTGAGCGGCAACGGTTCGCCGCCGACAGCTTGCAGAACCCGTTCCGCCAAGACGCCGGCTTCTTCGCGGTTGGTGTAACGCGAGACCACCAGAAACTCGTCTCCACCCCATCGAATGAGCACGTCGGAATGCCGGATTGCGGAGCTGATTTGGCGAGCTATCTCGATCAGCAATTGGTCGCCGGTTTCGTGTCCGTGGTGATCGTTGACCTCTTTGAAATAATCGCAATCGATGAGATAGAAAACGAGATCGGGATTGCGTTGTCCGGATGAGTTCTTGCCGGTGGCATAGCCCTGCACCACGCGGCGCACGTCGGCTTCAATGGTGGCGGTAAGGTATCGGCGGTTCTTCGATCCGGTAAGCAAATCGGTGTAGGAGTCTTCCCGCAACTCCTCATGGGTGCGGGCGATTTGTTTGTCCAGGCCGTGCTGTTTGATCCAAAGCAGGGCGCTCATCAACATCATGGTGCTGAGAGTGAGCATCACACGAAAATTCCGCACCCGGGAGGACGCATCGCTCACATACAGGGCCCACCCCGTCAGAACCGGCAGCGAGAGAATGGCAACCATGGCGAGCGCCGAGATCCAAGCACCATTCTTGCCTCCGCTGGTTTTGCTGGCATGAGCGCGAGATGCCAAGCGGCGCCCGATTAGTCCGAAGGCGCAGAACCATAGAATGGAAATCAGCAACGGGGTGTCATAAGCGCTGCCGGTGTAATATTTGCCACGATCAATGGCGATTCCAGCGATGACTGAGCTGGCGGCGTATAACAAACTCGCGCCAAATAAGTTGCCATAGATAATTTTCCATGCGCCTCGGCTGCGCCAGCAAACGGCCGCGGCACAAGCGACGAAAACAAAATGCTCTAGAAAGTATAGAGAGTCGAAGTTTCGTCCGTAGAGGTCTGGCTGCGGCGACACATACTGCCAGGGGATAACCACAAACATGTAAAGATAAAGCCACCAGGTTACGAGCAGCAGGAAATCAAGCGCGCCCATGCGGACTTGGGGCTCGTCCCATTCCAAGTCAGGCCGTACGGCCAGCGCGCTCATCAAGGGGACGAGATGCAGAAACAGAACTACGTCCCCGACAAAGGGGTTTGGAACCTCGGTGTGCAAAAAAACTTCAACGTAGGTCCACAGCATTTGCACGCATAGCCACATGCCGCAACCTAAAGCCAGTAGCGCCCAGAACAGCCGGGCACGGGGTTCGGCTCCCCTGATGTTGCCAAGGATGGCGAGGACAACGAACGAAAGAAGAAAGCACTGCGTAAGATCGCCAACGGCGGTCAGTTGATCACTACGCGGAACGATAAAGGCAACGACAGCCTGAAGGGATACGAGAGCAGACGCGAAAATCCAACACTTCTCCCGCGAGGTGACGGTGGTGCGCACAGCTTGATTTTAGGGGCAGACGGCATCAATCGAATGTTACGGAAGTCATCGCGGAACTTGGGAAAAGAAAGGCTTTTTGGTGGATGTCCGGGACAAATGTTGATGGCGGCGGGCAGGAGTGTTAGCCCTATGCCAGCTTCAGGGTGGGCACGAATCGCGGCGGCCTCCGGGCTTGGATGGTTTGCTCGAAGCCATACGCAATCTTCAGTAGCGTGGGCTCGCTCCATGCGCGACCGAAGAAAGAAACTCCTACCGGTAAGCCAAACACGAATCCCGAGGGCACCGTGATATCGGGATAGCCAGCCACCGCGGCGGCGTTTGAACTGCCTCCCACCGCGTGGTCTCCGTTAGCAAAGTCAGTAAGCCATGCCGGGCCGGCCGTCGGAGCCATGATGGCGTCGAGATGAAACTGGTCCATAACCGCGTCGATGCCCTCCTTGCGCGACAGACGGTGATTTGCCTCCAGCGCATCGATATATTCCTTGCTGGTGAGCGGGCCCTTGGCTTCGGCCTTGATGAAAAGGTCCTGACCAAAGTAGGGCATTTCTTTTTCGCGGTTGCGATCGTTGAAGTCGATGATGTCTTTCAACGAACCCGGTGCTCCCGGACGCGCGGCCAGGTAGGCGTTAAGGTCGGCTTTCAATTCATAGAGCAGAACCAGAAGTTCAGTGTCATCGAATTTTCCGTGCGTGGGCAAATCGGCGGGATCGACGATGTCTGCGCCGTGCTGCTTCATGGCTGCGATCAGGTTGTTTATCAACTGATCCTGCGCTTCATTGGAACCGAAATACTTGCGAGCCACGCCGATTCGCGCGCCGCGAAGTCCGTTGGGATCGAGAAATTTCATATAGTCAGCCGCGGCTTTGCCTGCGCTCGCTGCGGTTGCGCTGTCGCGGGGATCGACACCGGCCAGCGCGCCCAATAAAATTGCGGCGTCACGCACGGTGCGGGCCATCGGACCTGCTGTGTCCTGACTATGCGCGATGGGAATAATACCGGCGCGGCTGATAAGGCCGAGCGTGGGTTTGATGCCGACCAGTCCGTTGGCTGAAGAAGGACACACTACCGAGCCGTCGGTTTCTGAGCCCACCGCGACGGCGCAGAGACTGGCTGCAGTCGCGGCTCCTGAACCGGAACTTGAGCCGCAAGGATTGCGATCAAGTGCGTAAGGATTGAGAGTCTGACCGCCGCGTCCGCTCCATCCGCTGCTGGAGTGGCTGGAGCGAATATTCGCCCACTCGCTCAGATTGGTTTTGCCCAGGATCACGGCACCGAACTCGCGCAGCTTCTGCACGACGAACGAATCCCGAGTCGGCTTCGAGCCGAGCAATGCCAACGAGCCGGCTGTCGTCTGCATTCCATCGGCAGTATCGATGTTGTCTTTGATCAGAACCGGGATTCCGTGCATAGGTCCGCGCACATGGTTTACTTTGCGTTCCTGGTCGAGCGCATCGGCGATGGCCAGAGCGTCGGGATTGATTTCGATCACGCTGTTGATGGCTGGACCTTGCTTATCGATTTCTTCAATCCGGGCCAGATATTTTTCGGTGATGGAGCGAGCGGTAAATTTTCCGGAAGCCATTGCGGATTGCAGGTCAGCGATGGTGATCTCGTCGAACTCGAATGGTTTGATGTCGGCCGGCTGAGCAGGACAAGCCAGGTCGCGAGCGCCGGCCAGCGTGGGCGAAATCGCAGCGCCAGCCCCAGCTAACGCGCTGGTTTGCAGAAACCGCCGCCGCGGAAGGGAAGTGCAATCGATGGTTGCATTGTCCTGACTCAATCCGTTTCCTCCTGGCTGCAATTTGGTATTAACGAAACGGAATTATAGGCGATGGGTCGAACGGGCTTGTCATCTACGAGGGATGGTCAAAAACGAGATGGCGGGAGGAATAACATTCCGCACGAGAAAACACAGACTAGCGCGAGGAGGTGCGCCGGAGCGGCACGACTTGATTTTTTTCAGATGGGACTTCACACCCGCGTTTTCACTTCCAGCTTCTTTCGTATGCGCCGAAGTTCCATGAAGCAGAGTCCGGAAGTCGTACAAAGAACGCAGCCCATCATGATGATAACCTTTATGTCCATTGGCGCGGGCTCCTGTCCCGCCGGGCCTTGCAACTGATTCAGACTTATACACCAACCGGAAGTACTGTGTTCCAAAAAGATACAGCAAAATGCCCGGGTCCGCTGTTAGCATTCTAGTTTCGTAACCAGCGCCGTGCGCTTGGAATGAAACGCGCAAAATCGCTTCGGCGCAGGCTATAATGGTTTTTCATGCCCAAATATTCCATTGTTGTGCCGCTGCACAATGAGCAGGAGAACGTCACCGATCTTTATGATCGCCTGAAGGCGGTCATGGAGATGCATGGCGAGACTTTCGAGATTGTGCTGGTCGACGATGGCTCGCGCGATCGAACTTTCCACCTGTTGCGCGAAATTGCGGCGATTGACAGCCGGGTCACGGTGGTTAAGTTGCGTCGTAACTTTGGCCAGACATCGGCGCTGGCTGCGGGGTTCGACCATTCGCGCGGAGAATACATTATCGCGATGGATGGCGACTTGCAGCATGACCCTGCCGATATCCCGCTGTTCCTCGAGAAGATTGCCGAGGGCTACGACATCGTGAGCGGATGGCGGAAGCGCCGCATTGATAATCTTTGGCTGCGCCGTATTCCTTCGCGCTGCGCGAACTGGCTGATGGCCAAACTCAGCGGTGTCAGCATTCATGACTTTGGAACTACCTTTAAGGCGTATCGTCGGGAAGTGTTGGAACAGGTGCCGCTCTATGGTGAACTGCACCGCTTTATTCCGGCGTTGGCCTCGTGGTATGGAGCGTCGATTGTTGAAGTGCCGATTCGTAACGTCAACCGCGAACGTGGCGCTTCGCATTATGGCATCTCGCGGACGTTCCGAGTATTTTTCGATCTGATTACGATTCGTTTTCTATTGCGCTATCTGGCGCGCCCGCTGCACTTCTTTGGCACGCTTGGAATGATGAGTATCGTCGGAGGGAGCGGAGTGGCGGGCTGGCTGTTGGTTGAGAAATTTCTGCATCACTCCGATGTCATGACCCAGCATGGCCCACTCATGATTTTCGCTGCCGTGATGCTTTTGGCTGGATTGAATCTGTTGGCAGTCGGCTTGTTGGGTGAAATGCAAGTACGGCATTACCACGAACCCACACGCCGTGCACCGTATTCCGTGGACCGGCTGCTTCGCGCACAGAGCAGCGAAGAGCACACCATCTCCGAGTGATTCGAACTTGATGAGACGGGCGTCCCGCCCGTCGAAGCGGAGCAGAGTTCCTTAGCTCTGGAGAACACGTTTGGAATATCCATGCGGGCAAGGCTGGGCCAGCCCGCCAAGTCCGCACACGCCGTGAAACATCCCGTCCGTCCCTGCGTTCATGCCAGGGAAGAGGCAGCGTATCCGCCATCGCTTCCTCCGGCGAAGCTATATAGCACTTTCTCTTTGCTGGCTGCGAAGGCAGGAGCTATTGTGGTCAGAAATCCAATAGCCGCAAACAAGATTACTATTAGCAGGGTCAGGGCCTTCTTGCGTAGCATAGATGCCCCCTCAAAACTTGGCGGACTCCAAGCGGGGTTAAGCTTCAGACAAGAAAAGCTTCCGGGGAGGTGACCCAGCTCCTAGGCGGCCACCAGTATACTCCGGAAATACTCCTGACATGAATACCACGACGGCAATCGTAGCTGGCGCAAAATCGCCGTCACTCATTGAGTCGCTGTTTGGGAGAATCCGGGAACAGGCGGTGCGTTTTCCCACGAAGCAACAGAAGAGGTTGCGTCTGTCGCGGTTTATCGTCTGCCTACATTTTCCCGAACGCTTCTTTGTTTACTACGTACGGCATCTTCGTAATGTCACCGGCATAATTTCTTTCCAGCACGTCGATCAGTCCCTGCACGCAGCGCCCGGCCATGCCTTTATCGGGATCGGTGGACAAGCGGGTGATTCGGGCGGCGCTGGCAAAATGGGGATAGAGCCGGCAACGATCCGCAATTGTGGGATCGCGCAGCGGAGAGTCGGCTGGCAGCGGCTCTTTTTCGAATACGTCCAACGCCGCGCCGGAAATCCATCTCTCGCGAAGCGCCTTCACCAATGCGGCTTCGTCGACTACTGGCCCGCGCGAATCGTTTACCAGAAAAGCTGTGGGCTTCATCAGGCGCAGAGTGCGCTCGTTGAAAAGATGATAAGTGGGCGTTGCACTCTCGCCCTCGCGGAGCAGAGGTACGTGAACGCTGACGAAATCAGCATCGCGCAGCGCCTCTTCGAAGGTCACGTACTTGATCCAGTTTTTTTCTTTCGATATGCCGCGCGCATGGCGGAGGTCCATGACTGCCTGAATCGCTTTGACGTAGTCGTGATTCTGATAGACCGGGTCGTAGCACAGGATGTTCATGTCGAAGCCGCTGCACTTCTTGATCATGGCGAGGCCGATGCGTCCGGTGCCGATGACCGCGACGGTCTTCCCGGTTACTTCATCGCCAAGAAACGGCAGATACGGATGCCAGTATCCCCACTGGTTGTCGCGGGTGAGATGTTCCGCCGGCCACATTTTTCGCGCCAGAATGCCCATCATGAAGAATGCGAATTCAGCGGTGGCTTCGGTGAGGACGTCGGCAGTGTTGGTGAAGGGAACCTTGAAGCGATTGGCATCAGCGCGGTTGATGTTGTCAAAGCCCACGGCATATTGCGCCACGACTTTGAGACGTCCCTTGCCCGCTTCGAAAATCTCGGCGTCGATAGGATCGCGTAGAGTCGTGATCAAGCCGTCGATGCCGGATTTCAGTTTCTCGATAATCAAACTCTTGGGCGGGGCTTCGGGTTTGGGATAGACTTCGACGTCGTATCCCCGTTTGCGCAGCAGGTCGATCGATTCCCCAATATCACAGGTGGCAAAAACACGGAATTTCGCAGTCATGGTTATTCTCTATTGACTCTCTGGTTGGAAGTCTTGCAGAGAAATTGGCCTACCAAAACGCGAGGTTAGCCGACGACCATCTTACTCCACTTGACCGGCGCACGCGGGGCTCGACCCGCTACAAATTTTGTTTCGTCCACTGGTCGATCCGGTCGAGGGCCTTGTTCAGGTTCTCCAGCGAATTCGCGGTGCTGAAGCGCAGATAGCCTTCCCCGTAATCTCCAAAGGCGGTTCCCGAAAGACAGGCTACGCCTGCCTCTTCGAGCAATGCATCGGCCAGCTTTTTCGACTTCCATCCAGTTTTAGTGATATTGGGAAAAACATAAAATGCGCCCTTGGGCACTCGGCAGGAGAAGCCTTTGATCCGGTTCAGCCCGGCAACAAAAACATCGCGCCGTTTCTGAAATTCCGTTCTCATCTTGTCGACCGGCGCCTGGTAGCCGCGAAGAGCCTCGATTCCTGCAATCTGCGTAAAGCTGGCGGTGCACGAAGTCGAATTCGTCGCCAGCCGCGCGATGTGCGTGGCGAGGTCCGGCCGCATTACGCCGTAACCCATACGCCATCCAGTCATCGCATACGTTTTGGAGAATCCGTCAAGCAGAATAGTGCGCTCTTTGAAGCCGGGTTCGGACATGATCGAGTGATGACGCGCGCCGTCGAACATCAGGCGGCTGTAGATTTCATCCGACAACACCATAATGTTTCGATCGCCGATGACCTCGGTGATGCTTTTGATGTCGCGTTTGCTGAGCGTGCCGCCGGTGGGATTGTGCGGCGAATTTAAAATGATGAGTTTGGTACGGTCGGTGATCAGGTCGTCCAATTCTTCGACATCGAGGCTGAAATCTTTTTCTTCCCACAGCCGGATCGGCACCGCCTTTCCTCCGACGTAGTTGATCATCGACTCATAAATCGGGAATCCGGGATTGGGGTAAATGACTTCATCTCCAGCATCCACTAATGCCAGAATCGTAAAGAAAATAATGGGCTTGCCGCCGGGCACGACGACTACCCAATCGCTCGTAACTTTGACTCCACGGCTGCGCTCGACATCGTCGGCAATGGCCTGGCGCAACTCCGGCAGTCCAGCAGACGGACCGTAGTGCGTCCATCCAGACTTGAGGGCTTCGATTCCGGCGTCGACGATATCCTTGGGCGTATCAAAGTCAGGCTCGCCAATTTCCAGGTGAACGATATCTTTGCCCTGACGCTCCAGGGCGCGCGCCTTATTCAGCACTTCAAAGGCAGTTTCCGTTCCCAG
>JBEKGG010000195.1:0-15690 GCA_050012915.1 Terriglobales bacterium | reverse complement strand
TTGGGCGCGGCGTAGTTTCAAACGACGCGCAGTGAATCGACTGGAGCCGCTGGAAGCTTTCAACATCCCCGTTCCGGTACAAGCGTTCGCCATTGCGGAATAACCGCAATCGCATTCGCGTCTGGAGCTGAAGGCGAGACATGACAATGGCGACCGCAGCAGCAGTTTGCAGTTTGGAAAACTACCTCGTCCTGCCCGATCACACCATGGACGAACGCATCGCCGCCGCCCGCGAGGTTTTGGGCCGTGAGTGCGTGATTCTCGGACACCACTATCAACGCGATGAAGTAATTCGATTCGCCGATTTCCGTGGCGACTCCTACAAACTTTCGCAAGAGGCGGCGCGCGCAGGGGGCAAATACATCGTCTTTTGCGGCGTGCATTTTATGGCGGAGAGCGCCGACGTGTTGAGCCGTCCCGGCCAAGTGACCATTCTGCCTGATCTGAATGCCGGTTGCTCCATGGCCGACATGGCGGAAATTACCCAGGTCGAAAATTGCTGGGAGCAACTCATCGCCGCGGGATTGACTTCTGACGCCGGCGAGGGCATCACGCCGATTACCTACATGAATTCCACGGCCGCGATCAAAGCTTTTTGCGGAGAGCGTGGCGGGGTAGTTTGCACATCTTCCAATGCCTCCGGCGCATTTCAGTGGGGCTTCGCGAAAACTCCCAAACTTCTATTTCTTCCCGATCAGCATCTTGGCCGCAATACCGGTTTCAACCTCGGCATTCCTTTGAATGAAATGGTCGTCTGGGATCCTTATCTCATTAACGGCGGCCTGACGCCGGATCGGTTGCGTGCAGCGAAAGTGATTCTGTGGAAGGGTCACTGCTCGGTGCACCAGCGCTTCTTGCCTGAGCATGTCGACAACGTTCGCGCCAAGCATCCGGGCATTCGCGTGATCGTGCATCCCGAGTGCCGCTGGGAGGTTTGCCAGAAAGCCGATGGCATCGGCTCGACCGAAGGCTTGCTGAAGATGATTCGCGACTCGGCGCCCGGAACGATGTTCGCTGTCGGCACGGAAATTCATCTGGTCAACCGCATGGGCAAGGAATTCGCGGCTGAGGGAAAGAAAGTTATCACGCTCGACGACTCCGGCTGTTTGTGCACGACTATGTTCCGCATCTCACCGCAACATTTGTGCTGGGTGCTGGAGAACTTGGTCGAAGGCAACATCGTCAATCAGATTAAAGTGAAGGACGAAGTGAAATACTGGGCGCGAGTGGCACTGGATCGAATGCTGGAAATTTCGTGAAAGTTTTGGTCGTTGGTCGTTGGCAAGAACTGGGTTCCAACGACCGACGACCAACGACTAACGACCCGCTGCCTCAGATGAATTACAATTGAAACATACTTCCATGCCCGAACGAACCTTTACTCTCCAAGAAGCGCAATCTCTCCTGCCGGTGCTAGAGTCTTTGCTGCGCACGGCAATTGACGGCAAGAAGCTGATCGAGGCTGTCGACGCGGAACTTCAGGAACTGGCACACCGCGTTTTTCTGCAGGGAGGGCTGTTGGTCAACGTCGTCCACATGGCTCGCCGGAAGGCAGAGCGCGAAAAGGCCATACCGCGGGTGAAAGACGCGCTGGCTGAGATCGATTCTATTGGCGTTCAAGTCAAAGATCTCGACATTGGGCTTCTCGATTTTCCCTGCAAAGTAGATGGCCACATTGTGTTGCTCTGCTGGAAGCTGGGAGAGCCAGGAATTAATTACTGGCACGACCCGAGCGAAGGCTTCGCCGGCCGAAAGCCGATTGACGAGAAGATCAGCAAGGCGAAGAGAAGCAATTAGAAGTCAGCTCAGCAATTAGCAATCAGCTCTTAGCCAACCAAGTTTCATCACAACTCCCTCAACCGCACCGCATTTACTGAGTGCCGAGTGCTAGATGCTACGGCTGCCCGCCCGGATTCCATTTTGGCCGAAAGTCTGAATTCACCAGCCACTCCATGGCCACCAAGAGCGACGCAATTGCTGTATCCATGTGCTTAAAATCCAAGTGAGCCAAATCGTCGCTGGGCCGGTGATAGTCCGGATGCAAGCCATAGCTTGATATGGTTTGCGCCACCACGCCCGCTTTTGCCAACACGAAATTGTCAGAGCGCACAAAAAAATTCTCGACGGGATGCGGATCAGCGACTAAATGCGCGCCGTGCGCGGCCAGCGTCGGACCGAGATTCGACCGCTCCCAGCCGGTGAGCCACAAGGTGTCGTCTTTCACGGCAGGATCCGGCCTGCCGATCATTTCAACTTCGATGCTGGCGGAAATATCTTTCAGCGGCACGGGCGGATGGTCGCGGAAGTGCATGGACCCTAGCCCGCCCAGCTCCTCACTACCAAAGAGTGCAAAGATCACAGTCCGCTGCGGACGCGGCCCCTGGCCGAGCACGCGCGCGATTTCCAATACAGCCGTGACGCCCGAGGCGTCGTCGTCCGCGCCGTTGTAGATGTTGTCGCCGTTGACTGGCGTCCCGATTCCCAAGTGATCCAAGTG
Source organism: Terriglobales bacterium (assembly GCA_050012915.1). Lineage (GTDB taxonomy): Bacteria > Acidobacteriota > Terriglobia > Terriglobales > Acidobacteriaceae > JABDBE01. Next base: position 13,193 of record JBEKGG010000195.1, on the reverse strand, counting down.
CGCCGAGAGCAAAACCGCCGCGTGCTGCAGCGAGGAATCGCGTCCGCGTAAAATACCGATCACGTTCCTTGTGGAAATTTCTTGCCCTGGCGAATGTGCTTTGGCGACTTTCCGCCGCACCGTCAAACGTTGAATATAGCCGCCATTCTCCCCCGCTGGCTCGATCCCGTATTCTTGCAACTGCGACGCCACGTAGGTTGCGGCCACTAGTTCATCATGCGTACCGCTGCCCCGTCCCTGCAGCGCATCGGAGGCCAGAAATTCTTCATGGGCGCGAATGCATGGATCACAAACTCTGAGCGCCGCGGTGGGTCGGACGGAAACGGCGTCTTGGGATGAGTGCGCCGCAACAGCTTGCGCCGCAGCCATGGACAACAGCAAAACAAAGTAAACTAACAAAAGGCGCAAAATAAATTCTTTTCGCATCAGGCTGGCTTGTAGAGTTTACAAGGTTTTACTTTCCTTTACGGATTCTTTACCCTCGATTGGCCGCTTGGCCGGTAGGATATGTTGAGCGTCACGATCTTGAATCGGTACAAACTGTTGGTTTGTCAGATTACCCTCCTAGCGTGTCCCTCCATGCTGGCGGCCCAGCATGGAGGGCGCGGCACAACTGGCGGGCCGACTTCAGCTACCGCGCCCAACCCGACGCCCAACAGCGACATTAGCGATTTCAATCGCGCAGTTGCGCTCCAGGCCAGTCCGGATCAGATTACCCAGTTCCGGCAACTCACGAAGAGCACCGATGCCGCCAGAAAAGACGCGCAGAGCCTCATCCAGCTTTCTCAAAATGCAAGTAAACCCGATTCGTCCCGCTATACAGACTTGAACGATGCAGTCGACGAGGCACGAAATAACAACCAGCAGTTTATGAGGAGCCTTTCCGCCTCGCAGCAGTCAGGACTGAAACCGCAGACCAAGAAGCTCGCCAAAGCTGATGCGGATGTATCCAAAGAAAGTAAAGCTCTGGCTCACGAACTCGGGCGATCCGAGATTGACAACAAGAAAATCGCCGGCGTCGTGGAGAAGTTGGACAATGCCCTGACAGGATTTCAAGCGGATCAGATCGATATCGGAAAAGAGATGGGGATTCCATCCGAGGCGCATCCGCAATGACAACTAGGCTGACTGTGGGACGATACTTGAGAGTGGGCCTCGCGCTCGCCTGCGCCTTTCTGGTCAATTTGTCTGTGCTTCGTCGGGATGCGCATGGTCAGGATGCACCTGCTGGGACTGCAAACGGCCAGGGCGTTACCACCATGGCGGTCGACGTAAAAGTGGTCACGCTTCCTGTCACCGTTCGTGACAAGAAGGGACAAATCGTTCGCAATCTGACTAAGGACGATTTCGTTCTTCAGGAAGACGGCCGTCCGCAAGTGATCAAGTATTTTACGCAGGACACGAACCTGCCCCTGACGCTCGGCCTGCTCGTCGACACCAGCCTTAGCCAGCGGAATGTTCTCGACCAGGAGCGAAATGCCAGCAAAGTCTTTCTCGACCAGATGCTCACCGACGCGAAGGACCAAGCATTTCTCATTCATTTCGATCGCGAAGTGGAATTGCTTCAGGATCTGACGTCATCCCGTGACAAGCTGGAGGCTGCGTTGCAATTGCTGAATGCTCCGCAGCTCGAGCGCAACGGCGGCGGATCTTCTAATCCGCAGTCTTCCGATCCTCAGTCTTCCGACCCTCAATCTTCGCCCGGTTCGCAGCCGCGGATGAGCCACGGAGGGGGCACTTTGCTCTACGACGCCATCTTCCTCGCTTCCAACGAACTGATGAAAAAGCAGCAGGGCCGCAAGGCGCTGATTGTTCTTTCCGACGGAGACGACCGGGGCAGCAGGGAGTCGTTGCAAAGCGCGATTGAGGCGGCGCAGCGTGCCGACACCGTGGTTTACTCCATCCTGTTTGCTGATAAGAATCAAAACAATGGTCTCGGCGGTCCCGGTAGATCGCACATCGGCTTCCCCGGCGGCAGCTTTCCTGGTGGAGGATGGCCGGGCGGTGGCGGCGGAGGCCGCGGGGGCGGACGGTCTCCTCAGGAACCTCGCGTGGACGGCAAGAAAATTCTCGATCAGATTTCCAGGGAAACAGGCGGGCGTCTCTACGAAGTCTCCAAAAAGCAGGCGATTGATCAAATTTATGACAGCATCGCCGAGGAACTGCGGACGCAATACAACCTGGGCTACACGCCTGATAAAAGCAGCATTGAAACCGGCTATCACAAGATCAGCCTGGTGGCCAAGCAGAAGGATTTGGTTGTCCAAACCAGGGATGGATATTATGCAGAACAGAACGCAGCACTTAGCAAATAGCATTCAGCATCCACTCAGCGGATTTACTCCGCAAATCCGGTACGGAGTGAACCCTCGATGCTAAGTGCTGAATGCTGGGTGCTTTCCTCAAATTTAGTACGCAACTTTGGCCCGGCGCTTGCGTTCTCTAGTTTGGTGCGACGTAACAGGACAGGTACCGTGGTGTATCTGGGCATACGCTGGCGGGAATGTTCTCTGCTACAATTTATCAGCGCCACGGGTGACACTGCCGCGAAGCGGAACTCCCCGGGAGCTTTCCTAACATGCTGAGCAGTAAGAAGAAATTTCAACTCGTGGCTGCCTTTGCGACCCTGTTCTTGTTTGCCTTGGGAATAGGCTGCAGCGGCTTTTTTGTAGACCCGGTTTTGACCTCCATCGCCGTTGGTCCTACGGCAACCATCAACCAGGGCGCGACCGTGCAGGAGAGCGCCGTCGGAACCTACAACGACGGGTCGACGAAGACCCTTGGTTCGGGCGTGCAATGGAGCAGTAGCACGAGCACCGTAGCCAGCGTAACCAGCGCAGGACTCGTGACTGGCACTTCGCCGGGCAGCGCCACCATCACGGCTGCCTATCAGACGACGAGTGGCACTTCGAGCATCACGGTCAGTCTCGGAAATGTGAGTGCCATCAAGATCACTCCCCAGACCGGCAGTGTCGCGGTCAATGCGGTTTCGCTCCCATACTTCGCTTACGCGACCGTGGCTGGAGACAGCACTCCGGTGGATGTTTCGCCTACCGCGACCTGGACCACGAGTGACCCAACGAATGTCACAATCAATGTCCCATCGACTACCGGGGTGGGGGTGACGTTCACGGGCACGATAGCCGAAACAGTTACGATTACGGCAACTTACGTCAGTACCACGACGTTAACTGCCACGGCAACGCTCACAATAAATTAATAAACGCGCCACAATGTCTGGCCACAATGTCTGACATCCGCTGCATCGGCATTTGTACCGGGGGCGGCGACGCTCCTGGGCTGAATGCGGTTATTCGCGCGGCTGTCAAGTGCGCGATTCTCAAATACCACTGGCAAGTCATTGGCATTCCCGACGGATTCGACGGCCTGATCTGGCCGGAAAAGTCGCACCCACTCACGATCAAAGATGTCAGCGGAATTCTGCCTCGTGGCGGAACAATTCTCGGAACCACGAATCGAGGCAATCCCTTTCACTATTGCACCACGGAGAATGGCGTTGAAGTCGTCCGCGATATTTCGGACGCGGTTATTGCCAACTCGCGCCAGTTAGGGATCGACGCCGTCATCAGCATTGGCGGGGACGGTTCGCAGAAAATTGCGCTTGATCTTTTCAAGAAGGGCATGAACATCGTAGGCGTGCCCAAGACCATCGACAACGACCTTTCCGCCACCGAAGTCACATTCGGTTTCGATACGGCTCTTGTGACCGCAACCGACGCTGTCGATAAAATCCACACTACGGCTGAGTCGCACCACCGCATTATGGTCGTCGAGGTCATGGGACGAGACGCCGGCTGGATTGCGCTGCAAGCCGGGATTGCGGGAGGCGCGCACGTCATCCTGATCCCAGAGATTCCATTCACTATTGATAAAATCTGCGAGCACGTCGCTTTTCGCGAGTCATTCGGAAAGCGCTTTACCATTATTGTGGTCGCCGAGGGCGTCAAGCCGCCTGGGGAATGGCACGAACATCGCCGGACCGGATCCGTCGGCAATCGGATTGGCGACGCTGTTTCCAGGGGAGCAAAGAAGGACGTGCGGGTTAGCGTGTTGGGGCACATTCAGCGCGGCGGTTCGCCAACTCCGTTCGACCGCATCCTGGCCACGCGTTTCGGCGTCGCCGCAGTCGATCTCATCGCGGAAGGCCGTTTCGGCAAGATGGTTTGCCTGCACAATACTCGAATCGAAGCGGTGGATATTGCCGACGCCGTTGGCCAATTGAAAACCGTGGACCCTCAAGGACAAATCGTAAACACCGCTCGCTCGATCGGGATCAGCTTCGGCGATTGAAGGCGCGCAGGGCGGATGCCCGTCCGCCTCGCGGCGGGTCACTTCGACGTTCAATAGTGCAACCCGAAACCGAAGAAAAATAGCGGGGACTGCGAGTCGTGAGGTAGATCGCTTTTCTGTTTTTTCACCGCCTCCACCGAAGACGGTAATTCGAATGGGAGATGCCCGCTGGGTGACACCTTACCGGTAATCAGAGCGAGCAGCGGTTCGTCCGAGATGCCGAAATCGCCCAGGAGCGCAGTGGCGTGAGGGCTTACGTTGGTGAGGATCAGCGGCCTCTCAAGCGTGGTCAGGAACACGGTTGGAACTATGGGACTCACTCGCAACAGTTCAGCGTAAGCTGCATCTTTTTCGGTAAACGCAAGTCTTCCCTCGTGCTGCCGTGATCCGAAGAAGAAGTTTGGATGCTCACTCTCGTAAGGCGCGGGCGCTCGAACGACCGCCAGATCGGCTTGCGCGGGATCAGTGACCACGATGAATCCAACGGCCTGCGCGGCTTGGGCAGCTACGCCGTACAGATAGATCTTCTTACCCTTTGGAGCGAACGGGAGTAATGGCCGCCCGGTTGAGCCGACGGATTTGTTTTGCAACAGAACAACGGCTCGGGCCTGAGCAGCTTGTCCCTCGGCGGCGAAATCTTTGTTGCCGGCGATCACCGCAGCCTTTGATTCATCTACGTAGGGCTGCTCGAAAAGGCCGAGTTCGAACTTCTGCAGAAGAATACGGGCCGCTGCTTCGCGGACCCGCGCTTCCGAAATCGATCCATTGTGAACATTCTCCACGATAAGACTTGATTGCTCGGTTCCACCGATCTGGTCTACGCCGGCATTGATCGCCTTGGCGAACCGTTGTGCCTTAGTGAGTTCTACCACTCCCCACGGCATGCCGATTTCCGCCGGAGTCGGTTTGACGCCTGCAGCCGTTCCATTGCGGCAGGCCTCTGAGCAATCATTCGTAATCGCCCAATCGCTTACGATCACGCCGCGAAATCCGTATTGCCCGCGCAGTAACTCAGTCAGCAGCTGGCATGACGCTACCTACGTGCGCCGCGAAGGCACCAGTAAACGGAATGAGATGTTGCGGGAAGTTGTGTCCGGAAAAATCGGCGAAGCGGCCGTAGTAATTATGACCATCCCACCCGTCCTTTGCCGCCCCATATCCCACCCAATGTTTCACTACTGCGACGACACTACCGGAGTTCAAGCCATCCGCGCCATTTTGTATTCCGGCGACGTATGCTTCGACCATGCGTTTTGCGATGTCGGCATCTTCACCAAAAGTTCCGTTGACGCGCGCCCATCGCGGTTCGGTCGCCAGATCGGCTTGCGGCGCGAGCGATTCGCGAATACCCACGGCTGCGTACTCTTGACGCACGATGTCTGCGAAGCGGCGAGTGAGATCGGCGTCGTTCAAGGCCGCAAAACCCAGAGGCTCGGGCCACATGGAGAATGCTCTGTCCTGCATCGCGGCTCCGAGCACTTGCTCAAAATGATGCCGCGGATCGGAGGAGATCGTAACCGGAATGCCCCATCGGGAGGATTCAGCAATCGCCTGAACTTCGTTATTCTGTTTGGCGAAGAACTCAGCGCTTCCATTCAGTCGTGTGATGAACGTGCTGACGTGATCTTCCTCAATGAACTGGCGGACCTTCACCAGGTCATACTCCTTGCCGACGCCGAGTGGCGCGAGCGGACCGGAACTGGGGAGCGTGCCGTGCGCCATCAGTCCCGCCAACTCTTCGAGACTCATGCGCTGGACCAGGTCGGCAGCTCGGACGTTTGCAGGCAGTCGCCAGTCCTCATAAGGATCAAGCTTCCCATTTCGATCGAGATCTTTGAACGTCAGGCCATCCACGGTGAGCAAAGGCGCGGAACGATGACCGAGGATGGCTTGTTCTGGCGCGCCGCCGACAGAAGAGGTTGAACAAACGAGCAGCACCAAGGCCAAGAATCTTGTATGCATTGGCGAGATCTCCTTTCCACCTGGAACACGCACAACAGTGCATCAATGCTCGATGCAGATTTTGCCAAAATGCCTGCCACTTTCCTGAAACTGAAACGCCTCGACGATTTTTGCGAGGGGATACGTCACGTCAATGAGCGGACGCAGGTCCATCGTGTTCAAGGCTTGGATCGTCTCAAGCTGATGGGCCCTGCTGCCGACTGTTATTCCGTGCAACGTTTGCTGTCTTCCCATCAGTGCGACAGTGGGAACTTGGCCCGCGATCCCGGTCAAGACACCGACCAGCACGATGTGCCCACCAATGCGCGTGGCTTTCATGGATTGCGGTAAAGTGCCAGGACCGCTGGTTTCAACGACAAGATCAACTCCGCGACCTTTCGTGAATTCCAGAACCGCTTCGCACCAGTTCTCGTTTCGACGGTAATTCACGCCGAAGTCCGCCCCGAGACCACGCGCGCGTTCCAGTTTTTCATCGGATGAAGAAGTCACGATAACCCTCGCACCCATCTGCTTGGACCACCATCTCGACCCCATAACCGTCGACACCGTCTCCTGGCGTCCGGGCGAATGTTGCCAGCGGTGCATCGCCTTGCTGCCAATCCGGAAAGAATGTGGAAACGACGCGGTCGCCTACGGCAAAATCGCTAACTCTGGTCCCCACTGCTTCGACGATGCCAGTGCCGTCCGACATTAAGATCCTTCCGTCTTCCACCGGCAGAATGCCGAGCGCGACGTTGTAATCGTGACGGTTCAAAGAAGAGGCATGCATTCTGACGCGGACCTCGCTGGCGGCATGGGACCCTGGGGCATTTATTTCGACGATGTCGAGGTTCGAGAGTCCTCCTGGTGAACGATATTTAATTGCCTTCATCCCGTTCGCACCCTATCCTAAGAGTGACTGCCTCCAACAGCTGGCCTCGTGTCATACAGACCAAAAACCGCTAAGGAGCCGGATCAGCGGGCGCGGTGCAAGATGATCAAAACTGGCTGCAGGGCGCCGACGTCGTGTTCGGTTCGGCGTCGAGTATAACTCCGCGGTCTTAGTGGGGCATTTAAGATTTTGCGCGATGCCTGCGCTAATATTGATTTGTGGTCTTTGTGAAAACTCATCGGCGATCCATTTGGCCTCTTGGCTTGCTGATGTTGACATTCCTGCTCGTTGGTTGTCGCGGACGAAACAAAGTACTAGAGATCGCTTACGTCTCTTCCCCGCAAGCTATTCTTCGCGATCGCGTGTCTGCGGTCTTCAGCAAAACGGGCACGGTAAAAAACGGCGACCGCGTCCAGATACTCGAGCGCGAACGACGATTTGTCCGCGTGCGCACGGCAAGCGGGGTGGAAGGCTGGATCGAGCAGCGCTCGCTGGTTCCCGAGTCGGTTTACGACGGCTTTCAGAAGCTGACGCAACAGGCACAAAGCGATCCGGTGCAAGCCACAGGTACGACGCGCAACGACACTAACCTTCACCTTGAGCCCGGCCGCGAAACCGAACATCTTTACCTGCTGAACCAGGCATCAAAAGTCTCCATCCTGCAGCGCGCCACCGCCGAAAAGAGTGTGCCCAGTGCGATGCCGAAGCCTGCGAATCCAAAGAGCGAGTCATCCAAGCCAGCAACGCCGGCGATGGAAGACTGGTGGCTCATCCGCGACTCCGATGGGCGCGTAGGTTGGGTGCTGTCGCGATTCGTCGACCTGGATGTTCCTCTGGAAATTGCGGAATACGCCGAAGGCCAGCGGACTGTGGCTTTCTTTGTGCTGAATCAAGTCGCTGACGGCGACAAGAAAGTTCCGCAATACCTGGTCGTGCTCACCGAACCCAAGGATGGCCTACCCTTCGACTACAACCAGGTCCGCGTCTTCACCTGGAATGTCAGGAAGCATCGCTACGAAACCGCCTATCGCGAGCACAATCTGAATGGGTTTTTGCCGGTCACAGTTTCGCAGGAAAATTTCGACAAAGAAGGAACTCTGCCCGTCTTTGTGCTGCGAGTGAAAGACGACGCCGGCAACGCGATCGACCGAAAGTACAAGATGAATACGCCTATTGTGCGTCGTGTGCTGGCACCGGGAGAAGTTAAGGAAGTTTCCACGCCAAGAAAAAAGCGGCATCGTTAGTCGGTCGCATCTCAGAAGCGCCGAAGCCTTGAGTAGAACTCCGCGATATTCTCTACGACGCGTTCTTGCTCGGCTCGCGCCAGTTCGGGAAACATGGGGAGGGCCAGCACTTCGGACGCGGCCCGCTCCGACTCCGGAAAATCTCCCGCGCTGTAGCCCAAGTAAGCGAAACACGGTTGCAGATGCAGGGGGACGGGATAGTAAACCTCGGTGCCGATTTTCCGATCGCTAAGAAACTTGCGCAGCTCATCGCGGCGAGCGGCGCGGATTACATACTGATGGAAGACGTGGAATGCATGCGGCGAAGTCCGCAATGGCCGGACCCGCGAATTACTCTTCTTTGATATCAGCCCCGCATCGGCTAACAAATGATCGTAGTTTGCCGCATGTTGCCGCCGCTGCTGGTTCCAAGCTTCGACATGCGCCAACTTTACGCGCAGGATGGCACCCTGAATTGCGTCCATGCGGCAGTTCCAGCCGATTTCTTCGTGATGGTATCGTCGCGAACTGCCGTGATTACGCAGGTTCCGCATGTGCTCAGCCAGATTCGAGTCGCTCGTAGTCACGAGGCCCGCATCGCCATACGCACTCAGGTTCTTAGTGGGATAAAAACTGAAAGCCGCAGCTGCGCCCAACGATCCGGCGCTCCGGTCTCGCCATTTTGCTCCGATGGCCTGCGCCGCGTCTTCGATGATGGGCAGATGAAACTCGTCAGCGATTTGTTGCAGTGCATCCATGTCAGCGCACTGGCCGTAAAGATGCACGGGCAGCAAAGCTCGAACTTTGTACGAGCCTCCAGCGCGGAGACGAGCCTTAACCAGTTGCGGATTCAGATTCAGGGTGTCCGAATCGACATCGACGAACACCGGCCTCGCCCCCGCGCGTACAATTGCACTTGCCGAAGCGAAGAAACTGAAAGCGGTTGTGATGACGGCGTCGCCGGGGCGGACTCCCGCTGCCACCAAGGCGAGCCACAGCGCGTCCGTACCTGAGGCGCAACCCACAGCTGCGCCGGCGCCGTTGAAGGCAGCAATTTCGCGTTCGAACGCTTCGACCTCTACGCCCAAAACGAATTGTTGCGAGGCGCAGACCCGCTCAATCGCGGCCAGCACTTCTTCACGAATCTGCAGGTATTGCCGATGCAGATCCAGTAACGGTATGGGATCAAACTTTGTGGGCGAAGATTGAGCCGCGCGCGGCCGTGCTGTGGAAGACTGGGTCACGGGAAAAAGTGATTCTAACACTCAGGGCACAGCTTTCAGCTTTCAGCTCTCAGCAAACCGATGCGCGGCAGTTCCGGAAACGGCGTTTTATTATCCAGGGCTTCGCGCCATTGGCAGAGCGAGCTAAGCAACGGCGGTAATTGAATTTCGGCAAAGCTTCCCGCTGGCTGAGAGAGATTGTTTATGGCACGCTCCAGCACCGACCGCATACCCACGCGGTTTCCCGTGGAGTAGTGATGGAAGGCAACGGCGACCTGGATCAAGCCTTGCAGAAACTTTTTGTTTTCCGGAGGGGCCGCGCGCCAGACGTCTTCCAGCAGTTCGTGGGCGTCAAAGAATTCGGCTTGATTAAACGCGGCAATTCCCTGCTGATATTTTTCGGAATGCACAATTCATTCTGGCACAGCGCGAAAGGAGACATAGCAAGCTATGTCTCTACCGTCCGAAAATTCCATAATGCGAACTGGTGGCCATGAAAAACAGCAAGGGCACCGATAGAAAGAAGTTGGTTCGCGAGGCCAAAAACGACTGACGGGCTAGGACTGCAGCGTTGGCCGGAGGTGTTCCCGCCAGGGTTCCGCGGATAATTTTCTTTTGGTTCGGCCAGATAATACCCCACACGTTGAACAACATAATGATGCCAAAGCCGCCGCCCACGCCAATCGAGAGTACGTGGTTATCGTCCTGACCCACGGGCGTGTAATTCACAAACAGCCACGCCCCAGCGATGGCAACCAAAGCCACGATGACGCCGAGAACGTATCCCGTAGGGGCTTGCTTGATAACCGCAAAAAGGATTGCCCAACCGGCAATCCAAATGAGCAGGAACAGGCCAATGGTGCTCAGCGGGCTGACTCCCATGAGCTTGGCGTCTGCGCCAACGAAGATTTCGCCCCAGTACCAGAAGCCGACGAAAACCGTTACCAGCGAGCTCCAGCGAAACCAGTTCAAAGCGGGGAGGGCCATGTACTGCAAGATCTTCGGCTTCATGGATGCGTCTACCTGCTTCATGAAAGGAACGTTGACCAGATTAAAAAAATAAAGCAATCCGACCCAGATAATGCCGGCAATGAAGTGAAACCAGCGCAGAATTAGCCCCAGGGCTTCTTTTCCAGTGTGCGTTGGCATGACCAAGGAGGCCGCCAGAGTAGTCATCGGTTGCATCAATGTTCCTCCACAATCGGTGAGGTGCACCGCTGCCGGCGCTAGCCCTCGGTGCGAGGCAAAATCTTCGAGTCTGAAACCACACAGCAATCGTCAGCCGTTAAAGGTTCCGCTGCTCATTTCCAGGCTTAGTTTCGGCGCACGAATAGTTTCACTTTGTTATGTCGATGTCAACCGGCGGCGGACCAGTAGTGGCTCGGGATGAGAATCAAGCTGAGCCCCTACCCGCAAAGTGGATTAAAACCGCTGGCTTGAAAAGTAGCGGGCGAGGCCGTATTGTACCGAGAGTCGCTTTGGGTGCGCGGGCGGAGCGGATGGGCGCTTTCGCATCTCGAGCTTTCCCTCCCCTGTTCCCTAGGCCGACTGTCTGCGGCCTGAGGAACCGAACGTGTGCAGTGCAGAAAGCTTTCGCAGTCGAGAAAGCTAAGGAGATCGGCATGGAAAACAAGCCGGCACAAAACATTCAGGACACCTTCCTCAACACCGCCCGCAAAGAAAGATTGAACATCACCATCTACCTCTTGAGCGGCGTCAAGCTCACGGGACGCATCCGCTCGTTTGACAAATATTCGGTCGTGCTCGAAACCAACAATCAGGAACAGTTGATCTTCAAGCACGCTATTTCGACGGTAGCAATGGGAAGGGTGGTCCACGGTCATGGCGACAAGCCTGCCATGGTTCCGGCGCCGCCAAGTCCAGCGACCGAAGCTGGTCCGGCACCCAGCGCGTCCGGAACGGACGGATAAGGCAGCAAATCATTGCGCAGTTCAGAGTCCAGCGGGTCAGGCAAAAAGGGGAGCGCACGCCGCGCTTCGGTTTCGACGACGGTGAGTCGTGGTCCGACCGAGCGCGCTTTTTTGGTAGGGATCGACTACCACGTGCGCTCGCGCGCCGGGACAGCCGCTAAAAACGCGAAGAATTCGCTGACCAGTGCTGCGCAGGCCGCGCGCGACAGCGCCAGCAGTGTGCCTGGACCCTCGAAAGCTCCTGCGGTGCCTGAGTTCAGTGCGGAAGAATCTTTGGACGAGTTGCGCTCTCTGGCAACCAGCGCGGGTGCGCAAATCGCCGGCGAGTTCCTGCAGCATCGCGACAGGCCCGATCCGGCTACGCTGATTGGGAAAGGCAAACTCGAAGAGATCGCTAATGCCGCAGCCTCGGTTTCAGCAGATCTGATTTTGTTCGATCATGACCTCACGGCATCCCAACAACGCAACATCGAGAAGGTCGTCCACACCCGGGTGATCGATCGCACCCAACTCATCCTCGATATTTTCGCCAAGCACGCGCGTACCCGTGAGGGTCAATTGCAAGTGGAATTGGCACAGCTTGAATACATGTTGCCTCGGCTGGGAGGCCGCGGAATCGAAATGTCGCAACTCGGCGGCGGCATTGGCACCCGCGGTCCGGGTGAAACCCAACTGGAAACCGACCGAAGGAAAATCTACCGACGTGTTCGGCATGTTAAAGAACAGATAGAAAGTGTGCGGCGCATTCGCGCGCAACAGCGCCAGCGTCGCGAATCGGTTCCGGTCGCGTTGATAGCTTTGGTGGGCTACACCAACGCGGGAAAGTCCACGTTGTTCAATGCGCTGACCCAGGCGGCCGTGCTTGAATCGCCCAGAATGTTCGCGACTTTGGATCCGACGATTCGAGGAGTAACGCTGCCTTCTCGGCGTCAGGTTTTGCTGTCTGACACTGTAGGTTTTATTCGTAACCTGCCGCACACTCTGGTTTCTGCCTTCCGAGCAACCTTGGAAGAAGTACAGCGAGCAGAACTCATTTTGCATGTTTCTGACGCCAGCAGCCCGCTGTCCGCCGAGCAAGACGCGCAGGTGGAAAAGGTGCTGAAGGAACTGGAAGCAGATACGAAACCGCGCCTGCGCGTGATGAACAAGATCGACCTGCTTCCTCCCCGGCAGCGCGATAGCTTACGCGACGCCGCCAATACCGTTCATGTTTCGGCCGCGAAGAACATCGGTATGAGCACGCTGCTGGACCGGATTGACCAGTTGCTGCAAGCGGACGCGTTGAGCCGGGTTCATCTGCGAGTGCCGCAGAAAGAAGGAAAGACGCTAGCCATGCTTGAGGGGCGGGCCCGGATTTATTCGCGGAAGTACAAAGATGGGTTGGTGGAGTTGGAAGTAGAGGCGCCTGAGTCGGTGATGAGAAGGGTGCGGGAATTCATTGTGCATGAATTCGAGCCCATGCGGAGGCGGTAACTGTTTGGTATTCGCCCTCGCCGCGCGATCTTTTCCAGCCAAAAGCGACCGGCAAACGGCCAGCGAACGAAAATTAAATGGGCCGGCAACCAAGAAGCGGTGACAGTCCTTGGCTATCGGCCCACTCGATCCTGAATTGGATCGGAGGTGATACTTCCATGCTAGACTCGCCGTCCCAGAAGTCAAGCATTCTTTGCTG
>JBEKGG010000194.1:0-7954 GCA_050012915.1 Terriglobales bacterium | reverse complement strand
GGTCGAACCTGGATACTTGAACGATCCTACGAAGTTCAGCACTTGGCGGTCGGCTTTGGCGATTCCACTGGAGGGTGTCACTGGCGTGATCGGAGTGCTCGCCCTGTATCGCGGGGAACGCGACGCCTTTACCTCGGATAACTTGCGCATCCTTTTAGCCATCAGTTCAAAGATGGCGCTGGCGATTGAGAACGCGGAGAAATATCAGCAAGCCGAAAACTCTGCCACCACTGACTATCTCACCGGCCTGCCGAATGCGCGATCGTTGTTCTTGCAACTCGACCGCGAGTTGGCCCGCTGTAAGCGCGACAATTCGACATTAACCGTGATGGTCGGCGACATGGATGGGTTCAAGCAGATCAACGACCGCTTCGGTCATCTTGAAGGCAATCGCGTTCTGCGCCTGTTTGCCCAAGCTCTGAAAGAAAGTTGCCGCGAGTACGATTATGTGGCTCGCATGGGTGGAGACGAATTTGTGGTCATCGCTCCCGGCCTGCCCGCGGACGCGTCGACCAAAAAGGCGTATCAACTGCGCGAACTCGCCAAACAGGCAGGATTTGAAGTTTGCGCTGAAGAGATTCTTTCGCTGAGCGTCGGGCAAGCCATGTATCCGCAGGATGGGACAGACGCGGAAGAACTTCTGGCCGAGGCCGACCGCCGCATGTACATGGAGAAGCAGCAGCAGCCATCGCGCAAGAACCGCCGGCTCTATGCCCGCATGAAATGCCGGATTACGATTGAGCTGCATCCAGAATCGGACGGCACACCGATCTTTGGGAATTTGATCGATATCAGCATGGGTGGATGCTACGTGGAAACCAGCGCCATCCTCACGCCGGGCACGAATCTCAAGCTGGTCTTTTCGATCGACGATGGCAAGCTGCACGCGGAAGGGACGGTGGCCAGAATGCATCCCGGAGCGGGCGTCGCCGTGCAGTTCCAGGAATTAAATCGCGAAGACAAAGTCAGAATGCATCGCATCCTGGAATTCGTCCAGAGCTCCAGCGCTCTCTACGACAACCGCTATTACGAAAAACTCAACCGCTGAGACAACACTATTTTCTTCCCGGATGCGCTTCGCCCTTGGTCGAAAACACTGAGTAGGGCCACTCATTTTCTTTCTTGGGTAGAGGCACCGCTGCCGTCATGGGATTGGGATCGACTCCCCAGTCCGCGGGCGCGGGCTGAATGCACCAGATATTTGCGGGCTGCTCCAGCGCGATTCCGACCAGCCAGTATTTGCTTCCGGTTCCGAGCGGCACGCAGTTCGCCACGCGCGCCGGCGCGCTCGCGCCTCCGGGAAGCTCATCGAGCAGAACGGATAAGCCCGGCTCCAAAGGCTGGCCGAGGCGCACGCCACATCCCTCGGTGTTGACCACCAAAGTGTGGCAGTGCTCGCTGAATTGAATGGCGGGATCGAGGCTGGCCAGGCGAAAAGGGATCTGCGCCCGAATTCGGGTGCTACGACGCTCTGCTTCGTGGGGATTCACAGCCGAACTCATATGCTGGCCAACTTCGATTGTACGGCTCACCAGGAAAATTCGTTCGTTAGTCAGGGTCCAGAGTCAAAACCAAAGTAACCGGCGACCGTCGGTTGGGGCATCGTCCTTCTAACTGGTTTTGTGCAGAGGGAAAGTTTATCGTTCTCCCCAACATGGCTGCTATCGCCGAGGTACGACCGCTTCTATCAGAAGCTCCAAGTTTGTCAGCAATACGGGCCAACGCCGACAACCCCGAATTTAACCTTCTACTCGCCTGCTGCTCCGACCCATCCAGCGAGGAACACGCCGAACGCATGCGCAACATTCTTTCGCGTCCGCTAGATTGGGAGCGAGTGCTGGCCCTTGTGGATCACCATCGTGTGGTCCCGCAAGTGTACGGAGAGTTGTCGCGGTACTCGTATTTGGTTCCTGCGCAACGTTTTGAAGCGCTCCGATGGCGTTACCAGAACAACGCGCGTAAGACGCTTTGGTTTACTGCTGAACTGATTCGAATTGTTAGCCATCTTAAACTCGCGGGAATCAGAGCGCTTCCGTACAAGGGTCCAGTTCTAGCGCAGACTTTGTACGGCGAAGTCACGCGGCGCGAGTTTGGCGATCTCGATATCCTGATCCTTCCGGCTGATGTACCCAAGACGAAAGCTGTGCTGCGTGACTTGGGATACACGCCCGCCCTCGAACTGGGGCCGGGAATGGAAACTGCTTACATCGGGTCCGGGCACGAATATTCTTTCAACGCGATGGGCAGGTCGAACCTGCTGGAGTTGCAGTGGCGCATTGCGCCCCGCTTCTATTCGGTCGATTTCAATGTGGCCGATTTTTTCGGCCGAGCCGATGAAGTCAACTTTGGCGTTTGCTCCATGCGAACTCTTTGCGCCGAAGATCTTCTGCTTGTACTCTGCGTGCACGCCGCCAAGCATGTCTGGGTTCAGCTTTCGTGGTTGTGCGACATTGCCCGACTCATGGATTCTCGAAGCCTCGACTGGCAAGGGATCTTCGACGAAGCCAGACGTTTAGGAATTGAACGCATCCTCAACGTTAATCTGCTGCTCGCTCACAAACTGCTGGGCTCGCCATTTCCATACGAACGTTTCGCAGAAGACCCGCAAACCAGCGTTCTTGCCGGTGAGATTGTGCGCGTGATCGAACACAGCGCCCACTACGACACGGAATCGATCGCGTACTTTCGCCTGATGATGCGCCTGAGAGAACGTTGGCAGGATCGAGCGCGCTTTCTGTGCCGTCTAGTCTTCACCCCCAGCGTAAGCGAATGGACGGCAGTTCGGTTTCCGAAACCGCTGTACCCGCTATACCGCGTGGTCCGCTTGTGGCGTCTGGCCAAGAGACTAGCTTCGGCCGGATGATAAGTATGGCAACAACCAAGCCGGGATTGCGATCGCTGGGCGCCCTCTCGATGAGAAGCGCGACAGGAAATGAAAGGATGCGGCGAGCCTCGCTCTCGTGAGTTCCGAGAGCTGAAAATATTTCTCGCACCCATCTCCGCCGCGCTTTTTATTATTGACTTCATCTCGCAGATTAGCTAACTTCGTAGATGATATATTATCCACAAGATAATCATCGATCTTTGACAATCTCACTCCACAGGTGGCGTGCCGAGTCCGCCATCTGGTTCCAGAAGGGGAAGGGCGGCAACCCGGCTTGTCGTAACTCCCATGTTCTCTAGATTTTGCGTATAACTCCTGCAAACTCAAAGATTTAGCAGGGAGCCGCGCAGTAGTCGCAGAATAAATCGTTTGTTTTCTAGATTTTGGGAATGGCGAGGGGGGAGGGGGGGTATCGATACTAGATGGTAAACTCCATCCCAAAACAGAACATAAGTGCCCTACCGGCTAGCCAGCCCGCCTGCGGTTTCAGCGCCATCGATTGTGTAGACTTGGCCGGTCATGTACGCGGCGTCGTCCGATGCCAGAAAGGCAAACAGGGCCGCGACCTCTTCCGGCTTCGCGTGCCGCCGTAGCGGAATCTTGCGATTGACTTCGTCCAGCATCGCATCGGTGTATTCGGCGCGCTGCATAGGCGTGAGCACGTAGCCAGGCGCGACCGCGCAAACTCTTATTTTGGGCGCGAGTTCCAAAGCCATAGTTCGCGTCAGTTCGATCACTCCTGCCTTGGTCGCATTGTAATCCGCGTAGTAGGGTTGGCCCACGACGCCGTTGGTCGAAGCGGTTTGCAGAATGACACCACCATCGCGCTCCCACATGTGACGCGCCGCAGTCTGGGCCATGTAAAACACTCCGGTCAGATTCACCGCGATGACTTTGTCCCACTCTTCTGGAGTGATTTTAAGAAAATCATGGCGAATGCTGATGCCGGCGTTATTGATCAAGACATCGACGCCGCCCACGATTCGAACCGCATCGTCGAACGCGGCCTGCACTTGCGCGAGGTCGGAAACGTCGGCGTCGACAGTGCCGGCTAAATCCGGCAACTGCTTGCGGATTTGCTCGCGACCTTTGGCATCGCGGTCGAGCACGCACACCGCCGAACCTTCTTCCAGAAATCGTGCAGCAGTCGCCGCGCCAATGCCACTCGCGCCGCCGGTGATAAGCACGCGTTTCCCTTCAAGTCCTCGCATGGTTTTCAGGATAGCCGTTTCAGGATAGCGCAGGTGACGTGAAATCAGTTTGCAGATTCTGGTTCCCAGTTCTCAGATAGGTTTGCCGCGGAAGAAGTAAACCAACTCGATGATCAGAATAATCACCACCATCAGCTCGAGCACGAAAGCGCGGCTCTGATTGAACTGATCGACCATGAAACGATAGAGTTCCTCGGCGGTTTGCACTTTCTGGGTGACCAGATCCTTGTAGTCGGGAACGCCGACCTTCGACGCGGCCAACTTGTAGAGACGCGCAGAAAACATGTCGCTGAGAAATTTGATGGCGTTGTCAGCGTGCTCGGTCAGTTCGTTCACGTCGAGCAAGACCGTATGCAGCTTGGTCGCGGCGCGAGCCAGGCGCCAGCGCGCCAGCATTCCCGTACCCTCGTCAAAGGAATCGTAAACGCTTTCTAGTTCGTGCGTGAGGAACTCATCGTAATGGCGGAACTCGAGTAACTGGGAATTGGCATACTCGAGCAGCTGAATCGCGGTCTCCGCGCCAGCGGCGCTGTCATAGAGAAAGGCAGCGTTCCAACTGATTACGGTTAAATCGTTAGGATAATACGAGATTCGCGATTGCAGGATTTCATTTTGCTCGCCTTCAGAAAGCTGTGCGGTTTCTCCGCGAACGATCTGGGCGATGCGTGGTCCGTGAGATGAAACCAGTTGGTTGGCCGAAGGAGAGCCGCTGATGTCGCGAACATGGAAAATAAAGTAGTCTTCGCTGAGCCAATCCGGATACGGCTTCACCAGCGCGGGAGTTGCGCGCTCCAACTTCTTGTGGGCGATGCGTGAAGCGTGACCTGCGAAATCGACGTCCCACACCCAGCGGCTGCCCAGCCGAACCAAAGTGTCCCAGTCGCCGGAGAATGGGAGCTCCAGCACCACGCTGACTACACCGTAATCGTAAAACTTGATCTGGCCTTCGAGCTGCTCGCCACTCTCGAGGATCAGTGGATCGATGGGCTCGACCACCGGAGGGCGCTGATAACGGACGTAGCCGGGGGCCGGATGCTTCAGCGAAGGCTGCTCCAGCGTACGAGCGCCGAAGATTTCACGCAGCTTGTCGAGACGGATTTCCTCACAGACGTCGAATTGAATCAGCACCAGGACCGAGCCGCGGATGGAGGCTTCAACCGCGGAAGCCACTTTGGTTTGCTCCGAGCTGTCGACGGTGAGGGCGGATTCGGTATCCCGGATCATAGTTGGTGACGGCCGACGAGGCGAAAGCCAGCCGGCTTTCGGCGCATCTTGTATTTTCCCAGAATCGCAGTGGTCTGGCGAGATCAATTGGTGAGATTGCTTATTATCAATGACTTACGTGGTAATGATTTTGGGAAAACGCGGGCTTGGTTTAGTCCCCGACGAGGCGTCCAAGTCTACGCGTGCATCCTTGAAACGGCTTCCGGGTCAGCCTTCATTGCCAACTGAATGACCTCTGCTAAGTGCAGGGCGCGGCGATTCGTACACTGCGCGATCTGTTCGCGGCAACTGAAGCCGTTCGCAATAACTAGACAATCGGGCGCTGCTTTTCTAACCGCAGGCAGGAGTTCCAGTTCGCCGATCGCGAGCGAGAGTTCATATTTGTCGGACTCAAAACCGAACGATCCCGCCATGCCGCAGCAACCGGGAGCGGGAGTTTGAAAATCGATTTCCATTTTGTGAAGGACCGATTCTTCGTCGGTCATTTTCATTACCGATTTGTGGTGGCAATGCCCATGGACTAGCGCCATGCGAGCCAATCTCGGCAACTGGAAATGCTTTGCCTTTTGCTGGAGAAACTCGCTCAACAAAAACATTTGCCGCGATAGTTTTTGGGCGCGGTTATCTTTGGGAAACAGATTCAGAAGTTCGTCGCGGAAAACTGCAGCACAACTTGGCTCCAAGACAACGATCGGAATATCGTTACTGATTTCGTTCTCGAGCGTATCCAGAATCTTGAGCAGCAGTTTCTTGGCGCGATCCAACATGCCCCAATCGTAGAGCGGGCGTCCGCAACACAAGCGGGCTTTGGGCAGCACGACGCGGTACCCGGCGGATTCGAGCACTTCGACTGCAGCCTTAGCGGTGTCGGGAAGAAAGTAATTGTTGAATGTGTCGGGCCACAGCAGAACAGGAGATCTATCGAGATTGCGCGGCTTCCGCCGGTCAAACCAGTGACGGAAGGTTTGCCGCGCGAAAGGAGGAATGCTTCGCTCACGCGGGATGCCCGCAATCAGCTTGGCAACGTCGCGCAGAAAAGGAGTTTGCGTAGTTAGATTGACCAAGCGAGGGGCCATCGAAGCGAGCCGGGCCCAAATGTCGATATTGCCGAATGCGTACGCGCCGCGTGGACGCATGCGACCTTGGTAAAAATGCGAGAGGAACTCGGCTTTGTACGTGGCCACATCGACGCCGACTGGGCAATCGCTCTTGCAGCCCTTGCAGGCAAGGCACAGATCGAGCGAGCCTTTCACGTGCTGGTTGCGCCATCCGTCTTTAATTATGTCGCCCTTGGTCATTTCCCAAAGCAGGTGAGCGCGGCCGCGGGTGGAATGTTCCTCTTCGCGAGTAACACGGAAGCTTGGACACATGACTCCGCCTTCGTCGCGGCGGCACTTGCCCACGCCCACGCAGCGCAATGTCGCGCCCGCCAGACTTCCATGATCTTCGGGAAACTGAAAATGCGTCTGCGGCTGCCATGGCTTGTAGTCGGCGCCTAAACGCAAATTTTCATCCAACTTGTATGGCTCGACCACCTTGCCCGGGTTCATCTTCCAATCCGGATCCCACAGCGCTTTGAATTCCCGAAAAGCCTGCACGAGCTCGGGACCGAACATTTTAGCTAACAGCTCCGCTCGCGACTGCCCATCGCCGTGTTCGCCCGAAAGCGAGCCGCCATAACTGATGACGAGATCGGCGGCCTCTTCGACGAACTTGCGATAGTTCGCGATGCCTTGCCGTGACTCAAGATCGAAGTTGATGCGCATGTGGACGCAGGCGTGCCCGAAGTGTCCATAGGTAGCGCTTCGATAACCGTAGCTCCGCATCAATTTGTGCAGAGCGCGCAAATAGCTGCCGAGTTTTTCGGGGGCGACTGCAGCATCTTCCCAACCCTCCCAGCCCGGAGGCTCACCGGGCACGTGGGAAGTGGCTCCCAGAGCGGACTCGCGCACGTCCCAAACTTTTCTGGCTTGCCGCTTGTCGGTGAACAAAGCCATGGCCGGCGGTTCCGCGCTGCGGCTGAGAGACTGCATGAGCGCACGCGCCTGAGACTCAGCTTCGGCAGTCGTACTCGCGCCAAACTCGGCGAGCAACCAACCGCCGCCGGATGGCAGAAGAGCGAGTCCATCCAGATTAATTTGCCTTCGGCGAGAAAACTCAACCAGCAACTCGTCGATGCCTTCGAGGCCGATGGGATGATGATCCATTATTTCGGGCACGCGATCGGCGCATTGGAAAATATCGGAATAAGCGATGAGCACGAGAGCGCGCTCGGGCGGGCTCTCCACCAAGCGGCACGAGGCTTCGAGCACGGTAACGCAGGTTCCTTCCGATCCCACCAAAGCACGCGCCACGTGAAAGCCATTTTCTGGGAGCAGGTAATTCAGGTTGTAGCCTGAGACTCGGCGCGGAATATTGGGATAGCGTTTCCGGATGAGATCGGAATACGTGCTGCGCAGCTTTTTTAGTCCAGCGTAAATTTCACCGCTCCGACTACCCTGGCCGATGATCTTCTCTAGTTCCGCGTCGCTAGTGTGGCCCACCCTTATGCGCAGGCCATCGTAAGTGAGAATCTCAAGTTCATCGATGTTGTCGTCGGTTTTACCAGCCATGACTGAATGCACGCCGCAGGAGT
>JBEKGG010000193.1:0-7991 GCA_050012915.1 Terriglobales bacterium | reverse complement strand
TCGGCGTGCACTCCAGTTTTGTTTAAAACAGGGTCAGAATGAAACAGGGGCCGGATGGAATCCGGCCCCTGCTTGGCACAACTATCTGATCTTCACTATTTATATGCGATTACGCCGAACAGGCCGTTTTTGCCGGTCTGCGGTCCCGCTGTGAAGTAGAGTTCATTGGTTTTCCCGTTGTTTGCGGTCCCACCACCAAACTCGATTGCCCAAAGCTGATTGATCTTGATCGGCTTCTTCGCGGAGTTCACGATGGTCCCGACAAGCTTGCCGGTTTTAAGGTCGAACCCGTTGATGGTGCCGGTGTTGGTGTTGTTGGTAATCAGCAAAGTATTGCTCAGTGGACCGAAATTCTTCGGAGCAATAGCAAATCCCCAAGGCTGGTTCAGCGCTTTTCCCTGAGCAAACCGCTTCACAAATACGCCCTTTTCGCTGAAGATATCGATATACCCGCCTCCTCCTCCGTTGGCGGCGATGTAAGCCACGTAAAGCTGGCCGTTGATGTCCTGGATGTTGCCCACGACAAAGGTTTTGGGAATGGTTTTATCCCCGAACGATTTCACGAGCTTGAAGGTGCCGTTATACATATCGATTTTATTGTGGGTAAAGTCGGCGGCGTATAAGAAGTTCCCTGATTTGTGGCTGGTGATGGCCAGACCCACGTAGGATGCTTTGCTCTTAGAGTTGTTGACCGCAATGATGGCGGTCGAGGGATCGTTATCCGACCAGCCCTGGATGGTCCCATCCCCCGTATCGAACAAAAATAGGGATACCGAACCGTCGATCTTGAACTCACCGGAACTGTTGTAGACACACCCGATGGGCGAGCCCGGTCCTTTTCCGCTGGCTGGGGGAATAACTACTTGCAGCTTTTGCGGCACTCCGGCGCCGTTATAAAGCGTGGAATAGCCGTCGTTTGCGTCAGCGACCCAGAACGGGGCGCCGGGAGCGTAGGCCATCCCCCAGGGGTTTTGCAGCAAGGAGTCTGTATGTTTGGCATGGCCTGCCTGGTTTGAAGTCAGGTAGGTCAACGCGTATTGGGCCGAGGCAGGGCTGGAAGCGAACGCTAGCACCAGAGGGAGCCATAAAGTTAGAGCAGCGGTGCGAATTAACAGGGTCTTCATTCGTGATGTTCTCCTTTAAGGAACGGCCAGAAGTTATGGAGCAGCCAGAGGTGGCGGAGGACTAAGGCTTGCACAAGGGGCGCGATCAATTTCTTGCATGCAGCTTATAACATTTATCGATACAAAAGCTATACAGGGTAGTGTGTAGGCGGAGATTCTCTAAGAGAATTGATGCCCGCGAAGTCATTCTCTCGCTCGTTC
Source organism: Terriglobales bacterium (assembly GCA_050012915.1). Taxonomy (GTDB): domain Bacteria; phylum Acidobacteriota; class Terriglobia; order Terriglobales; family Acidobacteriaceae; genus JABDBE01. Next base: position 6,666 of record JBEKGG010000193.1, on the reverse strand, counting down.
CATCTGGCGTTGAGTTCGCCCTCAACTGGCCCCTCGGCGTTGTAAAGCGGGGCGAGATGGATGCCGTGCCGGGCGGCGATTGTTTCCATCTCTTCGACTCGGGCTGGGGTGATGTAACCTCTTCCTTTTGAGAAGGATTCGAAGCGGCCATCGAGAGCGAGAGCCATGCCTTCGAGCAGGCATCCGTGGACCACGTCGGGGAAGGGGTGACGATTGAGAACGCCGCGGAAATCTGGAGCGAAGCTTAAGCCGCCGGTGACTTGTCCCAGACCTCCGAAGAAGATTTTGGCGTCGGGCATTTGCGCGTTTGGAGACAAGTTCTTCGGGTAGCCGGCATCGCAGACGATGGCGTTGGGCGCGATGCGGCCCAACAGAAGCGAAGCAGATGCCACACTGGCGGCGCAGATCACGAGGTCGGGCTTGGCGGAAAATTGCTGCAGATCGGTCGCGATGTCTACTTGAATTCCGTCGGCTTGCAACTCCGCTGCGAGCTGACGCAGCCGGGTTTCGTTGCGGGCGTTGAGCAGCACGCGCTTCACGCGAGGGGCTAAACAGCGGGCGCAGCCGGAGCCGACATCTCCGGTGGCTCCCACGATGAGGAGCGTTGAACTGCGCAAGTTGCGGCCTTCCATCTCGCACATCTTCCGGATGCCCTGCACGATGAAACCAACGGTCAACGTATTTCCGGTGGTGAAGACTGTATTTTGTTTGTCCGGAAGTTGATCGAAGTTGCCTTCAATCAAAATGGAACTGAATCCGCCGAGACTCACGATTTTCGCTCCAGCTCGGATCGCGCAACTGGCCGCGGCGCGAACCCGGGCAATGTTTTCGTGCACGTAGGCGGCTCCGAGACGGTCGGGAGGAATGAAGCAGTCGATGTAGAGGCCGCGGGCTTTGGCGGTTGTAGGCGAGCCGATTTCGACGTGGCAGATTGGTCTGGGCGGAATCCAGGGTAGGATGTCTTTGATTTCGTCGTCGGGCAATGGCGCTCCGCGCAGGATTGCGAGCACGTCCGCGGCGGCACGCCAACTTTCCTGATGGCCGATTAGAGCGAAATCGACATCTGGTCTCGTCGATGCTCGGCTGAGTAGTGACATTCCGAATCCTTATCTCTTTTCAAAAGACAGCCAGCTGTGTTGGGGATCTCGCGGGAGTCGTCCGGGCGGACGCGAGATCCTTCGCTTCGCCTGAAGAACGGCTCTCCTCTGAATGACTTCGTGTACAGGAGTTAGGCTGGCCCGGCGCTCCGGGCTACAGCGGCAGCTGAGCCACCCATGCGAGGGTTATCTCTCCGGGCAGGCCGAGCATGTCGAGGGTTTTCAGATACTGTTGCAGCGAGGCTCCGCGAAGTTCGGCTGCGCTCAGGCTGACATCGAACAGCGCCGGCTTCACACAGCTGGCGTGGCATACTTCGCAATGTCCGTCTTTGCATTCTTTCGCCAGCATTTTCGCCAGCGTGGTCATAACCTCGAGATGCAGCCCGTACACCTTGTCGTCGAAGCGCTGCGGATCCGAGGCCCGTTCGGCTCGGAGAATCGCCATAGCGTGATCGACGTGCTCTTCTTCTTCGGCGGCGATGGAGGCGAAGGTCGTGCCGAGACTCCCCGGTGCTGCTTTTCCGACGCGCGCGTAGCTGGCGACGGCGAAGGATTCGAGCATGATTTCCTGGACAATCAGGCAGGCAATAAAATCACGTTCGGCGATGCAGCGCAGGAACGCGTCTCGGAGCCGCTTCCAATGCATTGCTTTGACATTATTAGTGACATCCACGCCGAGCTTGCGGCCTTCGGCGGCAAAGCGAGCCGCGTGGCCGCGTTCGATCTGCGCGTGTTCCAATGCATCGGCAACTTCGGCGGGATCATCACAGATCTCCGATAAGGATGCGTAATTCATTGCGGCCATCAGTTCGCCGGTGACCGCCTGGGCCAGAATGTCCTGCCAAATCGGAGCGGTTGGCGAAGTGCATTCGATGGTTGGGCAGTTCGTTAGTGTTTGCATGTGTCCTCCTGAACATTGCATATGAGAAGCAATCTTTCGCCCCGCTGGGGCTGATCTGGCTTTTACTTTTACCCACGGCTCTCGCCGTGGGCTGCATTCTTACGCCGCTCCGCGGCCGGACTCTCGAAGCTTGTTCGGCGCTCATTCAATACTTGAGTCGACGACGTTCCCGGGCCTGGCTGCGATCAGGTAGTCGGTTTTGCATCCGGCGATGCCATTCGGCTCCAGCAAGCACGAAGGTTTTGGCGGAATTGTTCCCGCTCCTCCGGCGTACGCTGCCGCCAGCGTCCCCTCATGCTGTGAAGCCGGTGCCCGCCTCGCCCTGCGCTGCCACGGAATCCGCCGAAAAGAATCTTGCTCAAGATGAGCAGTCCTACGGCTTGCCAGTAAGTGATCAGCTTCAATCCGAAGAGCGATGGCATCAGCCAGTTCCACAGGCCCATGACCAGGAATCCGATCCCGACCAACATGACGACAAACAGCACCGCGAGCAATGGAAACTTCAGTATGCGAAGGATGGTGTAATTTTTCATTTTTGTACCTCATCATCTGTGTTCAAGAAACTTCGGACGTTCACGCCCATCACTAGAAGCCATAGGCACACTGATCCTTCCCCCAGAATGCCGAGGGCCAGATTGTAGGGAGACAGATTGCTTGCGAGAGGCGATGACAGGAGGGTCAACCAACCCAAACCGCAAAGCGCCATCCACACGCCCAGGATTCGAGATGCAAAGGTCGACTTGAAAACGAGGCAGCCGATCAGAATGCAAAAGAATCCGTTAAACACAACGGCGATGTTCGTGCCGTGAGGCCGCAATCGAAGAAGTTCGAAAGCGAGTCCCACGAGGTTGAAGAAGCCCGCGAGCAGAAGAAAACGCCTGCTCAACCGACTCACAGTGTCATGGAAGAGCAGTGTGGCGGCGATCATGGCCGAGACCGATATGAGACTGCCTGTCACGTTCAAGTTGCCGCGAACGTAGAACTCGGCGAATGCCGCCGCCAGCACAGTGAGCACAGAAAGGACGCCAGCCGTTTTGGCTTGGAAACGTGGAGGCACTCCTGCGATCCGCCCCGTCGATAATGTCGTGAATGTTGTGCTCATAACTCTTTACCTCCTGGCGCGACTTCGTTGCATCAAGCGCATGTCAATTAAATCGGCCCCTGATAGCGGCGCAGCTTCACCGCGCCCGCGAGGCATAACGCAGCGAACAACAGCCCCAGCCACAGACCTGGGCTGCTCAGGAATCTTGCGGGAGCGAGTTGTGCCAGCGGAATAAAATGTGGATCTATGGGGACGCCATTCTTGTCCACCATGTCGAAAGCGAGCGCGTCGAAGCCAAGCAGTCGACTGTGCAGCATGGTGGCGAGATACGTCGTGTGAAAAGCAATGTACTCAATGACAGCAAGGGCCAGCGGGGGAAACACAGCCCAGAGAAATGTGGCGCGCCTCGGCCAGCCCGAGACCAGCAGCATCCACATGTAGAGTGGCGCATGCCAGAGTGCCATCACGACCAAGCTGTAGAGGAATACCAATTGCATCTCGAAGAATGGCGGAGCCCACGGGTTTGCGGTGCTCGCACGGCTCAGCCACAGGACCACGGCGCTCTCGAGCCGCATGACGATCTGCAGAGAGACGGCGATTACCAAGACGAGCAGCGGCAGGATTACGAGAGGCACGCTTGCCTTAGCGATTACGGTGGTGAGATCTGATACCGGCAGCGACTTCCAGAACAGGATGCTGCGATCGCGCCGCTCGCCGTGCAGCGCGTCAAGCGAGTAGAAGATGCCAACCAGGAACGCAGTCAGCGCGAGCAGCATCTGAGCGTGGGCATATGGCATGGCAAGCTGGACGATCAGAGGCGTTGATTCGTCCGCTCCCATGCCGTGCATGCCGCGTGGCACCCAAAACAAGCTGATCGTGTAGCCAATTAAATAGACGGCCGACGCTGCCAGGAGTGCGATATAGATGGAACGGTTCTCCCACAACTCACGTCGCACCGACCAGTACAAGGGCCGCGTAGGCGACACAGGCGCTGGCGCGATTCTCTGTGGCTCGAGTGGAGACTCGGGCGCCGCGTTCAATGGCGTATTCATTGAGTGACTCCTGGTGCCGCGCTGGGCTTGACTCCCGGGCTATCCGCCAACAAGGCAACGAACAAGTCAGAAATGCTGGGAGTGCGTACCTCCCCCAGCGCCGCAAGCCGCTGACGATCGACGAGATCGAGCTTTAGATCGAACAGCAGCAGGCTGCGGCCGAGCAGTTGGCGCTCGCGAATCGGTTTGAGCGCTCGTGCTGTTGCGAGTTGCGCAGGGTTTACCGTCAGTTCGACATAGCGCGACTCAAATTCTTCCATGCTGCAATCGAGCACGATGCGTCCGCGGTTGATGAACATAAGGTCGGTCAAAACGTACTGCACATCCTCCACCTGATGCGTGGTTAACAGAATTGTGCGAGTGCGATCGAAGTAATCGTTCAGCAGGGAGTCGTAGAACTGCTTGCGATAAAGGATGTCAAGGCCAAGCGTCGGCTCGTCGAGCACGAGCAATCTGGCATCGATGGCCATGACCAGAGCGAGGTGCAGTTGCGCGACCATGCCTTTCGACAATTCGCGCACTCGGCTGGCGCGCTTGATATCGGTTTTGGCCAGGAAACCTTCCGCCTTCGCCCGATCGAATCGGGGATGCACTCCAGCGACATAGTCGAGCGACTGCGAAACACGCATCCAGCGCGGGAGCACGGCGACATCGGAGATGAAGCAGATATCGCGCATAAGCTGGTCGCGCTCCAGCCAAGGATCGCGTCCGAGCACTCTCAGCTCTCCCTGATATTCGGTGAGGCCAAGAATGGCGTTCAGCGCGGTGCTCTTACCGGCGCCGTTGGGACCGATGAGTCCGAGAATGCGGCCTTCGTCGACGCGGAGATTAAGGCTGTCCAGGGCAATGGTTGCTCCGAAGGCCTTGCGCAGGCCGCGTGCTTCAATGACCGTCATGATTTTGGCTCCTTCTTTTCGTCATTTGACGGCTTGCCGTTTGCGGCTTCCAGCAATTCTTCCGTAGTCAGCCCGAGGCGCTGAATAGTTGCCGATACCCTCGGCCATTCTTCGGCCAGAAACTTCTGGCGTTCGCCCTGCAGCAGCAGATTGCGCGCGCCTGCGTTGATGAACATGCCGCGACCTCGTTTGCTCTCGACCAGTTGCTCGTCGACTAATTGTTGATAGCCCTTCAGAACCGTGAGCGGATTGACTCGAAGTTCGGCCGCGACCACCCGCACCGAAGGCAGCGGGTCGCCCTCCTTGAGCACGCCGTCGAGGATCATGGCGACGACGCGATCGCGAAGCTGGCGGTAAATCGGTTGACTGTCGTTCCACTCACGGTCCATTGTGTTTTCCAGATCCCGCTAAACCGCTTCGGCTTTTCTGCGAGTGTAAAAATAATTCGCGAACACGTATCCCCACGGTACGGCAACGATGGGCAGGATCACCCACAAAAACGCCGAGGTCGTCTCTTCCGCTGGTGATCCTGCGAGGGTGCCCTTAGACCATAGCGGATACGCTACAAGAATCAGCCACTGCACTTTGTAAAAAATCTCCAGCAACACGATGGGCAGCATTTTGACCGGACGGATGATTCCGATCCCCGCCAAGGTCGCGAACGCCGTCCACACGCACCAGGCCACGGCCTCGGTCGGGTCCCATGGTCCCTGATGGGTGAGCACGTGCGTCCAAGTAATCTTGCCCAGCCAGAAGAACATCAATACGTAGAGCAGCCGCAACAGGTAAATGTTGATGTTGGGAACGCCTTCGTATCGTTGGTTCCGTCGAAAAATAGCTTTCGGGTTAATGGTCATGGAGATCTCCTCAGAGTCATGAGTTGCCCCCGAATTCGGATGGCAACTCACGGATTAAGACGTCGTCACTTGATCCGCTGCAAATCCATGTGGCCGCGCATGAGTTTGTCTCCCGGCATCAGGAACGTCCATTCCTCGGTGTGATGGTCGGCATCGATGAAAGTGAACGCTACATGCTGCATGTGTCCGTACTGCGTACTGCCGGCAACGTCAACGAAATCAAAGTCCACCGTCTTTCCGTCGGGCGAAGTGCGGGCCACCATGCGCGGCCGATTCCCGGCGTCGCAATAATGTGTCAGCAGGAGGCGGTCGTTGTCGAGGTAGAACATGGTAACTGGATGGTCGTTCTTGGTCGGATCGTCTGCCTTCGTCCAGTCGTACATTTCATGCACCAGCGCATTTCCACGGGAGGTTGTCCGTATTTGGACCTTCACAATCGTACCCTCCGGAATTCCAGAGTCTTTCGGGGCTGCGACCGTCCCTTGCCAGGAACCGGCCAGAGCTTTCAGTTGATCGAAGGATTTTTGGGCGTCAGACGGGGTCGAGGTGGCGTCCGCTGCGAAGACGGTGGCGGCAATCAGAAGGAATACAACCGAAACTGCGATGCGTGATTTCATGTTCAATCTCTCCTTTTCTCATCTCTCAAGTCGCTTGCGGGATTTGCCTTGCAAATCACTGTTATAGTTCACTACAACACTAGAACAAGTGTCAAGCTTTTTCTTGAGTTTGTTTCTGGCTTTCCCTGGCAATCAGTTATCCATCGTATAAACAATAGCTTGCATAAGACAGGCGAGCTTCTCGCCGACGACGAGGGAGGGCCG
>JBEKGG010000192.1:0-8047 GCA_050012915.1 Terriglobales bacterium | reverse complement strand
TAACAGGCCCTAAGCTTGCGCCGGCCTCATGGGCCTCCTGATTCTGTTGCACAAAGATTCTGGTGCGCGACACTGCTTCCTTGGGGAGAGTTCGAGGCCCTACAGCTGGGGGAAGAAGAAATGTACTCCGGGGAGTTTGGGGCGTCAAGGGCGGCGGACAGGAGTGTCCGCCCTACGGTTTGGGGGGAGGGCTGAAAGGCGCGCCCTTATTGCTTCTTAACGCTTGACAATGGGGCGGGGCGGGCGCATCGTGTTGGGCAATAGCCTCCCTGGGTACCGGAACCGCTCAATTTCCCCCGGGACGACGTTCACCAACCTTCACAGAAATTCAAAAAAGGAGCCATCCATGAAAACCGCTACGACGCTGGTAATCCCTCTGTTTTTGTTTGCGATGGTGCTTGGACACGCACAAACCTATCCCAATACACCGATCCAGCACGTGATTGTTGTAATTCAGGAGAACCGTACGCCGGACAACTTGTTCGGAGCCGATGCCCCGTTGATTGCGCGAGGCGCACATCTGGCGTCTTCGGGGAGTTGTCAGGGCGCGTCTGTGACCTTGACGGCGTCGCCGCTGGGCGCCTGCTTTGATCCATCTCATGAGCATGAGGCTTGGGTAAGCAGTTTTGACGGCGGAGCGATGGACGGGGCCTGCACGACTCCTACGGGAATCAAAAAGGGCTGCACTTCGCCGGTCATGTGTACGGTGAACGGCAAGAAACAGCCGTGCCCGCAGTATACGTTCGTGCGCAACGCGCTGTTCGACGGCGTCCATAGGATTCTCGACCCATATTTCCAATTGGCAAGCCAATACGGTTTTGGAAATTACATGTTCCAAACGAATCAGGGGCCGAGTTTCCCGGCGCATCAGTTTTTGTTTGCGGGAACGTCGCAACCTACGGTGTACAACGATCCGGCGGACGATGGGAATTTGTGGTGGGAATGGTTCGCGGCTGACAACGACACCTCAGGCGGAGGATATGGATGCGCGGCGGTTAAGAAATCGCTGGTGATGGAAATCAGTCCGACGAATGTTTTGGAAGCCGGGCATAAACCTGCGAATCCGTCGGGAGCAAAGGCCGGATTTCCTTGTTACAACCATTTCACTTTGTCCGACGTGCTGGATGAGTCGGGTGTGAGCTGGCGGTATTATGGCAACGGCGCGGGAAGTTTGTGGATGGCTCCGAATGCGATTAATCACATTTGCCAAACCAGTGGATTCGGTGGCACATGCACGGGGCCGGCATGGACGACCAAAGGTGAGGTGGCACAGACGCCAGGGCAGATCTTGACGGACCTCGGGGCGAATCCCAACAATCCGACGTGCAACCTGCAATCGGTGAGCTGGGTGATTCCAGATGGGAACTGGTCGGATCATCCGGGGAACAGAAAAAATGGAACTACCGGCCATGACGGCGGACCGTCGTGGGTGGCTTCGATCGTCAATGCTTTGGGTGGAGTCGATAATTCGGACAATCCGCTTCCCGCACAGTGCAATTACTGGAACAACACGGCTGTGATTGTGACCTGGGATGATTGGGGGGGATTTTACGACGATGTTAATCCAATGCAAACGATCGGTGGTGGAGTTGCTGGATATCCTGGCGGGAACGGACAAGGGCAATATTATGTGTATGGCTTCCGGGTACCGCTGCTGGTGATTTCACCTTATAACGTGAATGGGAACAGCGGCTATATTTCCGGGCCGCCATCGAATCCCGCGTGCCCCAACTACTATTGCCACGACTTCGGCAGCATTTTGAATTTTATCGAGTATGTCTTTGGGCCGCAAAACGGGAGACTGCCATTCATTGGGCCGCCGCAGTGGCCGCACGCGGATTTCTATGCGCAAGACACATCGGGCGCACCTAACAACTATTCTCTGTACGATTTTTTCAATTTCAGCAATAACGCGACTCCGTTCACCTTTGTGAAAGGAGCTAAATATGGGACGTCGTGCTTCCTAAATCCGACGAGCTGTTTTGGGAGTGGGTTTCCGGCGGATCCTGACAATGACATGATCGATGACGATTAAAGGATTGGCCAACCTTGGGGAGCCGAGTGGCGTTCATTAGCGCGCCGGTTCCCCTTTGATTTTGATCGCCGCAGACTGTGCCTGCCCTCGAACGGCGAATTGCTCGAAAACTCGTCTCGAAATGGCTGTGGTGAATGAGGGACGGCGATGGTAGCAGCAGAAGGTCACGAAGTCAGTCCGCCCGGATGCACCGAATCGTCGGCGTCGCTGAGGGCAGGCTCAGGCGGCTGTCCTCACGCGAATTTAGGCGATTTTCCCGCTGCGAGTCCTCGTGTATGATGGCGGCCTTGCATTTGTCTTTCACAACTATCCGCGGAATTCTGTTCTGCGTTGCGCTGGCATTTTGGATCCTTTATTTCCACGAGGCCCTGTTTCGCTCGGGGAAGGTACAGACCCGTTGGATCAAACAAGGATTGGCCAATTTGCTGCTTATGTTGTCCATCGCGATCGTCACGATTCTGGTTTTCACTTTGGTGACCGGTCTTTCTACTCATCATCATTAGGGTAGGGCGGCGAGGGCGATCCGCTTGTCGAAGATCGGGAATGCTGGTATGGTTTCGCGGTTCGCTGTTTTGCGGACCGGCCCTGGGTAAATGTCGGTAACGAAAGCGGATCGGTCTGGTGCAAAAAGGGTGCAATCCAGCCTGGGCTTGCGATCCGTACTTCAAGTGGAAAGAGATCCCCCTGATTGTCTGGCGCTGAGCTAAAAGGAGATCGGACCGACGCGGCGGTGGTGGCGGCGATCCGCTCGGGTGACGAGCACGGCATGGCGGCTTTGTATGACCGCTACTCCGCCGTCGTCTACTCGGTCGCCCTGCGTGTGCTCGGGGACACGGGCTCGGCCGAAGACGTGTTGCAGGAAGTGTTTATGCAGTTGTGGCGCAATCCGGGGCTGTTCGATTCGAGCCGTGGCAGCCTGGGACCGTGGCTGGCGGTGATTGCGCGGCATCGGGCGATTGATGGGCTGCGCAAGCGGCGTCCGGAGACGGATATTGCGGATGTGGTGGTTTCGGTGGAACCCGATATGGCGGGTGATGCGGAGCGGGCGCGGGCAATGGAGAAAGTGCGCGGCACGCTGGGCTCGATGCCGTCGCCGCAGCGGCAGGCGCTGGAAATGGCGTACTTCGAGGGGCTGTCGCACAGCGAGATTTCGGAAAAAACAGGAGAGCCGTTGGGAACGATCAAGACTCGCATTCGATCGGGATTGCTGGCCTTGCGCAAGGCTTTTGCAACATGAGCCTACACGAACAATTCGCGGAGGATCTCGCACTCTACGCTCTGGGGACGTTGCAGGGTGAAGAGCGCGCGGTGCTGGAGAAGCATTTGGAGGGGTGCGCCGGTTGTCGTCGTGAGCTCGAGCAATTGCGCGGCGACATGGCGTTGATGGCTTTGTCGACGGCGGGTCCGGTGCCTCCGCAACGGGCGCGGCAGCGTTTGATCGAAGCGGTGGCGCGCGAGCCGCGACGCGCGGCGGTTGCGGCAAGATCGCGTTGGTGGACGGTTGTGCCGTGGGTTGTGGCGGGTGCGTTGGCGGTGGGGTTGGTTGTTGTTTGGTTGCAGAATTCGGATTTGCAGCAGCGAATTGCAGGTTTGCAGAATGAGTCGGCGCAGCAATTGTCAGAATTGCAACGAGCGCGAGAAGTAGTGTCCACGCTGACCGCGACGGATGCGATGCGGGTCACGCTGGTCGCCGCGAAGACTCCGCCGCAACCGCAAGGCAAAGCTATTTATGTTCGCGACCGGTCGAGTCTGATTTTCCTGGCCAGCAATCTTCAGCCGTTGCCGCCGCAGAAGGCGTATGAGCTGTGGCTGATTCCTACTAGTGGCGCTCCGATTCCCGCGGGCGTGTTTAAGCCGGATGCGCATGGAAGCGCGGCCGTGGTCGAACCGCCGCTTCCTGCAGGAGTGCAGGCGAAAGCGTTTGCCATTACCGTCGAGCCGGAGAGTGGTTCGTCGGTGCCAACGTTGCCGATCGTGATGGTTGGGGCGGGCGAGTAGGGCGTCGTTTCAGGCGTCGCCTTACATCGTTGTTTAAGGCGCGGCGGCATGAATCGAAGCCATGCCGTTTCAAAGCTGCCGTTACTTTCGCCTATTCTGCTCTTTTCCAGATGTAGAAGTTCTCTTCGTCGGACAGGGTTTCAATTCCCAAGTCTTTGGAGGTCGAGGCGCGATGGACGGCCGAGCGCAGATTGGCTAAGGTGATTCCATCGGTTTCTGCGAATGGGATCTTGATGGCCGACCCGGCCGGCAGAGATTCGAGGTCCTGAAAGATACCTTCAATCAGCTCGTGGTGTTTTCCCCTTCGATTCCTTTTCAGGTTCGCGAGCACCACGCGGTCATAGTTCAGCGTTGGTTTTGGATTCTTCACTGGGTCTTTAGTCATACGCTTCAGATACTCCTAAGTGACGTTAGTAATTATTTATAAAATTCTTCCTAATGTGTCAAGTATTTTTTAACGATTCGCTGTGGATACGTTTATCATAAAGGTTAAATCGCCTGAAATTTCCTGCGACGCATTGTTCTCCGACGACTTCTTTAACTATTGCGGATGCGCTATTTCCACCCTTTTTTAGTGGGCGATGTATGCTGCATTCAGTAGGCGGAAAGCGGAATGAAGATGAATCATTCATGGCAAAAGTTATATCGGGAGGCTCTGCTGGAGGTTCAGGCGGAGCGATTGCAGGAGCGAATTGAAGCTGCGGAAACAACCATTCAGCAACGAAACGAAGAGCTGCAACAGCAGGGTGTGTACGCCAGCGAGGAGCAGGCGGCGATGGCGGATGCGCTACGGGCACTGCGTGTGCTAGCTCAAAGCGAATGCCAAATCCCGGGCGGTTTAGCGCTCCACCCGATGAAAAGTAGCGTGGCGCCATGAACCGTTCTTCGTGTCTTAGAATGACGCGCCTTAACCATCGTGTGAAAACGCGAAGCTGCCGCAACTTAGTGGTGCCGTCGCGGGTTAGAAGACAGTTGATGGCGGAAAACTTTGATAAAGCGTGGCTGGAACTCCGCCAGCGCGCCACGGTCGAGACTGACCAAAAGAAGCTGTTGCAATTGGCGACACGTTTGGAGAAAAAATAAATAACGGCTAGCTGGCTCGCACCGCAATCGAACACAGTAAAGACCTTGCCGGACCTATGTCAGAACAAACAATGCCACCACGAAAACGAGCGCAAGTGGCATTCGCGTCGGCTGTCATTCTGCTTTTCCTGAGCGGACTCGCGACTTACCTTACGATCGTGCGGCTGTTGGAGAGTCAGAAGTGGGTGGTTCACAGCCATGAAGTTCAGGCGGCGCTGGGAAATGTAGATTCAACCACCCTGGACGCCGGGCGTGCACGTTCCGGCTACGTAGTCACCGGCGACGCTGATTTCTTAAGCAAGTTTGACGCTGCCGTACCCCGCATCAACCAAGCCCTGCAGCATGTGCGCGACCTGACCCAGGATAATTCGACACAGCAGAATCTTTGCACGCGTCTGGAAGAACTTACCGCGCGCCGAGTGGATCTGCTGCGAGAATCGATTTCGCTCAGGAAATCAGCTCCGCTGGACGAGGCGGGACAGACCGACATATCGCGTCGAGTGTTGCCGGTTGCAGGCGACATCACTTCTACGATGCAGCAAATGAGGGATGAAGAGCAGAGACTGCTGGATATTCGGGCGCGAGTTTCCAATCATTTATTTCTGCTGGCAGTGATTGTCCTGGTGATCACGTTTATTTTGGCGCTTATGCTTTTTTCGGTACATTATCAGCTCCTTACTACGGAGCTCGATGCCCGCGAGCAGGCCGAACGCGCAGTTCGCGAAAGCGAAAAATCATTGCGAAGTCTGACCGCGCGTCTTCTGCAGTTGCAGGATGAAGAACGCCGGAGGTTCTCGCGTGAGCTTCACGACAGCCTGGGGCAGTATCTGGCTGCGGTGAAAATGAATCTGGATATGTTCAGCAATTCTCAGCCTGCCGACAGACTTTTGTCAGAGGCGATGCATCTTCTGGAGCAGTCGATCGTTGAAACGCGAACGATTTCGCACCTGCTGCATCCGCCGCTTTTGGATGAAGCCGGCTTCGCATCCGCAGCCAGATGGTATGTGGAGGGATTTGCGCAACGCAGCGGAATTGAGGTGACGGTGGATTTTCCCGACGATGTGGGCCGCTTGCCCCGACCCATCGAGCTTGGCCTGTTTCGTGTATTGCAGGAGAGTCTGACCAACATTCATCGGCATTCGGGCAGCTCGAGGGCGGAAGTCGCGCTCGAACTGTTTCGCGACAAAGTGATTCTCGAAATTAAGGACTACGGAAGAGGCATTCCGAGAGAACTGTTAGATAATTTTCGCGAGAAGGGCACCAATTCTGGCGTAGGCCTGGCCGGGATGCGGGAACGCCTGCGCGAACTGGGCGGCCAGCTTGACATTCGCAACGCGAACGGAACTTTGGTCTCAGTAACGCTGCCGCTTGTGGAAGAGATCGACAGTGCCGTCCCACGGCCGCCGCTTGAGGTTCAGTTGGGGAAGTAAGTCTCCTTACGCAGCAGCGCTCCGACTGCATCCACGACATTATTGATGTCCGATTTTGCGCAAGCTCCCCGGATCCCCGCTTTTCGCGCCTCGTCACTCAACTGCTTCGATAGATGAATGGTAACCATCAGAATGGGAGTGTTGGGCGAAAGGTCGGCGATGAGGCGGGATGCGTCGAGGCCGTTCATCTCCGGCATCTGGAAATCAATCACGATAAGATCTGGTTTGGTGTCCTGGAAAAGTTCGACTGCTTCCCTGCCGTTACAGGCTTCGTCACACACGCGCCAACCAGCCTGGTTATTCAGCAGCCCGCGCAAGCAACGTCGAATGGCTGGGCTATCGTCCGCTACGAGAATACGAACCAAAACGAAATCTCCTATCTATCGGATAAGGCCCGCAATTTCCCGACGCTGATTGGAGCCTATTCGCGGCAGAGCGACCCAGCAATACCCTTGACACCTTACGGGGCGAAAAACTTGCCGATTCCGCGATTAACTCTGAGAGGTGCAAGACCTTACGCGATTAGCAACTTTTGTTTTCCTATCGTTCGAGTTGGCTAAAAGGCTTGTGCGATTCCGTGCCGAAGAGCATAAAGGGTTAGATCAGCGACCGAGTGTAAGTCGAGCTTGCGCATGATGTTGGTGCGATGGGTTTCAGCGGTTTTCACGCTGAGATTCAGAGCTACAGCCACTTCCTTGCTGGTTTTTCCCTCGGCCAAAAGCTGCATGACCTCACGCTCTCGGGGGGTCAGACGACTCTTGAGAGCGGGCAAATCTTTTTGGACGGGATTCAAATATCCGTCGACCACGATTTCTGTGACCTTGCTGGTAAAGAAGGTTCGATTGTCCTGCACTGCTTCGACGGCGGTGACCAGGTCACGACCGGCGTCGGATTTCAGCAGGAACCCACGAGCGCCGACGGCGAGGACTTCCTTCACAGTTTGTTGTGAGTAATGCATCGTCAAAATGAGGATGTTGGTGGCAGGAGAGTTCGAGAGAATTTGCCGCGCGGCTTCAATGCCGTTGAGATTCGGCATTCCGATGTCGAGCAAAACCAGATCGGGCCTTAGTTCCCTGGCCCGTTCTACGGCTTCACGGCCATCGGCGGCCTCGCCGCACACTTCCCATCCGGGACGGTCTTCGATGAGGACACGGATTCCTCGCCTCGCAACTTCGTGGTCATCGGCGACCAAAATTCGGAATGCCCTCATCCGCCAGCTCCTCGCACGAGCTTTTTTCAATTCCGCATGTTCGATGCTGAAATCGAGCGCGAAGTGGGCCAAAGAAACGGGAGTGTATTTGTCGACACTTGAGGTTAGTAGAGAACATTGGGGGTTGCCGGGTTGCACGCGATGGAATTTTTTCCAGTGGAGGTTACGGGAAAATGTATTTTTGGCGTGGATTCGAAACAGTGGGCGGAAAAACGACAAAATGAGCGGCTCGACGCCTTTGGGGGCGTGCGGTTTCAAGCGTTGCCTTGCGTCGTTTAAAGGGCTTGCGGC
>JBEKGG010000191.1:0-10722 GCA_050012915.1 Terriglobales bacterium | reverse complement strand
TGCCAGACGACGAAAGCGTCGGCGTTGCGAATCACGCCCGCGGATTGCAGTTCGTTCGCGATCCGCCGAGTGGAGTAGCCCGGATGCAAGAGCACAAACGTCTGCCCCGCCGGAGTCACCGGCTGCATTAGCGCCCAAGCCAGCCATCCCCCGGCGGCGAGGACGGCCAGCAGGAACAATATGAAAATGACTCGCACCTTACAGATAGTTTAGATGAGCCCAGGGCCTCAGGTCGTTGGTCTTTGGTCGTTGGCCTTTCGTAGTGAGTCGGCTGGTTTCCCGTGCCCGAGCAGCCCGCGAAAGCGCCAACTCAACTAAAGATCCTCTCAAAACGTGACTTTGAACACGGTTCCGCAGCCTTGAAATCCGCAGTTATTGTCTTGCGAACCGCGAATTAGCATGCTGCCGTAAAAGTTGCCAGCCGAGTCCATCGTTACGCCCTGCGGATTGCTTCCGTCCTGCTCTTCCGAGGTTGAAGGGAAACTGAAGAGGATGGTGAATTTCCCCTTAGGATCGACTTTGAAGATGAATCCAGAAAAGTGCGCGCCCCCGATTTGGTTAACCCCGTACAAATTTCCTTTTGAGTCTCTCAGCAAGCGGCCGGCGAAGTCTGGTTGCACTGTCACCGGCGGGAAGGTAAACAGTACGCTGAATTTTCCCTTCGTATCCACTTTGAAAATCGTCCCGCAGCCAACGCCCTGATTGCATTTGGTATTTCCGCCATTCGCAGCAATCCCATAGACGTTACCATCCGGATCTTCGATCAAACCCAGGGGACCGCTCCCGTCTGCGTGTCCCTCAAAGGTGTGCAGAACGGTAAAGGTACCGTTGTGGTCCAGTTTGAACACGGTTCCGCAACCTTCGGGTTCGCCAGTGTGACCCTCGTGCGAGTAGCAACTGAGGTTGCCTCCAAGAAGCGCGGTACCGTAGATGTTTCCTTGGGCGTCGCGAACCACGCCGCCTTCGGGCTGACTGCCGTCTGTCCCTTTAAAAACATGAAGCGCTTTTATCTCTCCGGCTTGCGTTAGTTTGAACACGGTGCCACAGCCTAACCCGTCATATCCACAACCGGATTCGCCGGCATAAGGTGAAGTGCCGTAGATGTTCCCGGCCGGGTCGAGAGTCAGAGGCGAGTCCTGGCAGCACGCTACAGAATTTTCAAAGTCGTAGATCACCGTCTCCTGTCCGCTTGAGTCGAGCTTGAACACGGTGGAAAGGGCGCCCAATGCGCCGTTGCCTTCGGTGTTGCCGTAAAGATTGCCGTCGGCGTCGCGAGTGAGGGCGGCGACGGGGTAGGCTCCGTCGTTGCCGCCCTTGAAGGTGTACAGTACGGTCTCCTTGCCACTCGCATCGACCTTGAATATCGTTCCGCAAGTGAAAGGTGGGACGCAGGGTGAGCCACCCCCTCGGGTGGTGCCATAGAGATTGCCGTCTGCATCCTGAATTACGGCCCCGGGATTTGCTCCGTCGGGAGAGTTGGTGAAAGTGTGAAGCAGCGTATAGCTGCCCGCCTTTTCGGTTTGCGCCTGGGCGGGCAGAGTCGCAGTCAGCAATACCAGCGCGAAGATCTTGAACAAACGGACGCTACGAATGTCGCCGGATAAATATTTTCCAGGCATGCTTCCTCCTCTCAGGCTGTGTGCCTGACGAATGCCGAACGACGCAGCGAGGACACTAGCGCGGCTCCGCAGCAGAGTTGTCACGGAGATGTCAACAAAACGTCAAATTCCGGGCTCCTGAAGTCGATTGTCCCTGGCATCCATCCAGCTTTGCAGGATCAAGACCGCGGCCATTTGATCGACTACCTGCCCGCGGCGTTTGATCGACATTTCGGTTTCGCGCAGCAGGCGGTTGGCTTGGGCGGAACTCAGGCGCTCGTCCCAGAGGTGAACCGGAATCGGAAAACGCTGGCGCAGCTCTTCGGCAAAGCGCTGCATTTTCTCGGCTTGGATGCCTTCTGCTCCGCTCATGCGCAACGGGTAACCCACGACGATTTCCACCACCCGGTATTCGCGGACTACTTTTTCGAGCTGGGCGAAATCGAGGCGCTTGTTCTGCCGGTGGAGGGTTTCGAGTCCCTGTGCGGTGATGCCGAGGGGGTCCGATATGGCAAGGCCGATCCGTTTGGAACCCACGTCTAAACCCAGGACTCGGGCGAGACGGGAGCCCAAGCCGTTCTGGGACTCGGTTGGTTCGGAGGGCACGTTGGCATTATAAGTCCGGTCGAAATATGAACATCATCGGCATCGCCGGAATTCTGACGCTCTGCTATTTCGGCGAATCGATTCTGGTGGTGATGCTGGTTTCCGTGCTGGTGGCATTCATTCTCGCTCCCATCGTTGATCTACTGACGTATCTTCGTTTACCTCGCAGTCTGGCAGCTGCGATCGCGATTTTGTTATTGTTGGCTGCGCTGGTGGGAATTGTTTACTTTTCTTACAATCAGGCCGCGACTCTGTTGCAGGATTTACCAAAATACACCGGCAAAGTTCGCGATGAGGCACTGCGCTTTCGCAAAAGCGCGGAGCGCTTTGAAGTTCTGCCTCCCGAGCATGAGAAAGGAGTCGTAAGCGTCCGCCCTGCGACCGATTGGACCGATATTTTGACGCGGGGTTTCGGTTCGGCGAGCGCGGCGGTTCTGGCAGTCTCGTTCGTGCCCTTTCTGGTTTTTTTCATGCTGACTTGGCAGCAGCACGTACGCTCGGCGACCGTGATGCTCTTCCCGCTGGAGAACCGCCACACAGCCTATGTCACCCTAGGTCAAATTTCGGCGATGGTCCGCAGTTTCATGGTCGGAAATGTTCTGATCGGGCTATTGGTCGGGGCAATTAGCACGGTCATGTTCTGGATGATTCATTTACCATTCTTTTATTTTGCGGGGTTTGCCAGCGGCTTTTTGAGCTTGATTCCTTATATGGGATTATTGCTCGCTCTAGTACCACCGATTTTTGTGGGGCTGGGACATGTGGATTCCCAAGACGTTGTGGTTATCGTTGTTGCCGTCCTGGTCCTGCATTTGGTTGCTCTCAACCTGCTCTATCCGAGAGTCTTAGGCAAACGCTTGCAACTGAACCCTTTAGCGGTAACCATGGCGCTCCTGGTTTGGGGGGCGTTGTGGGGAGCCATGGGACTGCTTCTCGCCATTCCGATTACGGCCGCGCTAAGGATCATTTTTGCCCATGTGGAGTCGCTGAAACCTTACGGAGCATGGCTCGGGGAATAGCGATCTCCGGAGCAGCACTAGACTAGATCTTAGCACCAGAGCGTAACTATCTGTCCTGTATAGACTTGCATGAAGTCAGTCACGCTCCACTCCTCTGCCGGAAAGATGCCGACTGAGGAGGAAGCGCATTCCAAATTGCCTTTTCGTTCCGAATCGGGTAAAATTGTCGAGAATTTGTTCCTCGCGTTCCCTCCGTCTGTGGATGGTTCTTCATGCTTAATGGTGATGGCAATTTCCACATAGGCGACAAGGTCGTCTATCCTAATCATGGTGTTGGCATTATTGAGCAGATCAGCAGCCGGACTATTGGCGAAAGTGTCGAGAACTTCTACTTGCTCAAGATCAAATCCAGTAGTCTGAAGGTGATGGTGCCTTTTCACAATGTGGGCACTGTTGGTCTCCGGCGAGTGGTGAAGAACGGGGAAATCCAGAAGATTGTAGATTTTCTTGAGGACGGGGAGTGCGACAATAACGCTGACTGGAAATACCGCTTCAAGGAGAATTCCGAGCGCATGCGCACCGGCTCCCTGTTAGAGGTCGCTAACGTCCTGAAGGCATTGCTGGTGCTCAACCAGTCGAAATCTCTCTCTTTTCGCGAAAAGAAAATGCTGGAGCGTGCCCGCTACCTCCTGGTCAGCGAACTGGCGATGGCAAAGAACTGCGAAGAACCGCATATCGAGGAATTGCTGACCAAGGCTCTCTCCAAGTCAAACCTGCGATTCCCCGAAGCTTCGGAATTTCAAGCTTAATTAAGGTATTCGCGCGGACCGGTTGTTCCTTTTTTGAAATGCCATTCCTTGCCGTCTGGGCAAAAAGTCTATGAACCGGTCGAATTTGCAGTTCGCGCCGGGTTTATAATCCGTGGAAGCATGACCGAGCTAATAAAAAGGAAGCTACAGGACGAAATGAATCAGCTCGAACATGAGCTGGTTCACGAACTCCCCAAAGAAATCAAGAAAGCCGCTGCGCTGGGCGATCTTAGCGAAAATGCCGAATACCACATGGCCAAGCAGCGCCAGGAATTCGTCAAGGCGCGTCTCCGCCAACTCGGCAAACGGATTGCCGACCTATCCCTGATCAACATGGATAATATCCCACGAGACAAAGTGGGTCTCGGGTCTACCGTCCGGGTTTACGACAACGACAAGAACGAAGAAATTGAATACAAGCTGGTGACCAGCGAAGAAGCGGACTTTCCTTCCGGAAAGATTTCGACCAGCTCCCCGATCGGGCATGCGCTTTTGAACAAGAAAGTCGGCGATACTGCCGTTGTGGTCACGCCCAACGGCAAGCGCGAGATGGAAATCCTGAAACTGAGCACCATTCACGACGAGGCCGCAGCCGGGTGACGGCTGCTCTTAGAGCCGGACCTCGGACTTGGACGAGCGCTTTTGGACGGGCGTGCGGCGTCCTGCTGGATGCCATCGTGCGCCGGTTGGCACTGGCCCGCGTCAACCCAAATGTCCTCACTTTCTTAGGACTGGTCGTCAATATCGTCGCCGCTTTTCTGTTCGGCTATGCCAATGGCGATAATCAAGCGCGCATGTTCCGATATGCCGGGTTGGTAATTATCGGCTCCGGTTTCTTCGACTTGGTCGACGGTGCCGTGGCCCGAGCCAGCAATCGCGTAACCCGCTTTGGAGGTTTTTTCGACTCGGTCGTCGACCGCTACAGCGATGCCTCGCAGTTTCTCGGATTGCTGGTTTTTTATGCCCGCGGCGATCGCTTTTTCTACGTGGTGCTTACCGCCATTGTGATGATCAGCGCGATCATGGTCAGCTATACTCGCGCCCGTGCCGAATCGCTCATTGGTTCCTGCCGGGTAGGTTTCATGGAGCGTCCCGAGCGTTTGGTGCTGGTCATCATTGGCGCCCTGTTCAATCGCATGGCACCGGTGCTTTGGATCATTGCCGTGCTCTCCACCATCACGGTAATTCACCGAATCCGCTACACCTGGACCCGAACCGAACTAGCAGATAGAGCCGCAGTGGCGAGTCCTGGGCAAGCCGCGTAGAGGGGGGCTTTCGCCTGAATTTCAAACTCGCATTATTTTCAGTTCCGGAAAACCCGCGCGATAGAGGCCTTGATCGAGAGTAAGTAAGGGAAAACCGCTTGATTCGGCGTAGGCGCCGATGAGGAAATCGGCCAGAATCCGGCGAGGCTCCGGTCCGCGTTGTTTGCGGCGCCGTCCGGCATAAGTTTGGAAAGCACGTCCCGCAACCCTCCAGACTCGTTCGTCGAGGGCCCAGTCCACGAGCACACCGGTGTCTTGAAAGAATGCATCCAGGAATGATTCGGTTCGTCCAGGGAGGGCCATCAATTCAGAAAACACAGGCGCGGGTACGACCAGGCGGCCGCGGTTGAGCCCCGCGTCCAACGCGGCTTGTGCGGCTGCATTGAGATTATCGTCGCGGTCCCAAAGTGCGACGATTACATTGCTGTCCACGACCGTGGTCATTGGCCACGCAACTCACGAATCCGTTGCACAATCGCCTTCTTGCCGGAGGAAACGCCTGGATTTCCGATGCCGCGATACTTGGCGAAAGGGCTTCCGGCTCTAGCAGGACGAACTCGAGTTCCAGCCTCATCAGTCTCAAAAAGCAACCCGTCGCCAGGGCGGACACCGAGAAGGCGTCGGATCTCTCGCGGCACGGTAATCTGCCCCTTGCTCGTAATGCGCGCGCGTCTCTGCATGAAGAGCTCCTTTTTCCTTACTTTATCACAACTCTCCTTACTTTCAAGAGAGCCTGCCAGATCGGACACTGTTCGCTGCCTCCTCCAGTTGCAGCATTTCTTGCCGTCGAGCAAGCAAACCCCTTGACAACGCGTACTGAATGAATACTCTTAGGGCGCAGCCCTTCCCCGGTTTCACTCACCGCGAATTTCGCGTGTTTGACAACGCCAATACCCAGGAGAACGGCAATGGCTCGCCTTCGAATCCAGCTCTTCGCGCAGCTCGTCTTACTCTCACTGTGCGCCTCCGCCCACGCTCAAGACAGCCTGAAGACCATTGATAATCCCGGCGGCGGGGAGATTGTCTACGGGCCGGTCACCGGACAAACTTCAATGCAAGGTGCGATGGGAGCCGTGCTCCGCGATATCCACAGTCGCTTCGGCGAGCGTCCACAGATCGGCAGATTCTTCCAGGCCGGAGGGACAGACTCCGTGGCTACCTTTTTCACAGTGACGGCGAAGAGTCAGGGCGGAAAGCACATCGCCGGCATGGTCATCGTTTCCATGCCGAGTGGCACTCCACCTGCCGGTGCAATTGTCTATGACGATGCACAGCGCTTCGGCACTACTGCCAACCCCATGTTGAAAAAGCTGAACGAGGTATGGCACCCGGAATCTGCGAAGTCGGCACCATCGTCATCAGGAACCCCGGCGCAAGCTGCCGCCGTCCCGCCGCTGCAACAGACCCCTTTCCCTGACGGCAGCGGCAGCATCGGATTGCCGGCGGGATGGCAAATCACCAGTGCCGGTAAAGGCACAGTTAATGCCGTCGGTCCCAATTCAGAGTCGATCCATTTCGGATTGTATTTCCCAATTCTTGATCCAAGAAGTCCGCAAACTCAGATGTCGCTCCGTAGCGGCCGCCCGCTGCCCGGGATGTACACCGCGTATCCATCCGGGGGTGATCTGGTGCAGGCGTTTCTCGCCGTGATTCAGCAGGTTCATCAAAAGCAACACGCTGCGATGCCCACCATCAACATCACCAGCTCGAAAAAGATGCCGACATCACAAACCGAGACTGACTCGGTCCTTCTAACAGCCGACATCGATTCGCACGACGGCAAGGGAATCATGGCCTCGAGCCTTCTGGTCTCTGCGCTCCGGCCGATTACGGGTGGGACTTGGGCGATCACGGTAAATCAGGGAAGCTTGCCGAAGCGACTTGCGGATCAAGAGTGGCCGACCATCAGCGCCATCGCCAGTAGTTGGCGCCTGAACGGCGCTGTGATTCAAGCGCAGACTCAAGCCGAAATCGGGAGAATCAAACAGATCGGCGCCAACGCCAAAGCCCAAGCCGATGCCGCGCACGCAGCCGAAGACGCCCACAACGCCAGTGTCGAAGCCCGTTGGGACAGTCAGGCTAGAAGCAACCAGAATTTTTCTAACTACCTTCTCGACCAAACCGTCGTGCAAGACAACAACACTGGTGGCCACGCTACGGTGTGGAATCAGTACGCCGATTCTTTGGTCAAGAACGATCCTAATCGCTATCAGTATGTACAGACGCCAGACTTTCTAAAAGGGATCGACTACTGAAAGCCAGGCGCGGCGCTGATGCTGATTGGGCGGTGCGCTGCTCGTCGAAAGCGTTGGCTTGTCCCGACGAAAATCGAGGCCAAGGATTCACGGATTCTCACAGATCAATTCACTTACTCTTCGCTTTAGCCTGATCATTCGACTGCAGCATTCCCGGCCGGGGATGTTGCCGAATGAGGCGCCTTCCCAAACATAATGCCGGTTTCGACTTCAACCGGCTTGCTGTCTTTCAGGTACGGCTTGAACTTCCACTGCTTGAAGGCATCCGTGATGGTCTTTGCCTGGTCCGGAAAAGCACTTAAAAAGTGCACGTGTTTCACTTCGCCTTCTTTGTCGATAATGATTCGAACCGGAACGGCGTTGAACCGGTGTTCGGTGAAAACTGGGTCGACCCGGGCGATCACGTTTGCGCCGCGCGCGTAATCCTTGATGCATACAGGAGCATCGCCTCCGCCCGTCCCTGCCGCGGGACCGGCTTCCGGCGGCAATTCCATCTTGTTGAGGTCGAGCATCAAACTCTCCAGCAGCTTCGTGTCCCGGCTGCTTAGCACTACTTCCACCGTATGGCAGCGGATCTCGGTCGCCAGAACATACCAATGCAGCTCTGCTACAGGAGACCAATAGGCAAAGAAAGTGAAGGGACGCCCTCCGATTTTGGTCGACGTAGGCGGTAGTTCCAATTTGTAGTCGCCCTGCAAATTATCTTTCGAGTAATTCACAAGTTCGAGCGCATTGGTCGCGGGAAGAGTGGTAAAGAACATATCGTCAGCCGTGATCAGGATGCTTCCGCGAGCCGGTCCTTTAAAAGTGTCCGAAGGGCTAATTTGTGCAAGCACGTAGCGACCGCTTTCCGACGGCGGAGGTCCCGTGTATTTCTCAATCCAATCTTTCGGAAGAGGGTAGGTGATACCGAAATACGGATCGCGGAACACGTTGTTGTTGACGGCGCCGCCTTCGGGCACGGGAGTGACCGAATCACTGGCACTTGACCAGGCACCCTTAACCAGGATGACTCCGGTCGGGACTTTCGTCACTGGCTGGGTGCTGTTGGAAAAGTCACCACCGCTCTGGGGAGCGTTTTGCGATTTGGGATTCTGCCCCCACACCAGCGCCGGGAAAGACAACGCAGAAGCAACGAAGAGACATAAGAATCTACGATACATACTCCTCCAACCCCGATGCAGACGCCGGGACTTCTAGCAGAAAGGCGAGACACTTTTCGTGTCTCGCCTGAGTCCGCCAAAATACTTACAGCGAGCGCAGGAAATCCAAAATCTCCTGCTGCTGGCTGTGGCTGAGGTTGCTGAAGTTCTGCTCGACGGTAGTGGCTTCGCTGCCATGGCTCGCGTGCGCCGCGATAGCAGCGTTCAGATTCGTAGTGCGACCGTCGTGCAGGAGGAAGATCCGCTGTCCCAATCCCCACAGGGGCGCCGTGCGGAATTGGTCGCCGCCCGCGCCGCCCTGCGACACGTTGTCCGCCAGGCCCGTGCCCATGTGATGAATCTCGATATCAGAGTACGCAGGCACAGGAGCATTGCTCAATGCCGGAACCATGTTCGAGACTTGCGTCGTGCCCGGCGTCGCGTTGTGGCAAGTGGCGCAGCCGATCGCGCTAAATAATTGGCCCCCGGCGGAGATCGTGCCGGCGGGAACCTGTTGTCCATTCAGCAGCACTGCACCGGGTGGAGGCGGAGCCAGGAACCGCATGAAGTTGGCAAAAGCCGAAACGTCATCGAGAACCGCTGCGTTTGACGTCTGCGTTGGGTTGGACGTGTCCTCAGGATAACCCGTTCCGGAAAGATTCAGGCAGTTCGACGGCAGCCCGGTTTGTTGCTGGTCCTCCCCTGGCAGCGGACGATCTTGCGTGAACAACAGGTTGGTGATGCCCATCTCTACGTTGTAGGCCTCGCCGGAAAAGATGTGCAGCGACTTATTCTGCGCCTTCCAGCCGAAACGGCTGATCGTGCCATCGTTGCCGTTGTGATTGAAGGTGCCGGAGATGCCGAGGTTGTTGTTACTGTTTTTAACCTGGTTGATCAACAAGGTTGAATCGTCCAGGTTCTCGATCAGGCCCGCACCAAAAGTTGGTGTGGGAATGCGAAAGATGATGTTGTTGGCCTGGCCTGCGGCCGCAAAACTCGGCTGCGGCAGACTGCAACTGCCGGCGTCACTGCGACCGCTGACTGTGAACAGATCTTCCACTCCGCCATTTGGAGCGCTGGTGTTCACCGTGCCGTTCGCATTAAAGAAGAATGGGAAGCGCGCTTCCCGCGTGGGGCCACTGGCGGTAATGAAATATGGAGTCGAGTCTTTCGGGGCGACCGGACTGCCGGCAAACCCGAACTGCGGATTGACGGCAGCACCGCTTCCGCCAATCGCCGGTTGCGTATGGCATGAGCTGCACTGATTTGAGTTAAACCGCGGTCCCAGGCCGACATTAGCGGCGTTGGAGACATTTTCCAATTCCTGAAAACGGCCCTGACCGTCCGTGAAAAACGGCAGGAAGCCATTTGGGTCGCTCGTAATGATGGTCGCGCCCGTGCCGCGATTACCGCTCTGAACTCCGGGGTCGGTTTGAGCAAATGCGATTCCCGCCAAGAACAGCAAAGCTATAGTGGACACTGCAACAAAACTGGCTGTCTTCTTTGCGGATCTTTCCTGCGAGCTGCTTCGTAGAGCACTCATTGCTTTCTCCTTGATCTGTGTCCCGCAAAATACCCAGGGGGATTTCCGTCGCGCAGACCACCGAAATGGTGGGCCACAAAAAAATGCGGCGGCTGAAGGGTTTTTCGGTGGGCAGCTTCAGACACACGAATAGCGTATGAAGTTGCATCCAGTCATGGAGCAAGCCCCAGTGAAATCGTCTTGACTTTCAACGCGGAGATTACCCAACGCAAAATTTGCTGACGTGGCGCACGATCGACGAAGAAACGTGGAAGTAGCGCAAAACCTCGGCTGGTGGCGGTAACCCGAGTGCGCCAGAGATTAGTACAGCTAAATAATGAGAGTCAACAAGAAAGTGCGTGGCTGTGCACTTCCTATTCGTCTACCAATCAATATCCGTGCAAATTGTTCACGGTAGCGGTTTCCCAATTTGGGCTAGCCGCTAAATTCACGTCCAAATGCTAGACTATCGGGCATCAGAAAGGCTCATCTATGGGAAGCGTCCCACAACTGAACGTAACTATTCAGAAAACACTGGAGCTCGCGTCCCGTTGTAGCCAGCTTGA
>JBEKGG010000190.1:0-8515 GCA_050012915.1 Terriglobales bacterium | reverse complement strand
ATGCGGCTTGGTTGGCATCCAGTCCTTCTTGCCGCAGGATTTCCTGGAAAACGCTCCCCTTGTCCTGAATGCCCTGGAAAACATGCTTTATCTTTAGATCGCGGGCGCGCAGGGCAACCGTCTCCGAGATCCGCTTGGTAATCAGCCCGGTCTGGATTCCAGCAATGCGAGCGAACGAGATCGCTGTTCCGTCGTGGGCATGGAAGCCCTTGGACTCAATCAGGCTCTGGCTCACCACGCCGAATCCACCTGCGTTGTGCTTGGCAGCGGGATCCTCGGTCGAGGCTTGGAATCCGGCGGGAGCGGGAAAGATGTAAACTTTGCCGTCGGTGAGAACACCGTCTACATCGAACAGAAGCAGTTTGATTTTCTTGGCGCGAACTTTGGCAGATTGGGTTTTAGGCATCGCCGGAATTTTAGCATTCGCTCACTGCCGCGAAAGCCACAGAACTTGAACCCGACGGCCAAGTTTTTCGAAGTCTTGGTCGGATGTGACGAGGATGGCTTGGCGGGCCTCCGCCAGCGCGGCCGCAAGGCAATCCACGTAGGGTATTTTGTGGACTGCCTTGATTTCGCCGGCCTTCAACACCTGGGGAAGATCGACTGCAACAAGATCGATCGGAAGGCGCGACAGATTTCCGATCGTACGCCGCGCCCCCTCTTCTCCATGTCGCTGCCACAAGTAGTAAAAGACTTCTCCCCAGTTCGCAACCGATATCGACAGCAAAGCAGTGCCAATCCTGGCTTCCTGGCATAGGCGTTCCACTCGCTCAGCTCCGCCCGCATCTTCCACAAGATTCAGTATGGCGTTGGCATCGAGGACGTAGGTTTTAGTCACGTGCCATCCGGTCCTTTTCAATTCTGTGTTCGCGCTCCCGATCCTCGATCATCGAGCCTTCGCCTTTGCAACAACCGCGAAGGCTATGGATGAACTCTTCGGTGACGGGCTGCGGTATCGGGTCGGTGCCTTCGTCCTCAATGATCCTGCCCCCGTAACGAACATCAAATCCCCGGTTTTTTAAAATTGCCACCGCTTGGTGAGAGTTAGTGGGGTCGTTCGGTGGCACCCCAGCGGCTTCCAGGACAAGTGGCCTCGCCGGGAGTTCCCGCCCTTCCACTATCACCGTCCACTTGGGCATCTGTCGGCTCCATCGAAAGCTTCGCGCCGCTGAAAGGATGGCCTCTTTTGTTAGAACAGCTACTCTTAAACTCGCCATTTAAGCAAACCTCTGTGACTTATTATTATTACTCAACATATTATTCATCGTCAACCTGAGGTACGAGACCCGAGCCCGATAGCGAACATTTTACGAAGCCATACATTTCCGGCTAGAATATCGTAATGACTTCCCCCACCTCATCTCTCGCCTGGGCCCACCCTCTCGTTAGGGATTGGTTCGTGCAGCGCTTCGGCACGCCCACTGAGCCGCAGGAGCAGGGATGGCCGCACATTCTGGCCGGCCACACCACTCTGATTTCCGCCCCCACTGGCTCGGGCAAAACTCTCGCGGCGTTTCTCGCTTGCATTGATCGATTGGTGCGCAAGGCGCTGGCGGGTGATCTTCAGGATCGCACCGAAGTTCTCTACGTTTCTCCACTCAAGGCGCTGGGCAACGACATCCAGAAAAATCTCGAAGTGCCGCTCGGCGAGATTCTGCAGATGGCGAGTGAGCGCGGCTTGCTGATGCCGCAGATTCGCACCGCGGTCCGCACCGGCGACACGCTCATGCACGAGCGCCGGGCGATGCTGAAACGGCCTCCGCACATTCTCGTGACCACGCCGGAGTCGCTGTACATCCTGCTGACCGCAGAGAAAAGTCGGGCGATCCTGCGCGATGTCGAGACTGTGATCGTCGACGAAATCCACGCAGTAGCCGACGACAAGCGCGGAGCGCATTTAACTCTTTCGCTGGAGCGATTGGAAGCGTTGACGCACCGTCCGCCAGTGCGCATCGGACTTTCAGCTACGCAAAAGCCGATCGAAGAAGTCGCGCATTTCCTCACAGGTAATGGACGCCCTGATGCGGTGATCGTGAACGTTGGCCACAAACGTAAACTCGATCTCGCGATTGAAGTTCCGGCCAGCCAACTGGGCCCGATCGCCACCAACGAAATGTGGGACGAGATTTACGACCGCCTGGTCGAACTCGTCGAGCAGCATCGCTCTACGTTGGTTTTCGTAAACACTCGCCGACTGTCCGAGCGAATCTCGCATCATCTCGCCGAAAAACTTGGACCCGACAACGTTGCCGCCCATCATGGCAGCCTCTCCCGCAAATTGCGTTTGGCCGCGGAGAAGAAGCTCAAAGATGGCGAAGTCAAAGTGCTGGTCGCGACCGCTTCGCTGGAACTGGGAATTGATATCGGCGCCGTGGACCTGGTGGTGCAGATCAGTTCTCCGCGAGCCATTGCCGTTGCTTTGCAACGCGTGGGACGTTCGGGCCACTGGCGTGGCGCAACTCCCAAGGGGCGCTTTTTTGTCACCACTCGTGACGAACTTCAGGAGTGTGCCGCTCTCGTCAGAGCCATCCGCCAGGGCGATCTCGATCGCATCATGATTCCCGATTCACCGTTGGATATTCTGGCCCAGCAAATCGTCGCGATATGCGCAGCCGGCGGTGGTCGTGTGGCGCGGACACTCTTGCCCACGTCCAACGGTGACGAGAATTTCGCCGGAACTACAGGTGAAGAATTGTCCCCACCTCCCGACACGCGGACAGAAATGTCCGCTCCACACGATCCCGGATGGGATGAAGACGAACTGTTTGCTCTCGTGCGCCGGGCTTATCCCTATCGCAACCTTTCGCGCGAGACTTACGAAGCGGTTCTCGAAATGCTCTCCGAGGGAATTGCGTCGCGTCGCGGACGCTATGGCGCCTACATCCATCGCGATCGCATCAATCGCAAGCTGCGGGCGCGTCGCGGCGCACGGCTGGCAGCCATCACGAGTGGCGGCGCCATCCCCGAAACTGCGCTGTTTACCGTGGTCGCCGAGCCCGAAGGAATTGTCGTGGGCACACTCGACGAAGACTTTGCCGTCGAGAGCAATGCAGGCGACATCATGCTCCTCGGCAACACCTCGTGGCGCATTCGGCGGGTCGAAGGCAAATCCGGACGCGTGCTCGTCGAGGACGCCCACGGCGCGCCGCCGAGCGTTCCCTTCTGGCGCGGCGAAGCTCCGGCGCGAACTGAAGAACTGTCTTTGCATGTGGCTGATCTGCGGCAACAAATCAGCGACCGGCTGCCGGGTATCTCGCCGATAGGGGTTTCCTTCAGCCACCCGCAAGTCGCGGAGACGATTGCATGGCTCAAAGAAGAATGCGGTGTCGACGGCTCTGGCGCCGAGCAGATGATCGAATACATTCTGCAAGGCCGCGCGGTCCTGGGAGCCGTTCCCACGCAGCAAACAATTATTGCGGAACGCTTTTTCGATGAAGCTGGCGGAATGCAACTGGTGATTCACGCGCCTTTTGGCGGCCGCATCAATAAAGCCTGGGGCTTGTCCCTACGCAAGCGCTTCTGTCGCAGTTTCAACTTCGAACTGCAAGCTGCGGCTACCGACAACGGGCTGAACATCGCGCTGGCCGAGCAACACAGTTTCCCTCTGGCCGACGTTTTTCATTTTCTGAATGCAGAAACAGTGCAACCCATTCTCGAGCAAGCCGCGCTGGCTTCGCCGATCTTCGGCACGCGCTGGCGCTGGGACGCGAATCGTGCTCTCGCGCTTTTACGTTTCCAAAGTGGCAAGAAAGTTCCACCGCAGATTCAGCGTATGCGGTCGGACGATCTGCTCGCGTCAGTGTTCCCGGACGTCGCCGCCTGCCAGGAAAATATCGAAGGAGACATTCAGATTCCCGATCATCCTCTGGTGAATGAAGTGATGAAAGATGTGCTCACCGAGGCGATGGATCTGGACGGGCTGAAAAATCTGCTACGCGGCATGGCCGACGGCCGAATCCGCTGCGTCGCTGTTGATACGCCCGTCCCCTCGCAATTCTCGCACGAGATTCTCAATGCGAATCCCTACGCCTATCTCGATGACGCACCGCTCGAAGAGCGTCGGGCACGCGCGGTCGAGATGCGACGGATTCTGCCGGAATCCGTGTTAGAAGAGGTCGGCAAACTCGATCCCGCGGCGATTGCGCAAGTCCGCGAGGAAGCATGGCCGGATGTCCGCGATGCCGACGAACTGCACGATGTGCTGCACACTCTCATCGCCGTGCCGACTTGGGTTCAGCCGCCCTCGGCTGTCCAGCTCAGCGAAGCCGAGCAGGTGTTTCCAAGCATGACTCAAAAGTGGGCTGGCTTTTTCGAACGACTCACGCATGAGAATCGGGCGTTCACTGCACGCAGCGGCGGCCGACACTATTGGGTCGCGGCCGAGCGCACACAAGTATTCTCTTTGCTCTTCCCGAATGCCAGTTTTGATCGAGCCGTTGTTGAACTCGAAAGCACACTTCCTTCTCGCGACGACGCTGTTCTGACTACGGTTACCGGCTGGATGTCACATTTAGGTCCGGTTGCCGCCGAGCAACTTGCGTCGCTGCTCGGACTGGCTGTCACGGAGATCGATAAGGCATTGCTCCGCATGGAAGCCAGCGGTGCAATCTTGCGGGGGAAGTTTACCGATCAAGTGTCGCCGACAGGGGCGCCACGCGAACTCGAATGGTGCGAGCGGCGGTTGCTGGCTCGTATTCATCGGCTCACCGTCGCCACGCTGCGAAAACAAATCGAGCCCATCACGCCGGCACAGTTCATGCGTTGGCTGTTGCGCTGGCAGCATGTTGCGCCGGGGACGCAGGTCCTGGGTGAACGCGCAACGCTCGAAGTTTTGCGTCAGCTTCAGGGATTTGAGATTCCCGCCAACGCATGGGAGCGCCAAATCCTCGCAAGGCGGATTGCCGATTACGATCCTCAATGGCTCGATCAGCTCTGCCTGACCGGCGCAGTGGGTTGGGGACGCCTGTCCCCGCATCCTGCGACTCTGGAAGATTCTGCCGCCGGCAAGCGGCGAGTGATTCCAACCAGCGTCGCTCCTATTACATTCTTCGTTCGCGAAGAAGCAGACTGGATGACTTCTCATAATCCTGCCGCCAATCAACCCGAAGCGCGCGGTCTGAGTGACGGGGCGCGGCAGGTGCTGGATTTTCTGCGCCAGCGCGGAGCTTCGTTCTTCGCCGACATCGTTCGCGGCACCGACAAACTGAAGGCTGAAGTTGAGACGGCTCTCTGGGAACTGGTGGCCGCAGGAGTGGTAACTGCCGACGGCTTCGACAACCTGCGATCCCTTATCGATCCCAAACGGCGCGCTGGACAAGGCAGCGGTCGCACTTCGCGTCCGCGGCACACTTCGGGACGATGGGCATTGCTCTACACCGATCAAACCGTCGAGCGCAACCGGACCGTCGAGGCCACCTGTTGGATGCTGCTGAAACGTTACGGAATCGTTTTCCGCGATGTGCTGGCGCGAGAGACCAACCTGCCGAAGTGGCGCGAGTTGCAAATGGCCTTTCGCCGCCTGGAAGATCGCGGTGAAATTCGCGGCGGCCGTTTTGTCGATGGGTTTCTCGGCGAGCAATTCGCCTTGCCAGTTGCAGTTGAGTCATTGCGAGCCACGCGCAAGATGCCGCCGACCGGCGAAGCCATCACCCTATCCGCGGCCGATCCTCTGAATCTGGTTGGAATTTTAGTTCCCGGCGAGCGCATTCCCGCTATCTCAGGAAGAACCGTCAACTTTCGGGATGGGATTCCGGTCGAGAATGTGGACGCTCAACCGTCCATGCCGTCCGCCGCTGCCGGCTGAGAAAAACGGCCGTTTCGAAAGCCTTTCAGTCGCTGAGCCTCGCGGAGAATGTGGCTTGCAATTTGGATCGGAAGTGCCTCAAACGGACGCAGGTCTCCGGTCTTGTCCCGATATGCCTGGAGCGCTTGATCCACGAAGATCGTGTCCATAACGTTCGGAGCGAAAAAAATCGGGAGTCTGATGAGGGGGTCGCCAGGCTCCCGATTTCGGCCTTAACCCAGCAAGACTGCCAAAAGCGCTTCCCCCATCGCTTCGCCAGGTCCCGGCTTCTGCTGGTGAAGCACGTATCGAGCCACGGATGTGGATGCGGTCGTAATTCGCAGGCATCTCCCAAGTCGCTGATTTACTGAGCTTTTCGCCGCAGACAGTACGCTTTCGATTGTTTCTTCCCGCCCAACCGACTATCCGAACGGATAGTCAGCTATCTGTTCGGATAGTGCAAGCTCGAGAGCGGATATTATTCCCCGGTCTTACTCCCGCCTGCGTTCGTCGATTTTTTTACGCCGCTACCTGGGCCTGCTCGATGAACTGCAGCAAATTCGCGGAGGCTCGGACGCCGTACCGCGGCTCAATCCCCAACGCCGACTGCTTCCGAAAGCTGGCGACGTCATGAGCCTCGTTTGACCACTGCTCTGGATGGCGAACGATCTCATACATCCACAAGTTAAAGGCGCGGGCGAGGACCGCCTCGGCTGGGGCGACACTTTTCGCACCCGCCCTGGTGCCAGCCTTCGTGGTCCCCAAGGCAATGACACGAGTGTCGTCCAGTTCCAAATAATGCAAAAGATGCGCCGTAGCCCCGGCACCGTGCGAAGGCTTGATGCCCAGACCTAACTGTTTGCGGAACAGCGCCACATCTTCGGTTTCATGCGACGACTCCTCCTCATGGCGAACCGCATCATCCATCCACAAATTAAAAGCATTGGCGAAAACCCGGCTGGCTGGTGCTGGCGAAAAGACCTCATCGCGCAGTAGGGCTGGCAGCTCTGCCGTCGCCACTTTTGCCGTCCCAAGAGCGACTAAACCAGTGCTCCCGAGCAACAAAAAATCGCGCCGATCTACTTTCATGACTCTCTCTCCTAATCTCCCCTCTTCCCCCTCTCTGCTTGCAAGCGTAGCCCGGCAAACTTGCGGCGGAGACTACAATTTGTGAAAAATGGCACGTCGTTTCCCATTTTGGGCAAACCGATTTTTTGGTCGGCACTCCGGCCGACCGGTCTCTCGCTACCTGCGGAAAATACTCAAACCGTCTGTTCGGATATTGGAACTAGCGCAGATAGTTTTACGGATTCGCGAAAAATGTGGTAGAGAGGATGGCAAGGTAGTGAGGTAGTCAGGTGAATCCTAGACTTCTGGCCATTGCTGGACCGCTGAAAGATTCGAATTTTGCCCTCCCAACCGGCGAAATTCATATCGGCCGCGACCCTTCCAATTTACTTTCCATCAGCGACCCTTCTTTGTCCCGTCGCCATTGCGCACTGAGCCGGGACGGCGATGGCTACAAAATACGCGATCTCGATAGCCGCAACGGTACTTCGGTAAACGGAGCGGCAGTGAGGGAGGCGCGATTGCGCCACGGAGACCAGATCTCGGTCGGAGATTCGATCTTCCTATTGTTACTGCATGACGACGCCGATCAACCGGCCGCTGCCCGAGTTGAATATGAAGACCGCTTGACCCAGGCGACAGCCCAGGTTCGTCCGCAAGACGTTCTTTACCTGCACCCGGAGCGAATTCTCAAAGAGTTCCCGGCAAGCTCACGTGTCGCCCGCAACATGAACGCACTACTCAAGATCAGCCAAGTCGTGCATTCCATCCGCGACCTCGACGAATTGCAGGCACAAATCCTCACTCTGATTTTTGAAGCGGTACCGGCTGAGCGGGGCGCTGTCTTGCTCGATGGCAAAGGAGATCCAACGTTCGCGACGACCTTCGCGCGCCATCGCGTCGCCAAGTCCGTGTTGCCTGTTCCCATCAGCCGCACCATTGCCCGCCAAGTCATGCAAGAGGGGCTGGCGATTCTCGGAGCCGACGTCCCCGGTTCGAACGGTCTGGCTGGAGTCGAGAGCCTGGCGAGTTGCCAGGTCCGTTCATTGCTGTGCGTGCCTCTGACCGTATTCGAGAAAGTCATTGGCTGTGTTTATCTGGATACTTGTGACACCGCCAGCCGTTTTGACGAAGACCACCTGCAGTTGGTCGCGGCCATCGCTGGAATCTCCGCGGTCGCTTTGGAAAACGCTCGTCGAATGCAATGGCTGGAGCAGGAAAATCTCCGGCTCTCCGCCGAGATCAATCTCGACCACAACCTGATTGGCGAGTGCCCCGTGATGAAGGACGTTTATCAATTCCTGGCACGAGTGGCGCCCACGGATTCCAATGTGCTACTGCAGGGCGAAAGCGGAACGGGAAAAGAATTGGCCGCCCGGGCAATTCACCGTGGCAGCCCGCGGTCGAGCAAGTCATTCGTCGCCATCAACTGCGCCGTGATTCCCGAGGGCCTGCTCGAGAGCGAATTGTTCGGCCACGAAAGAGGAGCATTTACCGGAGCCGTCGCGCAAAAGAAAGGCCGGCTGGAAATCGCGAACGGCGGAGTCGTTTTTCTCGACGAGATCGGAGAACTCGCGCCCGGCCTGCAAGCCAAGCTGCTGCGAGTCTTGCAGGAACGTGAGTTCGAGCGCCTGGGCGGTACGCGTCCGATTTCAATAGACATAC
>JBEKGG010000189.1:0-8555 GCA_050012915.1 Terriglobales bacterium | reverse complement strand
TTCGCGTCGCTCAGCGCTCTGCTGATGGTGTTGCGTCTTTCGTCGGCTTTTTCTTTTGGATCGCTGGCGTTGAGTGGCGCCGACATCTGGAAATATGCCGCAGCCTGGACCGTGCCGCTCTTTCTGTCTGCGCTGGTCGAGGACTTTTTCTACCGCGGGTATTTATTGTTCACACTGACAACTGGGATCGGCTTTTGGCCGGCGGCCATTGTGACTTCGTGTCTGATGGGCGGGGCGCACTACTTCAATCCTGGAGGGCACGGCCTTGGACCTGTCGCCGCGACGCTGTACTGCTTAGCAACCTGCCTGGTGCTGAGAAGGACCGGTGATCTCTGGATGCCGCTCGGAATCCACTCGGCATGGAATTGGGGTGAGGTCTTTTTCTACGGCATACCTTCCAGCGGACTGGTTGGGCACGGGCATCTTTTGGGTGCCACCTTCCACGGCCCGGTGTGGCTCACGGGCGGGACATTCGGACCGGAAGCGAGCTGGCCCAACATCGCGCTGCTGGTGATTTGGTGTGTCATTTTCTCCGCGTGGCTGCGCGGAGTGAAATATCCGAACCCGACGGCGTTCCCAGATCGCCGTCCGCGTATCATGGTGCCGGGGACGGCAACCTCATGATCAGGAGGAACCCATGAACAAGCGTCGATCGTTGGGTTTCTTGTGCTGCTTTGTTCTTGTCTCGATCGGCGCATGGGCTCAAAGCATTGGCCAGCAAGGTACTGATCCATTCACCGGTAAGCCCGGCAGCCCCACTTCGCCGGTTAGCGCTCCCAACACCGACGACCATTCATCGCCGCACGCCAATGAGGAGCGCGTGCTCAAGTTCAAGTCGGAGGCGGTCATCGTCCTGGTCCCGGCCGTGGTCACTGACAAAAGTGGCAACCATATTCACAGCCTGACAAAGAAAGATTTCAAGGTTTCGGAAAACGGGAAACCGCAAAAGATTACCACCTTCGAAGAAGTGGTCGCGAGTACGTCTCGCCCCGCGCTGGTTACAAATCCTCCGGGTACGTTCAGCAATCTCCCAGTCGGCGGGCAACAGCCGGTCTCAATCACGGTCATTGCTTTGGATACGATCAACACGCCGTTCCTCGATCAGGCCTCGGGACGAAAAGAATTGATCAAGTATCTGGCGAACTCGCTGGATTCTGCGCACAGCCTCGGTCTCGTCGTTATCAGCAGCAAGGGAGTGAAGGTGCTGGGCGGACTCAACAGCGATCCCGCCGCGCTGATTGCCGCGCTCAAAAAAACCAGCGGGGAATTGACTTCGATGGAGGCATTCAGCGCCGACGGCAAGGCGTTAGCGAATTTCGAAGCTCAGCCCAGTGAACTTACTGGGGGAGTGTCGCCGGGAGCCGATCCAGGATCCAGACTGCGCCAGTTTATTCTGAGCGCCGACGCACTCGAGGGCCAATATCAGCAGCAACGCGCCATCGAAGATACGATGAAAGCTTTTCTTTCGATCGCGATGTCGCTTTCCGGCATTCCGGGAAGAAAATCTTTGCTTTGGGCAACCGGGAGTTTTCCTTTTACTTTGGATTCTCCATCTTCAGTGCCGGGCGGAAATCTGTCGCTCTTGTATGAGCGCACGCTGCAGGCTTTGAACGACGCGCAGGTCTCGGTTTATCCGCTGGATGTCCGTGGCCTGGTCGGTGGTTCGCCGGTGGCGGATCCAACTTTTTCCGGCGATCTGAGCGGCCCCGGATTCGCCGACGCGGTTGCGGGCAGAAGCGCGTTGCAGACTTCCACGATCTCAAGCCTGAAGAATTTCGCGGAAATGACTGGAGGCCGCGCCTATTACAACAACAACGATCTGGCCGCGGGCTTTAAGCGTGCGGCGGATGATTCTTCGTCTTATTACTTGCTGGGCTACTATGCCGATCATCATGACACCAAGCCGGGATGGCGGAAATTGCAGGTACAGGTTGCGCGCCCCGACGTGGAAGTACATGCGCGCACCGGATTTCTGGTGACCAATGCCACCATCGATCCGGACTTGACCCGCAAAGCCGACGTTGATTTTGCCTTGAGCTCTCCATTCGACAGCACCGGAATTCCGGTAACAGTCGAATGGCTGCCGCAGGAGCCCGACGGCGAGAAGAAAAAGATCGCATTCGCACTGCGCGTACCCGCGACCAGTGTGATCGACGAAGCGGACAGCAATCGTTTCGATACCGACTTCATTGCGCAGGTCAGCAAAACTGGCGCGGCCCCATCCAGAGCGGCGCAGACGGTCAAGGGCGCAGTCCCAGCGTCTGCGCTCGATAAGATCAAGGCTGAGGGAATCTTCTATAGAAACGCGCTGGAACTTCTACCGGGAATGTATCAAGTGCGGTTTGTGGTGCGAGACAATCTAAGCGGCAGGATCGGCAGCGTCTCGGCGCCGCTTACGGTGAACTTTCGCTAGGAATTTGTCATTTCGAGCGTAGCGAGGAATCTGCTGTTGTTTCACTCGGCATGAACCGGGACGGTTTCGCCGGGTAGCTAGGGTGGCCCATCCTTTTATCAGTGGACGTCGCGCAAGGCCAGCTGCTTCTCTCCCGGAGTCATCTGGTTCCACAGAACTTTCAGATCCTGCTCAATTCGAGTGTTGCTGGGATCCTTGCGCAGCGAGCGCGAAAACCAACGATAAGCCGTCGGCAGGTCGCGAGTGGCACAGTGACCTGTTGCATACATGGTCCCGAGCACATTCGCCGCCTGGGCGCTCGATTGCTGAGCAGCCGCCAGCAAACTGGTTCGTGCCCGCGTGCAGTTTTCGCGTACGCCATTTCCGTAGAGGTATTTTTCGCCCTCAGCCTCCAGATCCGCGACTTTGGATTGGGCTTGTACCTTTGCCGCCTTGCGCTCAGGAGCGGGCTGACTCGCGGGGGCATCCGCGGAATCATCTGGCTTGGCGGCGGTTGAAGTAGCGGCTTGAGATTGGTCGGATGGCTGTGCTTGATCCGCTGGCGGCTGGCTTGCCGGCGGAGACTGACTTGAATCCGCCGCGCCTGATCCAGCGGGAACCGGAGCAGCCGGCGTCTGATCGCTCGGCGAAGCGGCCGGCGCCTGGGCCGGTTGCTGCACCTGATTATTTGCACTGGCGTCAGCTTGAGGAGTTGCCGAAGTCGAGGCCGCCGCTGTGGAATTCGAGTCCGGAGTGCTGGTACTGCCAACAGGCGGCGGACTACTAAGAAATCTGCCCGCTATGACGCGCAAATCTTGCCGCCAGTGCCACGCTGCAAAGGCAGCCGCCGCGAGCAGCAGGATCAGAATAAAATTCCGGCCGCGATGCCGGGGTTCGTCGTCTTCCAGCAAGTAGCTGACACTTCTGTTTTCTGCCGGTTCGTTGCCCAAGCCAAGAAACGATGGTCCGCTGAGATGCGCAGACTCTTCTACTTTTTCTTCTCGCCGAGGCGCAGGCGTCGCCGAAACCGGACGGGAGACAACCGGCGGCGTGGGTACCGAGGGGACGGAAACTCGAACCGGCGCTGGCTTCGGCGGACTCCCGCCAGGACCGGGAAGATGTAATTCGGCCGCGCACATCCCGCAATAACGATGTTGCGGGAAGTTTTCATAACCGCATTTTTCGCACTTCACGAGCATGGATACTGGCATAAGAATATACCGACTTTGGATGGCGTGTCGGCGATTTCGGGTTGGTTGACTAATCGGTAGCATTTTGGTTTTTACGATTCCCTGACGATTCACTACCAGACTCTTGTCCCAGCGCGTAAACCTCATTGTGTACAATCTGTAACAGAGCAGTAGCGAATTGGTCGCATTGTGTTCGATCAACTTTCCTGGTTGCGTACAGTCCGCGTAAAAAGCTCGCTCCAAAGGTGTGGAGTCCGGTTGGACCAAAAATAGTTAGTTCCGATTCCGAACGCACATGCCCTTCCGTGACCTAACGCAAGTGGGTAGGAAACCCAATAATGGCCTTGTTGCACGTTCCGCTTTTTTGACTGCGAGCATGCAGGACGGATCGCGGTGCAGCGCTCTTCAAATCCCCCGCCGTGCGCGAGCACGGGCAAGAGAGGCGGTAACGTGAGCTTTCTCACGCGGCAGTCGAAGTCAGTCGGTAACCTGCTCGTTCTTCTCGGATTCTTATTCTTCTTCCTTCCAGTTTTTGCAGCCGCACAAACCGTGAACCTGTCCTGGGACGCCAGCACCACACAGAACACCGTGGGCTACAACGTCTTCCGAAGCCTGAACGTCAACGGTCCCTACACGCAAATTAATCCCACCCTCGATACCAATACTGCTTATTCCGATAGCACAGTCCAAGGCGGGCAGACCTACTACTACGTAACCACCGCGGTCAACAATCAAGGCGTGCAGAGTGCGTATTCGAATCAGAGCGAAGCCGTCATCCCCAGCAACGGTTCTGGCTCGGAAAACGCGTTGTACAGTTTTTCCGGTGGCAGCGATGCCAGGCTTCCGTACGGTGGCCTGGTTTTCGACAAGACGGGAAATCTGTACGGCACATCGGAATTTGGCGGAACCTATAATCAGGGTACAGTCTTCGAAGTCACGCCCAACTCGAATGGCAGTTGGACAGAAAGCGTGCTTTACAACTTCACCGGCAATGAGGATGGAGCTCAGCCTTACGGCAGCCTGGTGTTCGATTCTTCCGGCAATCTTTACGGCACGACAAATTTCGGTGGCAACACGAACTGCAATCTGGGATGCGGGACGGTGTTCAAACTCGCACCCGGTTCCGGCGGTTGGACCGAATCCGTGCTCTACCCGTTCACCGGCGAAAGCGACGGTGGAGAACCCTCTGCCCGATTGCTTTTCGACTCCTCCGGCAATCTTTATGGCACGACTTTGCTCGGCGGGAACATTGGTTCGGTTTGCAGTTCGGGATGCGGCACAGTCTTCAAGCTCACTTCGGGATCGAGCGGCTGGACAGAGAGTGTCCTCTACGCTTTCCAAGGCGGCGCTGACGCAGCCTCACCCTACGATGGCCTTGCCTTTGATACCGCAGGCAATCTCTACGGCACGACATACGGGGGCGGTACTCCCGGCAACGGCACCGTCTTTAAGCTCACGCCGAGTTCCAATGGCTGGACCGAAAATGTGATTCACGCCTTCGGCGGCGGCTACGACGGAATCCATCCTTATGGCGACTTGATTCTCGATGCCTCCGGTAATCTTTACGGCACAACTTTCCAAGGCGGCTACTCGGGCTACGGTGTAGTTTTCGAACTCCAACCCAGTTCGAAGGGAAGATGGGCAAAAAGGACGCTGCACACTTTTGCCGACACACCTGCGGGAAATCCGGTTGCTGGTCTGGTGATGGACACCACGGGCAATCTTTATGGCACTACGATGCTAGGCGCCAGCGAAACTTCCTGCGCAGGCGGATGCGGAGTGCTTTTTGAGTTAATGCCCGCCACCGGCGGAGGCTGGAACTACAAAGTCGTCCATGAATTCGGGAAGGGAACCGACGGATTCCATCCTACCGGCGATCTGATTCTCGACTCGACTGGCAATCTCTACGGCACCACGCAAGCCGGCGGGGTCCAGGGATCGGGCATGGTTTTTGAAATCATGAAATAGGATCGCCGAGAGAACCTTTCTTCCCAATCAAACGTGGGGTGCCCCATCTTTGCGTTTTTGCAAAGGTGGGACGCCATGCGGCTATCGTTACTTAGAAACCTCGCCGATATAAACCGCAAACGGCTGCAGCGACAACTGCGAAAGCGAGCCTGCTTTCGATTTGACTCCCGCGGTGCTAAAGAGCGTATATGCGGTCTGC
Source organism: Terriglobales bacterium (assembly GCA_050012915.1). Lineage (GTDB taxonomy): Bacteria > Acidobacteriota > Terriglobia > Terriglobales > Acidobacteriaceae > JABDBE01. Next base: position 2,806 of record JBEKGG010000189.1, on the reverse strand, counting down.
CCAGTAAAGCCCTGCGGCCCCAGATCGAAACTCACCTGCTGCGGCTGCGACGACATATTCAGCACGACCAGTACTGCTTCATTCTTGTAGCGCCTCAGATAGGAGAGAACTTTCGGGTCGTTCTGGTTGAGCGCCACATAGTCACCGTCGAGCAGAGCTCGATTTTCGTGCCTTAGCGCAAGAAGACTCTTGTAGACGTTTAGCACTGACGACGGATCTTTGAGTTCACTCGCCACGTTTACGGTTTTATAGCTGAGCGGAACCGGCAGCCACGGCGTGCCCCGGGTAAAACCAGCGTTGGGACTATTGTCCCACTGCATAGGAGTGCGCTCGCCATCGCGGCCTTTTTCCTCCGGCCAACCCACGCGGCCAATCGGGTCCTTCACATCTTCCTTTCGCACCGGATCGTTATTCACCATCCCAATCTCTTCGCCGTAGTACATGATCGGCGTGCCTCGCAACGTCAAATAAAGTGACGCCATTAATTTCGCGATTGCTTGATCGTTCTTCCCATCGCCGTAACGCACGGATGCACGCACGATGTCGTGATTGCTGAGCACGAACACCGGCCAGCCTCCCGCCGAATCGACAGCCGCAATCTGGCGCCGGAATTCCGCTGGCGACAGTTGATCCACGGTGGTGAACATGAAGTCCATCGGCATCTGCAGTTCATCGCTGTGCTCGCCGTAATATTGCTTCAACTCGCTCACATCTTTGGTCCAGGTTTCGCCAATGAGCACGGCGTTATTTTGGTCGGCAACTTTTCGCAGGTCGCGCAGAACCACGTGTACTTCGGGCAGTTTGGCGTTGTACAGATTTTCTTCGTTCGGATCGCCGAATTTGTCCTTTCCCGGCAGCACTGGATTGTTGCGCAGTTCCGGATCTTCAAACAATGTATCGACAGCATCCAGCCGGAATCCGGCCACGCCGCGCTGGTACCACCACCGCGTCACATCGAACATGGCATCGTGAACCGCGGGATTGCGCCAGTTCAAATCCGGCTGCTGCGGATAGAAGAAATGGTAGTAATATTGCCCCGTCTTCGCATCCCACGTCCAAGCTGGTCCGCCAAAGATGGAAACCCAATTGTTCGGTTCGGCTGAGTCTTTGGCATCGTGCCACATGTACCAGTCTCGCTTGACAGCGGTGCGCGACGATCGCGAATCGAGAAACCACGCATGCTGATCGGAGGTGTGATTCATTACAAAATCCATAATGATGCGAATGCCGCGCTTGCTTGCTTCTTTTTGCAGGCGATCGAAGTCGGCCAGCGTACCGTACATGGGATCGATATTCTCGTAATCCGAAACGTCATAACCAAAATCCACCTGCGGCGAGGGATAGCACGGTGTAAGCCAGATGGCATCAATGCCCAGGCTTTTCAGGTAATCCAGCTTGGACGCGATGCCATTTAAATCTCCGATGCCGTCGTTATTGCTGTCCATAAAACTGCGGGGATAGATTTCGTAAAACACAGCATGCTGCCACCACTGATGGCCTTCGGCGTCGACGGCTTGCGACTGAACCAGGGAACAGAAACACCCGACGAATAGAACCAGCCCCACGAACTTACAAAACATGAGAACGTCCTCCGGGAATATGAGACGGCAGCCAAGAGTCTAGCTCAGTGGGTCGTGGAGAGCCAGCGAGTGTGGCGCGGGGGCCCTCGCCTGCGTGCCGGGCTACCGGTCGACTGCTTCCTTCTCCCGCTCCGGGCCGCTGGGAGTTTCCTGGTAACGATTTTCTGGAGTGATCTGCTCGATTAGCTCTTTCAGGGTGGGAACTTGCTGTTTCGGGCGTTCGCTGGCGCCTCGACCTACCCGGGCCGCCCGCGGACCTTTAAGGCGTGGCTTATGCCGCACTGGCTCTAATCTCCTTGAGCTTCACTTGCGCCTCTGCGCCAAGCTGATCGGCATAAAGCAGCAACCGGGCGACGCTCAGCGTGGAAAGCTTGCCGCGCATCAATTCGCTGACTCGCGGCTGCTGTATCTGTAGGATTCGTTCCAAATCTCGAGCTCTGTATCTGCGGCGCTTAACCAGTTCCAGAATCTTCTGATGCAAACTTGCCTTCAGATTTAGTTCGAGAGCCCCTTGCCGGTCCAATCCGAGTTCATTCAATACGCTCCCCGCGATTCTGTATTCACCTTTCGCGGACCGCTTTTTTGGCATTTCTCTTCTCCTCGCGTTCGGCTTCCAGCACGCGCTTGAGGCGTGTCTTGGGCGGTCTCAACGTCTGCCGACATCAATATCTTATTACTTGTATACACGTAGGACGTATGCGAAGTCACGATGCCATGAGTAATTGAGGGGTAACCATCTTGCGGCCGCCGAATCGTAAGCCTCGAATCGCAGAGGATCGTTAGAAAGGCCTGGAAAGGGCGAGACTTCGGTCGCGCCCTGCATGAGCGGCGCGTCCGAAAGGTGACCGAACATACTCGTGCCCCGCCTTGGGGTTAAGATGCTAAGGAGGGCCTTTTGCCCGTTGTGGCAAAGCGAGCCCGAGAGAAGACCATGAGCCTGCTGCGCGAGATCCAGAACCTAGCAAGCGCGGATGGGGATGTGGTCACTGTGCTTCGGAAGTGCAAAATTCTGGCCGCGCGACTCGGAAGCGACGAGTTTGCGAACTGGGTGAAGTGGGAACTCGACGGTTATCCCGAGGCCCAACCGACGCCGGAGTACCGACGCCTAAGCGTCACCTATTACGCGAGTTTTATGGATGTTGCGTGGCGAGTTCCACAGGCGGCTATACCGCTCCAGATGGTCCCTGAAAAACACAGGGAGTCCTTTCAGTACGTAGAATTTCGAG
>JBEKGG010000188.1:0-12859 GCA_050012915.1 Terriglobales bacterium | reverse complement strand
AGTTAACTCGCATCCCTCAATTAAAGCGTCCTTCCAATATTAGACTGCGCCATCCCGAGGCCCTGCTTCAACGGAACTACGGTTTACATCTTTCGGGTGCTGGAACCTGAGCGCGACTGCTGCCCCGGCGGAATAGGCGATTGAGTTTAGCATCGGAGTCGTCACGATCAGCAGACCTAAACACTCATCTGAGCAATTCCAATAACTGAAGTAGCTGTACCAGATAGATTGGAGAAGCGTGCACCCAGAACACCAATGTCGGTTACCCGACTTAATATCGCCTAGTACCAACAACGTTAGCCAGGACGCCCCCACCAGCCACACCCACCTTGCCGAACGGTTGCGCATTGCTCGATTCAGGAGCAGGCCGACAAGAAAAGCTGATCCCCACAACAGCGGGCTGTATGGGAAGTCGAACCACGGATTCTTTGACTTGGCCAACAAAGGGCTGGCAATGATGAGCAGAAAGCCACCCAAGGCAGTGCTACCGACCATAGCGACGAAAACATGCACCACAAAGGCTAGCTCTTTTCTCATCATTCACTCTCGATTGGCGCATCCCGGTGCGGCGAGCGCGAACCGCCATCACTCGGTCAGATTGTAGATCAGCCCATACGGATCTTTGATATAGCACCGGGGAAAATCGGGTTCGTCCTTAACGACCCGGCAGCCCTTTTTCTTCAGTCTTGCCCTGGCTTCCTTAACACTTTTGACCGTAACTTCGAAAACCGGCCCGAGCGCAGGCCCGTGCTCAATAAAGAAATTGATGTTCTTTCCGTGGAGGCTCACCATGTTTGGTTTCTTGTCCGTGATCTCAAACCCAAGTTCCTTCACGTAGAAGTTTGCCGCCTTCATCGGATCTTTAGCTTGAATCAAAATGTCTGTGCCAAATGCGTTTGCCATAAGCCTCCCGTCATGACGAAACCCTCGTAGACATAGCTCTGCAATGTCTCTTTCTCACTCGCGCACTGTGCACCGTGCGATAGCTGTTTGTCCATGAAAATATTACCTTGAACATATTCTCCCCGCGTGTTCCCATGCAGAAACAGTCGAGCCTGAGAATCTGAGAGGACAATCATGGTCGAGGGAAAATATCCGACCCCTACCCGCAGGCAAGCCATCGCCGGGGTTGCCGTTGCGTTTGGAGCTCTTGCCGCGGGTAGCGAGGTCTGGGGGAAGACGCAACAGATGCAAGAAGCGCCCAGCACAGGGGCAAATCGCACCCGCACTTCTCTTCACCAGGAAGTCGATTTCAGGGAAAGCTCGCAGCGCATCTATGAAGTGCTTCTCGATTCCAAGCAGTTCGCCGCGTGCACCGGGATGCCGGCCGACATCGACCCGAAAGCGGGCGGCGCCTTGTCCATGTTCGGCGGCTTGATCGTTGGACGTAATGTAGAACTGATTCCCAACCAGCGGATCGTTCAGGCTTGGCGTCCAACGCATTGGGACGCCGGAGTCTACTCGATTGTCAGGTTTGAACTAAAGCAGAAAGGCGCTGAAACCACGGTCGCCCTCGATCACACCGGCTTTCCCGAAGGCGAGTTTGACCATCTCGACCCCGGTTGGAAATTGAGATATTGGGATCCCCTGAAGAAATACCTGGCCTAGACGGAACGATTCCCGTGGTTCCTAATCGTGCCGCAGCCACGAAGCCGCAAGAATGCCGCTCACGGCGCAGAAGGCGAGTGATGGGCTCTCTGAACTAACGAAACAGCTTTGAAAGGCCGCGACTTCAGCGGCGCCGCAATGCTCCCCTCGAGACAAGGGCTTTAGCCCGGAGGGACTTGGCCCTCATCCAGGCGGCTCAGATTAAACAATAAATTTGCGACTTACGACGCTATGCTTGAATATTCTTAGCATGCACGCGAAAGCGCATGTCGCCGTAATTGGAGCCGGCGCGTTCGGCGGATGGACCGCTTTGTTTCTGCTTCGTCGCGGCGCAAAGGTCACTCTGATCGACGCATGGGGGCCGGGCAATTCGCGATCATCTTCCGGCGGCGAGACGCGCATCATGCGCGGCACCTACGGCCCGCGCGGGCTTTACACGAAAATGGCTGCGCGCGCCTTGCGATTGTGGAAGGAACACGAGACCCGCTGGGCACGCCAGTTTTTTCATCGCACCGGAGTTCTATGGATCGCGACATCCGAGAACGATGAATACGAACGCAGTTCCCTGCCAATGTTGCGCGAAGCCGGCTTCGCCTACGAGGAATTATCTGCGGCTGAGGTCGGCAAACGCTGGCCCCAAATGAACGTTGAAGATGTTCGCTGGGCAATTTACGAATCGGAAAGCGGCTTCCTCACCGCGCGCACGGCATGCCAGACGGTAGTTGAAGGATTTCTGGCGGAAGGCGGCGAGTACAGACGAGTGGCTGTCTTGCCACATGACCTTGAAGCCGGAATCCGCGATGGCCTGCCCCTGTCGGATGGCTCCAAATTAACCGCCGACCAATATGTTTTTGCCTGCGGACCCTGGCTGGGAAAACTCTTTCCGGAAACTATCGGTGCCCGCATTCGCCCGACCAAACAAGATGTCTTTTTCTTCGGCACGCCGGCCGGTGACGATCGCTTCGCGGAGCCGAAGCTGCCGGTGTGGGCCGACAACCGCGACCGGTTCATCTACGGCATCCCGGCTGGCGACGGGCGCGGATTCAAGGTTGCCGACGATACCCGAGGACCCGAATTCGATCCAACTTCTGGAGAACGAGTCGTGAGCGAGACCGGCCTGAAGGTGATTCGCGATTATGTTGCCTTCCGCTTTCCCGCGATGAAAGCCGCCCCGCTGATCGAAACCCGCGTCTGCCAATACGAAAACAGCCCCGACAATCATCTGATCATCGACCGGCATCCCAATGTGAAGAATGTTTGGCTGGTGGGAGGCGGCTCCGGCCACGGCTTCAAACACGGGCCAGCGGTCGGCGAAATGGTCGCGGACTTGGTGATAGAACAAAAAGACGCCGATCCAACATTTCAGTTGGCGCGCTTTGGGGAGTAGGGGTCACACTCTCAGACAACCCACGGATCGATCACTGGAGTTGGAATGTCGCCGAAATGCGAAGTGTTACGCGTCGCCAGCGTTGCGCGTTGTGCGAGGGCGATACCGGCGATCATCGTGTCCCGCAATTCGATGGTGCGACCCTTCTTGTGCCGAGCCGCCATCAGATCCCCTGCTTGCTGCGCCGCCGCCGTGTCGAAAGGCAGCACTCGACGGCCGATGCTCGCAAGCACTTCCTTGAAAGCTTGCCCCAGTGCAGACCGCCGTTTGCCGCCAACCATTATCTGCAGTCCAAATTGGATTTCGAGAATGGTAATCGAAGTAGTCCAGATTGATGTCCGAGGCTGCCGGTCAAGCCAAGCGACAACATTCTGTTCGGGCGTTCTGTGCATTAACGCCGAAAGGACGTTCGTGTCCAGAATAATCATTCTTCGAATGACGCGGGTTTGATTTCATATCCGCGGAGCTCTGGAATGTCGAAGTCCAAGCCGGCCTTGGAAAACAACGAGGAGATTTCTGTACCCAATCCACCAGTTGGAACCTCCTGTTCATTGACCGCATTCCGCAGAATATCCCGCACTTCTTCTTCCATGCTGCGACCGTTCTTCCGTGCGCGGCGTTGTAGACGTGCCTTAACACCGTTTTCGACGTTGCGAACAACGAATTGGGCCATGACATCCTCTCCCCAAACTGATATCATGATATCACCAAAGAAGAGTCAGGACAAGAGCCGACCATCTCACTGAAACCGTGGATGTTACAAGCAAAAACTCTTAAAGCCGCTACTGAATCTGAATCACGCTCTCCCCAGCATTCGATTTAATCTCGTCCACACGCGCCACGACCCTGCGGGCAAAGTCATACAGCGATTTAGCATGAGGAGAATTTTCGCCCTCGAGCACTGTCGGCTTGCCGCTGTCACCCGCTTTGCGGATGTCGGGATCAAGCTGCACATTCCCCAGGAAAGAAACATCGAACTGCTTTGCAGTCTTCTCTGCCCCGCCGCGCGAAAAAATATCGATCTCGTGATTGCAGTGCGGGCACACGAAGTAGCTCATATTCTCCACCATGCCCACGATGTCAACTTTCATCTGGCGAAACATTTCGATGGCTTTGCGTGCGTCCTGCAGCGAAACATCCGATGGAGTCGACACCACAATCGCGCCGGTCAGCGGGACGGTTTGAATGAGCGAAAGCGACACGTCTCCCGTGCCCGGCGGCAGATCGACAACCAGATAATCGAGCTGTCCCCAGACCACCGAGCCTAAGAATTGTTTGATGATCGAATGGAGCATCGCGTAAACATCAGCATCGAGCAAACCAACCTTGTGGCCGAGCTTGGCTAAGGCGAGTGCCAGATTTACCGCGAGCGTAGTCTTTCCAACTCCGCCCTTGCCGGAACCAACTGCAATAATTGTTTCGACGCCGGGAAGCGGCTGCGGACCCTGCGGCGCTTGCCCGGGACGAGGTGGCATGGGTGCATTCAAGCGATCACCTTCCAGATAGGCGGTTGGATGTGGCCTACACTTTGATTATACAGGCGCTACTTCGCCGTAATAATCTCACTCAACACATCCGGTTTAGATTCGTCCCGCACCAAATGTGGATATCGCTCTCCACCGTGATAGTCGAGTTTGTAAGTTATGTAGAAATCGGTGTTCTCAACCAGCAACTCGAGCGGATCGGCACTGTTCTTTCCGATCTTTAATGCGCCGTTCAAGTTGTCCGTCGAGAAACGATGTCCATTCACCGCTACAACCCGCATCCCAGGCCCGATGCCAGCTTTTGCCGCCGGCATTCCTTCGACGGTGTCAACGATTTTTCCCTCGCGATCCAGCAGCAGCCCAATCGAATATTCGGCGTTGACCGTGTCGCGTTCTTCCCAAAATGCCTTCACCAATTCCGACGGCGTCTCGTCGTAAACCAGCTTCCAGCCGCTTCGCTCGATCCCAGTCAGTGGCGCGCCGGGACCATGGTTAGTCAGCCGTTCCGTCCAGAACCCGCGCCAGTCGTAGGGAGCAACCTGATTCAGCGTATTCACCACATCATCGAAAGTATAAGTTTTTACTTCGGGCGGTCCGCTTTGCCCGCCGTGAAAAAGATGGCAGAAATCGTCCATCGACTTTTGACCGTGGGTCTGCTCGCGGATGATCGTGTCAACCCACAACCAGTTCAGAACATCTTCGTCGTAGTAATCTACCGTCCTTCGCCAGGATTCCCACGCGCCTGGGGCGCCCTGCATGGACGGTACTCCGTCGGCGGTATCTTGCAAATTGCGCCAGGTGCGGCCGGGAACGTGATCTAGCCGGGCTGCCAGCATGGCGAGGTTGTCGCGGAACTGATCGGGAGTGCGCAGTCCGCTGCGAGCGCTCAGTGTGTCCCCAAGATAAGAGGTCAATCCTTCATAAACCCAAAGCAGGTCGTCCTGCATCGGCTTTTCATAATCGGACGTGGTCAAGTCGGCCGGACGCCGGTACTTCCCATTCCATGAGTGAACATATTCGTGCGGCAATAGCCCCGCAGCTAGAAGCCGTGGATATGAGTCCACCATCGACCGCTCGGAACTGCGGCTGTCGTTTGATTCGTGGTGCTCCAGCCCGAAATGCGCCACGTTGTTGCTCAGGCTGTAGAGAAAGTGGTAATCGCGAAAGTGCCGGGCGCCAAAAAGTTTGAAGGCCTGATCGGTCAAAGTTTTGTAATGGTCGAGCTCGTCTTGCGGAGCGTCCAGATCTGCAGGGCTATCGGCCGCAATGTCCATTTCCTGCCGCGGATTCTCGCCTAACGCCACGACCCTGAGATATTCTCCAGCGATTACGGGAGAATCTACCAGCATGCTCAGCGAAACCGGATTAAATTTGAGTTCGGCGCCGGATTGCGAAGCAACCGGCAGAGGCGTGCCAAACTTCCAGCCATCGGGCAACCGCAGGCTGGCCTGGTAGGTAAGTTCATCTGACGTGAATCCTGCGGGATACAGCAGCACCGTGTTCCAACTCAGCACTGCCATCTTGTCGGTAGCCGACTCGCCGCCGGTGAAGATCCCTTCGTCTTTCCCTGTCGGCGAAATAAAGTCCAGTGACGCGTGCACTTCAGTAGCTCCAGCCGGTACTTCGATATGAAACGCATATCCGTCGAGCAGGTCGCGCCGCCATTTCAGGGTCTGTCCATTAGCAGTGAACTTCAGACCAGCCAAATCCTGGATCGGCCCGGTGGGGCCATGCTCGCCGGGAATCCACTGGGGATAGTGGAGAGTCAGCGTGCCCGGAGTAGCTGGAATCGTCAATTGCGCGTGAAATATCTTGCGCGGGGCCTCGCTCGCATCGACGAAGACGGTAATTGTGGCCGGCGGTGATTTTGGCGCTGGCTTTCTTTTCTGGCCTGCAGTCGGCAATACGGCAGCACAAAGCACAATGAGTGACAACCAGGTTAAGCGCGACGGTGAAATCATGGAGCTCCTTGGGGAAACAGAACAGTCGACCACACAGCAAAAGGACAAACGACTATAACAGAAGAGAGAATGTAGTCGCGCGTGTGCTGCCGAGGTGCGCTTTGCTATGATCTCCCCGTGCCATCCCATGTGCAGCGCGGGCGGTTCGTCACTTTTGAAGGGCTCGACGGATGCGGCAAAAGTACCCAACTGGCGAAGCTGGCCGCGGTTCTGCGGGCTCAGGGACTGCCCGTCGTGGTGACCCGGGAACCGGGCGGCACGCCCACTGGCGAAAAAATTCGCCAGCTTCTACTGGATACAAAAACTTCCTCGCTTGCTCCATTCGCCGAAATGGCCTTGATGTTCGCCGCGCGCGCGCAACACATTGCCGAAGTCATCCAGCCTGCGCTTGCCGAAGGTCAGATCGTACTCTGCGATCGCTTTACCGATTCGACTGAGGCATACCAGGGGGGCGGACGCAAACTCGGCAGCGAAGCTGTGCTCACGCTGCATCGAATTCTGTGCGGCGGTTTGCAGCCAGAAATCACAATCTTGATGGATTCCGACGTCGCCGCCAGTGTGGATCGAGCCCGGCGGCGCAACCGTTCGCACTCTCCGAAGAACGGCAAAGCGAAGACCGATGAAAATCGCTTCGAGCAGGAGAGCCGCGCCTTCTTCGGACGAGTGCGAAATGCCTACCTTGCGATCGCCAAGCGTGATCCGCAGCGGGTGGTCTTGGTGAACGCGCGCGGGACTCCCGAAGAGACTCACAGACGAATCTTAGAGATCGTGCGGCGCAGCTTGAAATTATCAGCAAAGACAGCTTGAATTTCACAGCAGAGTCACCGGGCCACAGAGAAAATCTAATGAGCGACGAGCCCGTAGTATTCTCGATTGATTACATCTTCGGTTGTCTCTGTGACTCTGTGGTGAATTAGATTCCTATGCCTTTTTCTGATTTTTACGGCAATCCGGAAACTGTACGTCAACTCCGCGATATGTTGGCCCGCAATCGCTTCCCCCAAGCCGTCATTCTGGCCGGCCCAGCGGGTTCCGGCAAATACACTCTCGCCCTGATGCTTGCCAAAGCCATGAATTGCCTTTCGCCGACCACCACAGACGGCCTGCCGGATTTCTGCGGCACATGCTCGAATTGCGTTCGCATTGCGCAAGCCGAGGATCTCGATGCCCGTTTTGCCGAAGCTGTGGAAGCCCGCGACGGCCTGCGTGAAACCGACAAGAAAGAGACGCGACTCTTCGTCCAGACTCATCCCGATGTGCTGGTGATTCCGCCCGATCCGCCGCAAATGATGATCAAGGTGGATCAAGTCCGGCGGGTGATTGAAACCATCTATTACCGGCCCGGCGAGGCCAAGGAGCGGGTCTACATTTTTACCGACTCCGCATTCATGAAAGAAGCGGCGAATTCCCTGCTGAAGGTGCTTGAAGAACCGCCCGAGTTCGCCACGATTTTTCTACTGACAGAGAATGCCGGCGAGTTTTTACCAACGATCCGCTCGCGTTCCATGGTGGTCACGCTCAATGCCCTGCCCGCAGCGGAAATTGAAGAGTACCTGGCGAAGAATCGTCCCGATTGGAATCCGAAACAGCGCGCGCTGGTAGCCCGTCTTTCAGAAGGCGCCGTCGGACGCGCCCGCAGTTTCGATCTTGCAGCTTACACGGCGGCGCGTGCGCACGCCCTCGCTATTCTGAGTTCTGCCTTGCACGCTAGCGATCACAGCGAACTTTTCAAGATCACGGAGACTTATCGGGCCGGGGCGGAGGGCCGCGAAAAAACCGAAAAGCTTTTGCGCGCCCTCTACTCCCTGTTGCAGGATTTCACGTTTTTGAATTCAGGGACGCTCGACCTGGTTCGCAACACCGACATTCTGGGCGAACTAAAAGCTCTTGCCGAATTCGCGGATTTTGCCTGGATTGCTCTGGCTTCCGACCGCCTCGCCGAAGTCGAGCGCGGAATGCGTCGCAATCTGTTGCGTTCGCTCTCCTTGGATTCTTTTGCCGTACAACTCGAACGAGCCTGAGGGGTAAGAACTCAATACTTGCTTGAGTCCCCACCCCTCCGACAGATCGTTACTGCGCCGTCGTCTTCTGCACGGCTGGAGTCACGACAGTTTTTTTAGCCGCGGGCGTGACCGCTGGCGCCGGTGCTTTGGCTACGGCTGGCGACGGCTTCACGGTGCTCGTGGTCGTCGCGGACTTCATGGCGGCGCCGGGAGCCGCCGCGGCAGTAGTGGTTGCGCTCGAGGCAACGCTGTTTGTAGTCTGTGGCACTGCGGCATTGACCGGGGGAGCCGATGTCCCTGCATACATTGCATTACCCTGTTGTGCCGCAGGAGCGCAAGGCGCGCTCGCAGCTGCTGACGCGGCCGGCGCTGCGGCCTTCTTCTTGAAGAGCGATCCGAAGCTGGCGATTGCCGCACTGGCATTCGAAACAGCGGTGTTAGCGCCCGCAGCGGTTTGACCGCCAGCAGAATTCGCGGCCCCCGCCAGCGTAGTCGCGGGTGTCCCGCATGGAGGCAATCCCGACATCGACGATCCAGCCCCCTGTCCCTGAGACGCGAAGGCAGACGCTTGTCCGGGCGAGGCGCCGGTTACGCCGTTGGCCAATCCGCGGTAGTGCAGCGGGAATTCTCCGCCCAGAGTATGCTGGCCGGCCTCGATCGAGTTGATTTCGTCCACCGTCAGATTAAGCTCAAAGGTCAAGCCGTAAGCTGTCTGTCCAGGGGCCCACGCGAGCTCGAACTGCGCGTCGGAAAACGATCCCGCCCGAATATTGAACTTGGGATCAAAGTTGTTGCCGCCATTGACCAATCCGATCCCTCGAAAACCATTGCCTCCCCAAACGCCGTACCGGTTTCCCCGATCGTCCAACGCGGTTCCCGAACCGTTCACGTACCCGAGGATGAGCGGCTGATTGGTTTTGTTTTGAAAGCGCACGTCGACGTCGATGAGTTTCAACCCACCCGACGTACTGGTGCGAAAGTCAGTAATGGTCGCCGCAAAGTCGGCGGTTTCGTAGCACAGGGGTTGGCTGCCACAGAACGTGCTTTGAGCGGGAATCGGTGCGGGTGCGGCCATTTGCGCCTGCTGGGCCTGCGCCGCCCCGAGGATGGAAAGTGCCAACAGGAAAGTCGCAACACCAAGAGCCCGAAAAACCGATGGAATTGAATTCATACAAAATTCTCCTTTACTGAAAGTGGCGGCCACGGGGCTGATACCGTACTGGCCTCTACCAGGCATTGCGCAAACGCGCGAAAAAAACCGTCATTCGTTGTGGGAATTTTTTAGACGGGAGCTTTGACCGGAGACGTAGCGAGCTACGTCTCTACTGCTCGATGCTGGCAAGGACGGGGGTGTCCGGGCTACGTGGGCGTGGCGATTATTTCGTTGGCATCACCAGTTTTGCGATGGTGGCCAGCTGCATGTTGGAGGTGCCTTCGTAGATTTTGCCAATCTTCGAATCGCGCCAATACTTTTCCACGGGATAATCTTTGGTGAATCCGTAGCCGCCGTAGATCTCGATCGCCAGCGACGTGACCCGCTCGGCTACCTGCGAGCAGAACAGTTTGGTCATGGCAGCTTCTTTGACAAAGGGAATGCCTGCATCTTTCATGCGGGCGGCGTTGTATACCATGAGCCGGGCAGCTTCGATTTCGGTGGCCATCTGCGCGATCTGAAATTGGATGCCCTGAAAGTCGGCAATCGATTTGCCGAACTGCTTGCGTTCCTGCGCATACTTCGCAGCGTATTCCCAGGCGCCGCGAGCTACGCCGGCCATCTGCGCGCCGATTCCTATGCGGCCTTCATTCAGAGTTTCAATCGCGATTTTGTATCCTTTGCCAACTTCGCCCAGAACGTTTGATTTGGGCACGCGGCAATCTTCCAGAATCAATTCGCAGGTCGAGGAGGCGCGAATGCCGAGCTTGTCTTCTTTCTTGCCCACGGTGAATCCGGGAAATTCTTTTTCGATGATGAACGCCGTGATGCCTTTGTATCCCGCAGCCGGATCGACGGTGGCAAACAGAATAAAGACGCCGGCTTCTTTCGCGTTCGTGATCCAGAGCTTGCGTCCGTTGAGAACGTAGTCGCTGCCTTTGAGTTCGGCCTTCGTCTGCAGAGCGAAGGCGTCCGATCCCGATCCGGCTTCGCTCAATGCGTAGGCGCCGCACAGCTCGCTTGCCATGCGCGGCAGGTAGCGCTTCTTTTGTTCTTCGGTGGTCCAGCGCAGCAGCGCGTTGTTGACCAGGGTGTTTTGCACGTCGACGATCACGCCCGCGGAAGCGTCCACGCGGGAGAGTTCTTCCACGGCGAGAATTGCTTCGAAAAATTTGCCGCCCGCGCCGCCATACTGCTCGGGCACTTCGATGCCCATCAGTCCGAGTTGAAAGAACTGGTGAATGAGTTCTTTGTCGAAGACGCCTTTTTCGTCCATTTCTTTCACCAGCGGGCGAACTTTTTCTTCGGCGAACTGGCGGATGTTGTCGCGGAAAAGAATTTCGTCTTCAGTGAAGCTGGTCAGCGGCGTCGGCGAGGGAAGCTGGAGAACATCAGGCATACAAGCACCTTCAGATGAGTATGGCGAACCAAGAATTTTAGCATCTTTACGGGGTGGACAAACGGGTGTAACATTGCGGGCGATTACCGGCTTTTCGCTTCCTCCCCGCGCACGCCGGAAATCTAACCGGAAAAATCGGGGAAGAACACCCCCTTTAATCCTTACCGGAAGAAACTCGGGAGGAAGAAGTAGTCTTAGACTTGCGACCACGTTTCGGCTTGTCAGCGTTGGGCGACTTTTTCTTCCTGAAGTAGGCGATTCAAATGATTCTTGGACGCTGACAAAACTTCGCGCAAGGCGGACTCGAAAGAAGTCATTTCCCTTGAAGTCATCGTAGCCAATCCGGACGGTGCTTCTGTAGCACCTTCACAACGCTGCCGTATGATTGCTCTAAGCCCACTAAACCATCATGGTCAATATCCGGACCCCAAACACCGAGCTTACTTTTCCACTTTCCATTTCGATCACTTCGGCAAGCGTGCAACTCACCATCGTTATTCTTCAGGATAGCTATCTTTTCGAATCCAACCACAAAGTTTGGGTCTTGTGTTTGGTCGAATCCGTGAAATTCGCAAACTCGAATCCATCCTTCTGCGGTGTCGTCCGCAACATCGGGCCATTCCCACAATCCGCCTTTGTCCTTCCAAAACGGTACCGTATCGCAGCCAAGCGCCCACGAGAGGCAGTTGTAATTAAAATCTACGCTACTAGTGAATTCGAAGGAGACACCCTCTTCTAAGGCAGGAAAACACTCTCTCATATACCGCTTCCAGCGATCTGGTATTTCAACGGGCAATCCTATCCTTTCCCCAGTCCAGCCATGCATCGCGCAATTCACTCAGATTCTTAGCGCCAGGAGCTGGGTCTACCTCGGTAATCGCCTCCAAGGCGGCAAACCAGTAGTCGGGTTCATCTCGCAACTCTTTAAGAATCCAAGGAACAGCCTCCTCTCCAAGCCCAATAATCTTCAAATACGCAATGTGCGAAATACGACGACTGATGGAGGATTTATACCATGTGTCGTGCCTCCATTGATCAACGAGAACCTTAAACCTCTCGTACTTCCTCTGCATCGGTGGTTGAACACACTGCTGCCGTTGTGCTCTTGACTCGCGGATAGCGGTAATCCACGGACCGGGTCGCACATGATCTAGCCCAACAAAATCCATGTCGCACTCACGGTTGCTTGATGAAGTCATTGCGTCTTTACCTCCATTTCTTGGCGTCGTGGCTTAAACATTGAATCCATTACGCCAGAAAGTTCCTGTACGTCCTCGCGTGGGTCAAACGCTCCAAATGTCACCACACGATTTCCGTGCAAATGCACTGTTAATTTCTCCTCTTTTTGCGTGATCCAAACCTTCTCAACACCCTGCGGAGTTGGAAATAGCGTGAATGATATACCATCAATTTCAGCTTCCACAGCATCTGGTCCGACCGGGGCCTTCATTGGAAGAGGAAACCTAACTCGTCGTCCTGCTTGCCGCGGGAACTCAAAATCTGCATACACCTCAACGCGAATCTGTTTCTCTTTTACGAATCGCCCAAGCCACACAAAAAAATCTTCCGCGAATGGCTCCTGCTCGTTAGGACGTGGGGGTTGGTTACCTTTCGCAAATTCGACAGTGAGCGTGATTCTCGGGGGGTCTTTTTCCCGGTGCCAAGTCAAGTGTAGATGGTAGTCTGAGTCCTTGCTGCGCGATCCACAGGTATTCTTGACTCTTAGCAGCGCCGCCTTCCCCTCGGCCTTGGTACAAGCTTCAAATGCTGTTAAAACCGACACACCGTCAAACGTCGCCGCGTACAATTCCATGTCACACGCGATAAGTTGGCAGCACGGGTCCGCACAGATGCGGGGTCCAGT
>JBEKGG010000187.1:0-8645 GCA_050012915.1 Terriglobales bacterium | reverse complement strand
CAAAGCCCGATGCCTGGTAATCGATCCGGTGTCCACTCTGTCCCAGGCTGGAAATGAGTTGACTGCGCACGGAGTGGCGGAACGATTAATAGACTGGTGCAAGGCGGACGGAATTACCTTGGTCTGCACGAGTCTCCTCGACGAAATGTCGGGCAAGGTGGATGGCGGCACGCCGCTGCAAGTTTCGACGCTCGCCGATACATGGATTCACCTCAACTACTTAGTGCAGGCCGGTGAGCGTAACCGGGGTTTGTCCATTATCAAATCTCGCGGTACGGCGCATTCCAATCAGGTCCGCGAACTGATTCTCAGCAATTCAGGCGTGACGCTGGCGGACATTTATACCGCGGGCGGCGAGGTGTTGATGGGGACGTTGCGTTGGGAAAGGGAAAGCGCGGAGCGCGTTGCAAGCGAGGTCGCTGATGTCGCAGGAAAACTCAAGCGCGTTAGTCTCGATGCCGAGGAGGCCGTCCTACAGGTGCGCGCGAAGTCACTGCAGACGGAGCTTGTGGCCAAGAAAGTCGAGAAGACGTTGCTGGCCCGTACCACAAAGAGCCACGTGAAGGAATTATCGCGAGGTCACTCTCGCATGCGGGAGTTGCGCGGGGCTGATGCGGCGATTCCTCGCCGGAAGAAGGCGTTATGAACCCGCGTACATCGTTCAAGTTTCGGCTTTACATTGCAGGAGACACGGAGAACTCCGCGCAGGCGCTCGCCAATCTCACGAAACTTTGCAGTACGAGGCTCGCGGACCGCCATGAAATTGAAATCGTAGACGTGTTTAAGGAGCCTAAACGCGCCTTGGCAGACGGCATCTTTTTGACGCCGACCCTCATCATTCTCGCGCCTTCTCCCGTTCGGAGAATTGTCGGGACACTCGGCCAGACGAAAACGGTGTTGCAAACTTTGGGATTAGGAACGATGGCCGCATGACACCGAGGCCACTACCGCCCGAGGATGCGACTGGGGAAATGTCCGCGTTAATGGAGACGCTACTGAATACAGGTCAACGGCTGGAGGATCTGACGGGTGGCCAGGTGGATTCGGTCGTAGACCGCGATGGCCGCACGCTCTTGTTGCGGGGCACTCAAGAACAATTGAAGAAGAGCGAGGATGCAAGGCAGACGGCCATTCTTAACGCACTGCCCGCGCATATTGCATTACTCGATTCCAAAGGCGTGATCATTTCAGTGAATGATGTGTGGAGACGGTTTGGCAGTACTAATGCGATTCAAGGCTCCGCGAAAGGGATAGGCCTGAATTATCTGGAGATTTGCGACCGCGCACGGGGCGGTGGCGCCTCCGAAGCCCGCTTGGCCGCCGAGGGCATTCGTTCGGTTTTGAGTGGCATGAGAAAAAGTTTTTCGATGGAATACAGCTGCAACTCGCCGACCGAAGAGCGCTGGTTCGAACTCATGGTCACACCTTTGCGCGAGGACCGGCAGGTCGGCGCGGTAATCATGCATCTAGACATCACCGGTCGAAGGCTTGCGGAGACTGTGCATCGGATCCTGACCGAACGACTGTCGCTGGCAACAGCAGTCGCGAAAGTGGGCGTGTGGGAGTGGGAGTTGGCCAGCGATAGCCTGACCTGGGATTCCACGATGTTTGAGATCTATGGTTTCGCGCCGATCGCTCCTTTGCCGTACAAAACTTGGTCCTCCGCGGTTCATCCCGAGGATCTGCCCCACGTCGAGGCCACATTGCGAAGGGTGGTCGACGAAAAGTATCAAGGATCTGCGGAATTCCGCATCATCAAACCAACGGGTGCTGTGAGAAACATAACAGCGGTCGAGGGAGTGATCCTCGATGAGCGCGGTAACGTCAGTCGCGTCATCGGTGTCAACGTGGACATCACGGACCGAAAGGAGGCGGAGGAAAACCTCTTTGCCGAAAAGGAACGAGCCCAAGTAACCCTCAACTCCATAGGCGATGCGGTTATTTGTACGGACATCTCAGGAAATATCACTTTCCTGAATCTCGTCGCCGAAAAAATGACGGGTTGGTCGTGCCAGGACGCCACGGGACGATTAATGGGAGACGTTCTCCAAATCCTGGATGCCACGAACCGCCAGGTGATCTCGAATATAATGAATTTGGCAGTTGTGCAAGACCGGACCATGAACTTGCCCGCGGACTGTGTTCTCATCCGGCGCGACGGATTGGAAATCCCGGTGGAAGACTCCCTTGCCCCTATCCACGATCGTCAAGGACGCACAACCGGGACGGTCATCGTTTTCCGAGATGTGAGCGCGTCCCGTACTATGGCAACCCAGATGGCTCATTCGGCCCAGCACGATTTCCTGACGGGGCTTCCTAATCGAATGCTCTTCAACGACCGGGTCGCTCAGGCGATAGCTCTCGGCCGGCGTCACAGCAAAAAAGTCGCGGTGCTATTTCTCGATTTGGATGGATTCAAACACATCAACGATTCGTTGGGACATCCAACCGGCGATAAAGTTCTTCAATCCGTCGCCAAACGTTTGGTGGATTGCGTCCGCTTCTCGGACACCGTGAGCCGCCAGGGAGGGGACGAATTCGTGGTCCTCCTTTCAGAGGTGGAGCAATCGGAAGATGCTGCCATCTCGGCGAGAAGGATGCTGCATGCAGTGGCGGAGACTCATTCCATCGACAAGCACGATCTTCACATCACTACGAGCATTGGTGTGAGTGTCTATCCCGACGACGGCCCGGATTCGGAAACGCTCATCAAGAATGCCGACACTGCGATGTATCAGGCCAAGGAAAATGGACGGCAGAGCTATCAGTTCTTCAAGCCGGCCATGAACATCCGTGCCGTGGAGCGCCAATCGATCGAAGAGAATCTGCGGCGCGCCCTGGAACGGAATGAATTCACGCTGCACTACCAACCAAAGGTCAATTTGAACACTGGGGAGATAACCGGAGCGGAAGCATTGATACGGTGGAAGCATCCGACAGAGGGGCTAGTATCTCCGGCCCGGTTCATCCCCGTTGCGGAGGACTGCGGTTTGATTCTGCCGATCAGCAACTGGGTCCTGCGCGAAGCTTGCAAGCAAGCCCGGGAATGGATGGTTGCCGGGTTGCACTCCATTTCCGTAGCAGTGAATATCTCCGCCTTGGAATTGCGAGATGAGAGTTTTCTGGAAAGAGTATTCGCAATCCTTGCAGAGACTTGCTTAGATCCGAGGTTACTTGAATTGGAGCTGACCGAAAGCGTTTTAATGAAGCATCCTGACTCCGCTACATCTATCCTCAAGAACCTTCGAGCGGCAGGAGTGCGGGTGGCAGTCGACGACTTCGGCACGGGTTACTCGAGTTTGAGTTATCTCAGAAAGTTTCCAGCCGATGCGATCAAGATAGATCAGTCTTTTATCCGCCAGATGACCGCCACTCCCGGCGAGACGAGCATCGTGACCGCAATTATCCGCATGGGGCAAAGTCTGAACCTGCGGGTCGTTGCCGAGGGTGTGGAAACGCAGACGGAACTGGAATTTCTTCAATCTCAACACTGCGATGAGGCTCAGGGATACTATTTCAGCCGGCCGGTGTCCGCCCACCAGTTCGCCAGTTTGCTCGAAACCGGTATTCACACAGCGGGCGTGTTCGAACCAACTAGCCGGTTCCAGGTGGAATGATGGAACCTACTAAGAAGGTAGGCCTCGCTGAGGATCGTCGTGAAGATGTCAATAGGCGCAGCTTTCCTCGTTATCCGGTTTCATCCGCCGTCGATGCAGTCAATGTCCATGGAGGTTGCAGAACAACTGGCCGACTTTCCGATATATCAAGGAACGGTTGCTATGTGGATACCATAAGCCCATTTGAGGTAGGGGTTGCTCTCACCCTAACGATCATACGGGAGAAACAATCAATAAAGACGAGGGCGAAGGTCGTTTATTGCCAGATCGGGATGGGGATGGGCCTATCGTTCACGACAACTGAGCCAGACCAAGTCTTAATGCTACTCACGTGGCTCGAGGAACTTGGAGGGGGAAAACAGCAAGAATCTGATTCGCCAAACATCGAGATGCAGCTGAGTTCTGCGACGAGCGCTGATCCAATTCTTCGGGGTATTGTGGTTGAGATAATCGCTGCGCTGAGACGCAAAGATATCCTACACGATTGGGAAGAGAAGGCCATGTTCCAGAAATTATTCCGGTGACGGCATTCATCGTATGGCTGAGACGAAACGATCAAATTTTGCGGTGGCGATTCGGGTCCACCTGCTTTATCGGGAGACAAAATGCTGAGCGGTCCGTTGGAACCCGGGACACCGGCGATTATCGAAGCGCTCCGATATGCGACGCGTTCGCAGCATGCCAGTCTCGCCGCCAGCCCCGTCATGGCGCGTCTGTTTGATGCTGGATACACCGTTCCAGAATATCGAGCACATCTCGGCCGGTTGCTGGGGCTTTTCGAGCCACTGGAGTGTGCCGTGGCATGCGCAGCGAAGCCAGGCGATCCTGTGCTCGCTCTTGAGAGATCCAGCGCTCTGCGCGAGGATCTCAGGTTAATGGGCGCAACCGTAATAGACATTGACGCATTGGAGCGATACCACTGGGTTTCCCCCATTGACCCTGCCGGCTTGTTCGGATATGCCTACGTGATTCTTGGTTCCATGATGGGTGGAAAGATCATCGTCAAGCGATTGCGCGCCATCCTCGGGCCGACTGCGAGCTTTACTTTCTATGGCAATGAAAATGGGCGCTGTGAAGCGCTCTGGGCATCATTTTGCTCCGACCTTGAGGAAAACGGAAAAGACAACGTGGACGCGATTTGCTCGACGGCGGTGGGGATATTTGATGCCTACGCGGCGTGGTTATCGCAGCCGCTCCCCCCGTCCGGTAACTGCTGATGGAGCGTTCGGCAGAGCGCAGCGACCCCCTTCCTGGCGTCGCCCAGTGCGCCCTGGAACCGATCCAAATCATTGGTCATATTCAACCGCACGGTTTACTGTTCGCACTCTCCGAACCCGACCTAATCGTGAGGCACGTCAGCTCCAACGTCTCTACTTTGCTGGGGATGTCTCCTGACATTTTGTTGGGATGCTCGTTCGAGACGGTCTTGGGAACACAGCTGTTCGAGACGTTCCAATCTCAAATATTGAGCAACGAACCATTTTTAGCGAAACCTCTTTACGTCCCAATAAGCGGTCGCGGAATCGAGATGTATGCGATCGCCCATCGGTACGACGGCGCTCTTATTGTGGAACTCGAACTTGTTCACGGAACCCATTCGCTGGAACCCCTCGAACTCAATGCCCACATCCGAATGCCGGTTACGCGCATGGAGCAGGCGGCCGACATCTTGGAGCTGTCGCGGCTGGCCGCGGAGGAAATCCGGCGACTCAGCGGCTTCGACCGCGTCATGGTGTATCGATTCGACGATGTTTGGAACGGTGAAGTGATCGCCGAGGCCGTGGGGTCTTTGCCAGTCTTGTACCTCGGTTCGCACTTTCCAGAAAGTGATATTCCGGCCCAGGCACGGCAGCTCTTTCTGGTAAATCCCTCGCGATCCATTGCGGATGTCGCCGCAACGCCGGTGCCGATCATTACCGAGATCGGACCGCTGACCGGAAGACCGCTGGATTTGACGCGCTCATCTTTGCGGAGCGTCTCATCGATACACATCACCTATCTGCGCAATATGAACGTACAGTCATCTATGACTGTTTCGATTATCGTCAACCACCGGCTTTGGGGCATGATGGCATGTCATGGTGCTGTGCCGCACCGTCTGGATCACTCGACCCGCTCGGTCTGCGAACTCATTGTGCAGATTTTCGCGTCGCAGGTTGCCCTGCGCATCGACAACATCGCTTTGCAATCTCGGCTGACCTCCCGAAGAACGCTCGAAAAGTATATGGCGGACATCGAAGCGTCCGAATCGATCGCCCAGGCAGAAAGCTTACAAAATCCTCAGCTCCTCGATTTACTGAACGCGGACGAAATGGTTTCACGTATTGACGGGCTCGTTTCGTCCCATGGCGCAACCGTGGATGAAGAGTTACTGCTTCCCGTCATCGCCAAGCTACAGAGCATCTCAACACGAGGAATCGCGAGTTCCAACAGGCTCAGCATGCTGGACCCCAGTGCCGCATCCTATGCGGATAAGGCTAGCGGAGCCCTGTACATTGGACTTACGGAGGGGACTGGCGATTATCTTCTCCTGTTACGGCGGGAACTCGTAGAAACGATCATGTGGGCCGGGAATCCCGATAAAACGGTCAGCGTGGATGAGCAGGGTCGCTTGCGCCCGCGCACCTCGTTTGCGGCTTGGAAGGAAACCGTGCGCGGTCGCAGCCAGCCCTGGAGCGAACTCGAATTAGAAAATGCTTCTCTTCTTCGCGAGCAACTGCTCCGGCTGCGAGAGGCCCAGAAATTGCACAAGTCGGAAGAGCACGTTCGGTATCTCGCAAACTACGACGCTCTGACGGGCCTCCTCAATCGACATTCCATCAATCTCCGACTGGAGGAATGCGTACAGAAGGCCACGGCCGATTGTTCGTCGCTCGCCGTTCTGTTCATTGACCTCGACCACTTCAAGCCCGTAAATGATCGTTACGGCCATGCCGCGGGGGATAGGATTCTCAAGATCACCGCCAAACGGATGCAACATGTTGTGCGCCCCGAAGACATGGTCGGTCGGCTGGGCGGCGACGAATTCATCATCATCCTACCAGGACTAAAACTGGAAAGTGATGCGTTGAAGGTGGTGGAGCGCATTCTGCGCGCTGTCGAGAAGCCTATCGAAATCGGGAACGGCGTTGGTGCCAGCGTTACGGCCAGCATCGGACTCAGCCGATTTCCCGTGGACGGCACTAGCAGTGAGGCTTTGATCAGCCGGTCGGATATGGCGATGTATCGCGTGAAAGGGAGTGGCGGCAACGCCTTTGAGCTGTGCCGGGCGGACGATATCAAAGACGGCAGGGACAATCCCTAACAATTCACTCGCAAGCCCCCTAATGGTCTCACGCTTCCTCAAGCTATGGCTCGGGAGAGCTGAGCTGGACCACCGGAACATGCCAGCCACTCGTTAGGGAAAGATGTACTTTCCCGCTCCAAATCCACGCAAGACAGGCCCTCATAGGTCGCGTAAAAAGATTGAAATAGCGGAAAACCGTGCTGAACTCGGTTTTCCTTACGGTTTTCTGCCCTCGATTCTGTAACCCTCGACTACACAGATTAATACGAAGCCAGGACCGCAAAACCGGTGCGCGGGTAAATACGTCAAAAGGGCGGGAGCGACCCCCTCTTTTCGTTCGGCCTGCGGCCCGAAAAGTAACACGGGGTCGCTCCCGCCCTTTCTTACGGCGTAATGCTTTTTGTATTCGCCCGCATTGGGTGAGAACTGCTGCCGCAACTACAGACCCGTATTCAACCGACCAGCCCACCGATCCCCCAAAGAATATTTTTCAAATCAGGTGGGCATTTTTTCTTTCTAGGATTTCCCCGACGCGTTGCCCATTAGTACAGATAGAGGGTCACGTCTTTCCATGAAAGCCGACACGCATCCTAGAAACCGCATGGGACCAGTCGAAAAGAGGCCTTCTCTCCTGCGAGTCAGAGAGAAGCATGAGAGGGCCGAACGCCCTTTGAGACAAATAAAATTGAATGTCCCCCTCACATTTCCCATATTTTGCGCCTCTTTATAAATAGGGGATACTCTCGCCGGTTTCTTTGAATTCTCTCGGGGAGGCCTGGCAGATTATTCGCCCTTACTTGGGGAAGGGTTTGTGATGCGCGTTTTAGCAGACATGGCTGATGTTAGACTCCGCCAGCTTCTATTTGGCTGTGAAATCATGCGCCGAAATCAAACACTGGAAAGGGAGCTTAAATTTACTCACAATTTTCCCTTCTCAGACATGCGTACAGTTTGCAGACAATTGTTGGGTATGACGTTCGCACACACTGTTTCTCTGCAATCTCTCAGCTCGTCTTTTGTGGCCGCGTTCCATGGCCCCGATTCAGACGCCAGAAATGGAGTACGCTTTTCAGGCTCGCGGCAAGCACATGAAATCGTCGCGCCAGAAGCACCCCCTTCTCATGCAACTCTTCTAACCAGCCGCCAGGATGCTTTTTGGATTAACAAATGGCCTCGCCTTTTTGCGAATGCTTCTTCCGAGGGTGAACGTTGCATGAAAGACACGAATCACCCCCTCCGTCACCCTTTGCGTCACCATCGGATTTTCGGAAGAGTCCGAAGCAGAACAGGTTGCGCATGGCGCAAAGGTCAATTTGGGCGCGGACAAAACACCGGATTGGGCTGGAGCGACCCCACTTTTGTGCACGTATCCGTGCCCAAAGTAATTCGTGGGGTCGCTCCAGGCCAACTGCGCGGTGGCGGCGCAGAGTATTTTGTCCGCGTCCAAATGGGAACAAGAACCACGTCCAAGACGGTTTGGAACCACCCGAATTCTTAAATCGAGTCAGGTCCAGAAGAAGGGGGCCACAGTCATGCCAAGCGGAGATGAAAACCACACTGAACTTCTAACGGTCCAGGAGACCGCCAAACTCTTGAAGGTGCCAGTTTCTTGGGTTTACGGACACACTCGAAAGCGTTCGATTGACCCGTTGCCAGGGTATCGGCTCGGCAAGTATTGGCGCTTCCGGGAAGACGAATTGTTGGCTTGGGTGTCACGTCAGCGAACGGGCCGCCAGGCGGCT
>JBEKGG010000186.1:0-8656 GCA_050012915.1 Terriglobales bacterium | reverse complement strand
CGACCAATAACCACCATACGGCCCACCTGCGAGATCAGATTTTCGGCTTACTTTTGGCTTGCATCCAGCGCTATAATATGACCATGCGCTGGCTGGCAATTGCGGCCTTGGGCACGGCTTTCCTCACGCTACCGGCGTGGGGACAACGAGGCGGTGGCCGAGCCTCGGGAGGCTTCGGCGGACATGCTGGATTTTCCGGTGGCAGCCATTCCATGGGTGGTGCGGCGGGCACTCGAGGTTTCTCCGGGGTTCAACGCGGCGGTGTGCATTTCGTAATGGGCGGTGGTTATGGTTATGGCCGCCCGGGCTACGGTTACGGGCGTGGCCGCTACTACCGCGGTTGGCCTTACGGCGGGTATTACGGCTATCCATATTACGGCTGGGGCTACGGCGACGATTCTTACTCCTCGGATTCTGCTCAGAACTATCCCGCCTACGATTATTCGAGTGCCTACGCCGACAGCGACCGGCAGCAGGCGGCGATTGATCGTTTAGAGAACGAGGTTGATCGGCTGCGCCAGGAGCGCGAGGCGCGGGGATCCAACGCGTCGCAGTCGCTCTCGAAGACGGAGATTCAGCCGACCGAGCTGGTTTTTCGCGACAAGCATACCGAGGAAGTCCAGAACTACGCCATCGTCGGCCAAACGTTCTGGATATTGAATAACGACAAGGCGCGGAAGATTCCGATTGCGCAGCTCGATATCCCGGCCACGCAAAAAGCGAATGAAGATCGCGGTGTCGACTTTCAGTTACCCGAATGATTGCGGCTTTCACAGCGGTAAGTTCCTGTCTGTAGAAACATAGCTAGCTATGTTTCTGCGGACGCACACTGTGGATAACTTGGCTCTCGTCTGGCGCAGATTTCCCGTTAGAATTACGCCCACGTACAATCAATAAGAACCTCAATGCCCCAATTCGTTCACCTTCATCTTCATACCGATTATTCGATGCTCGACGGCGCCTGCGACGTGGACAAACTCTGCGAGCGCGCCAAAGAGCTGGGCATGCCCGCTGTTGCCATGACCGACCACGGCAATATTTTTGGCGCTGTTCATTTCGTGAATGCGGCCAAGCAGGCTGGGATCAAGCCCATCATTGGCTGCGAGCTTTACATCTGTAAAAAGGACGATCACAACATCGAGCGGACTCCGCCGGACGGCGACTCTTATAACCATCTGCTGGTGCTGGCGGAAAATGAAGAAGGCTACCGCAATCTGGTGAAGATTACTTCCGAGGCTTCGCTGCATGGTTTTTATTACAAGCCGCGTGTGAGCAAGAAGTTTCTGGCGGAACACTCCAAAGGATTAATCGGACTGTCGGGCTGCCTCAAGGGCGAGGTCGCGGAACGATTGATGGAGGAGAAGTACGAAGCGGCAAGGGATGCGGCCGTGTTCTATAGGGATATTTTCGGCAAAGACAATTTCTTTTTGGAGATTCAGGATCAGGGGTTGGAAATGGAGCACCGCATCCATCCTGGACTGTTCCGATTGGAAAAAGAATTGGGCATGCCGATGGTGGCGACCAACGACAGCCACTACCTCTGCGAAGATGATGCCCACGCGCAGGATGTGATGCTTTGCATTCAGACCGGGAAGTCCATCCAGGACACGAACCGGATGAAGTTCCAAGGCACGGACTTTTACGTCAAGAGCCACGACGAAATGTTCCGCGTGTTCAAAGATGCCCCCGACGTGCTTTCACGCACTCTCGCGATAGCCGAGCGCTGCAGCACGCGATTGGAGAAAGTCAGTAATCCATTTCCGCATTTCGACGTGCCCGCCGGTTACACGCTGGATAGTTATTTCGAACATGTCACCCGGGAAGGTTTTGCCCGGCGGTTGGACGTGCTGCGCAGCTTGCAGGCACAGGGACGGGTCAAGCACAGCATTGCGGAATACGAGCAGCGTTTGGCGAGGGAACTGGCGATCATTCAGCAGATGCAGTTCTCAGGATATTTTTTGATTGTCTGGGATTTCATCCGTTACGCCAAAGAAAACAATATTCCAGTGGGACCGGGACGTGGCTCGGCAGCGGGGTCGCTGGTTTCTTATTCGATGAACATCACCGATCTCGATCCTCTGCAGCACGAGCTGTTCTTCGAACGGTTCCTGAACCCCGAACGCATTTCGATGCCAGACATCGACATCGACTTCTGCATGAACCGTCGTAGTGAAGTCATCGATTACGTCACCCGGAAATATGGCCGGGAGAACGTGGCGCAGATCATCACTTTTGGCACAATGGCGGCAAAGGCCGCGATCAAAGACGTCGGTCGCGCCATGGATATTCCTTACGCCGATGTGGACCGCATCGCCAAGATGGTCCCGACCACGCTCAACATCAAACTGGAGCAGGCGATTAAGGATTCTCCCGCACTGCAGCAGGCGTATGAGAGTGAACCGCAGGTGCGCCAGTTGCTCGATACCGCGCGCAAACTGGAAGGCCTGGTACGCAACGCGGGTGTTCATGCGGCGGGAGTAGTAATTTCTCCGCGGCCGCTCACGGAACTGGTTCCGCTTTTCAAGACCAAGAACGACGAAATCGTCACCGCCTTTGACATGGTTGCCATCGAGAAGATGGGCCTCTTGAAGATGGACTTCCTTGGGCTGACCACGCTCACCATTCTCGACGATACGGTTAAGCTGATCGAGCAAACCCGCAACCATAAAATCACCCTCGAGGAAATTCCGCTCGAGGATAATCAAACCTACGAAAGTGTTTTTCACAAAGGACTCACCTCCGGCATCTTCCAGTTTGAATCGCACGGGATGCGCGACGTGCTTCGGCGCTACCAGCCGAATTCGATTGACGATCTCACTGCGCTCAACGCGCTTTATCGTCCGGGACCGATCCAGGGAGGCATGATCGACCACTTCATCGATCGCAAACATGGGCGCAAGAGCATCGAGTATGAACTGCCCGAACTGAAGGAGATGCTGGAAGAAACCTGGGGCGTAATTGTTTACCAGGAGCAGGTAATGCAGATCGCCAATCGCCTGGCAGGTTACTCGCTGGGTGAGGCTGATTTGCTGCGACGGGCCATGGGCAAGAAGAAGCCGGAAGAAATGGCTAAGCAGCGGGAGCGTTTTGTCGAAGGCGCGGTGAAGGCTGGGTATCCGTCGAAGAAGATTGAGAAGATTTTCGATCTGCTGGCAAAGTTCGCCGAGTATGGTTTTCCCAAGGCACACTCGGCGGCCTATGCGCTGTTGGCTTATCACACCGCATATCTCAAGACGCATTACTCCGTCGAGTTCATGGCAGCGCTGCTGACTTCGGTAACCGGAAGTACCGATGATGTAGTGAAGTACATCAACGAATGTCGTGAAATGGGGATTGCAGTCGAGCCGCCCGACATCAACGTGAGCGATGCCAACTTTACGCCGCATGGCGCCGCGATTCGGTTTGGTCTGGCCGCTGTCAAGAACGTGGGCCACAACGCCATCCAATCGATCGTGGCGGGACGGAAAGAACTGGGACGGTATCGCTCGATTTATGAATTCTGCGAGAAGGTGGATTTGCGGCTGTTGAATAAGCGCGTTTTGGAATCGCTGATCAAGAGTGGCGCGATGGATTCGCTCGGGCGGCGAGGCCAATTAATGGCTGTCCTCGACAAGGCGATGGATCGGGCCCTGAAAACCCAGCGTGACGCGGAATCCGGTCAGCATGGCTTGTTCGGCGTATTCGCGCAAGATGATGCTCCCGCCAACAATGACAAATTGCCCGATACGCCGGATTGGGATGAACACACACGGTTAGCGGCTGAGAAAGAAATTCTTGGCTTCTTCATCACCGGCCATCCTCTGGAAAAATATAAAGATAAGCTGGAAGACTTGCGAGCATTGAGCACCGCCGACATTGCCGGTATCAAAGTATCCACCGGGAAAGATGAAAACATCTGCACCGCCGGCATCATCACCAACCTCCGCGTGCTGAAGTCGAAAAAAGGAGACTTCTACGCTCAGGGCGCGCTCGAAGACATGTTGGGATCGGTCGAAATGATCGTTTTTCCGGAGGCGTACCGGAAGCTGCAGGATAAAGTGAAACTCGAAGTTCCGGTGCTCGTGCGCGGCGGCTTGCGCATCGAAGAAGGCGTGAATCCAAAGTTGACGGCCAACGACATTATTCCTCTCGAAGAGGCGAAGGTCCCATTACCGCGCTCGCTGCGCATCCGCATCCCGGTGGAAACGGCGAATGAGTCCGTGGTCGATGAGCTCTACGCCCTTTGCGAGCAGCGCAAAGGGACAGCGAAAGTGTTGTTTGACGTGGAGCGCGCGGGCGATTTCATGGTGGTAATGGAGGCAGAGGGCTATAATGTGCATCCAGACCGCAATTTTGTGGCTCGGGTTGAAGAATTGTGTGGCCGCGGTGCGGTGCGGGTCATTGATTAAAACGTTTTCGTAGAAACACAGCTAGCTATTTTTCTACGAATGGACAGAGATGTGCGGCGGATGAGATCTATCCCAAGGAGAGTTGATTTGCAATCGGCGTCGGCCCCGGCTACAAACGCGCTGTTGGTAGTGGCGGGCACAGAGTTTCTCCTTTCGATGGTGGAGGCCCGCTGGGCTTCACGAAACGGTGACAGCAGGAAGATGGAATCGCAACTGAGAGCACAGCAAGAGCTGGGAAGAATTGAGCAGCAACTGGAACGGCTGCGAGCGTTGCCGGGGCAGGACGAAGACATCCGCGGCCAAATCCTGCAGCTTCACGATCGCATTCAGTCCCTGCAAGCTCAGGTATCAGCGCATTTCAGCGCCTGGCAAAAGGCGGAGCTGGCGAGGAATCCGCAGCGTCCGCTCATGCTTGAGTACGTCGACCGGATCTTCACCAATTGGAGCGAGATTCACGGCGACCGCGGTTTTGCTGACGATCACGCCCTGGTTTGTGGCATGGCCCGCTTTCATGGACATGAGGTTGTGGTCCTTGGCCACCAAAAGGGCCGGGACACCAAGCAGAATGTTTATCGCAATTGGGGCATGACCAATCCCGAAGGCTATCGCAAGGCCCTGCGTGTGATGAAGATTGCGGAGAAGTTTAATCGGCCGGTCTTCACTTTCGTCGACACAGTTGGCGCGTATCCTGGGTTGAGCGCCGAAGAACATGGCCAGGCTGAAGCCATCGCGCGAAATCTGCGCGAGATGGCGAGGCTGCAGGTTCCGATTATTACGACTATCACCGGGGAAGGCGGCAGCGGCGGCGCGTTGGCTATCGCGGTTGCCGATCGTGTACTGATGATGGAGAACGCGATCTATTCCGTAATCTCTCCCGAATCCTGCGCGGCAATTATGTGGCGCGATGCCTCGAAGAAAGAACTGGCGGCGCAGGCGCTTCGCATTACGGCGTCGGACTTAGCTGAATTCGGGTGCATTGACGGCATCGTGCCCGAACCCGAGGGAGGCGCTCACATCGATCACGATGCGGCTGCGGCTTTGCTTGATGCCGCACTGCAAAAACATTTCAGCGAACTGATCAAGATGCCTTCCCAGGAATTACTCGCAACACGATACAATAAGTTTCGCAAGATGGCGCAGTTCCTGCGGGTGGAGTAAGCAGAATCCAGGTTTCCTGGACAGGTACTTCCGTTCTCCACATTCCAACCTTCGCGCCTGTTCCCAACCCTCCCGCTGCCGTATAATCATTAGTTCGCCTCATTACTCCATCAACCCGCCGAGCGGGCGAAAACTCGCTCCAGTCAAGGAAGGATGCAGGAATGGCCACCACGGATGTAACGCTCCACGAAGCTACTGGTCGGCTGGAGCCGAAGCGCGTCGTCAACAACATGAGCATTCAGGTTGCGACCGTGAACGGGTCGGGCTCGCAGAGCTCGAACACCGTGCTTCTTCGCAGCATTTTTCAGATGGGTGTGCCGGTTTCCGGCAAAAACCTGTTTCCTTCGAACATCGCCGGACTGCCGACCTGGTACACCATCCGCGCCAACAAAGATGGATACATTGCGCGAAAAAAAGAAATCGACTTTGTTATTGCCATGAACGCTGAGACGGCGCAGGAAGACGCGATGTCGCTCGCGCCCGGCGCGGTCGTACTTTACGACGAGCCTCTGAAGCTGAATGCGCTTCGAAACGATTTGATTTTCTATCCGGTCCCATTCGACAAACTGGTCGCGCCGGTCTGCCCCGAAGCCAAACTGCGCAAGCTGGTTAAGAACATGATTTACGTGGGCGTCGCGGCCCAGTTGCTCGGAATCGACATGGCGGAAGTCGAAAAGGCTTTGCGCAAGCAGTTCGCTACCAAAGTAAAGGCAGCCAATTTGAATCTCGCTGCGGTCAAGGCCGGCTTTGACTATGCCAGCGCCAATCTTACCAAGCAAGATCCATACTTCATTCAGCGCATGGATAAGACCCAGGGAATGATTATTATCGATGGCAACTCCGCGGCCGCGCTGGGCTGCATGTTTGCCGGGGTCACGGTCGTTACCTGGTATCCCATCACGCCATCGTCGTCGCTGGTCGAAACTCTGATCGAGTACATGAACGAATATCGAATCGGTCCTGACGGCAAAGCGACCTTCGCCATCGTGCAGGCGGAAGACGAACTCGCTGCGATTGGTATGGTTCTGGGCGCAGGTTGGGCGGGTGCGCGTTCGATGACTGCGACAGCTGGTCCGGGCATTTCGCTGATGGCCGAGTTCGCCGGACTTTCTTACTACGCGGAAGTTCCGGGAGTCGTATGGGACATCCAGCGCGTGGGCCCGTCGACGGGTTTGCCTACGCGGACTTCGCAGGGTGACATTCTCTCGACTGCATTCCTATCGCACGGCGATACCAAAAATATCCTGCTCTTTCCCTGTTCCGTGGCTGAGTGTTTCAGCATGGCGCAGGATGCCTTTAATCTCGCCGAGCAATTCCAGACTTTGGTTTTCGTAATGTCGGATCTGGACCTCGGGATGAATAACTGGATGTCCGATCCGTTCGAGTATCCCAAAGCGCCAATCGATCGCGGCAAGGTGCTTACGAAAGAAGATCTCGACCGCATGGGAGGCTTCGCTCGCTACAAAGACGTGGACAACGACGGCATTGGCTACCGCACGCTGCCTGGCACCGAGCATCCGGCGGCCGCTTACTTCACAAGAGGCACCGGCCACAACGAAAAATCAGGCTACAGCGAGCGCCCGGACGACTTCGAAAAAAACATGGAGCGCATCAATAAGAAGTTCGAGACTGCTCGGGCATTTGTGCCGCGGCCCGAATTGATGAGCGCCAGATCTAAAGCTAAAATCGGCATCATCGCTTACGGGACTTCGCACTGGGGGATTATCGAATCGCGTGATCAATTACGCGACGAATACAATATCGAAACCGATTATCTCCGCTTGAAAGCCTATCCGTTCTCGCGCGAGGTTCACGAATTCATTGAGCAGCATGAGCGGGTTTACGTGGTCGAACAGAACCGCGATGCCCAGATGCTCAGCCTGATCAAGCTCGACATAAAGCCGGAGTTAGTCACGCGGCTCCGTAGTATTGCGCACATTCACGGGCTGCCGCTGGACGCACGCTCGGTCACTGATGAACTCACGAGCATGGAGGGCAAATAACGTGGCGACCACGACGGCGACACCCACCCCTGCACCGAAAGTTAACCGCATCGGCCTGACCGTTCTCGACTATCGTGGCGGCAAAACTACTTTGTGCGCGGGTTGCGGCCACAACGCGATTTCCGAGCGCATCATCGACGCCATGTATGAGATGGGTGTGCCCCCAGAGCGGGTCATCAAACCCAGCGGCATCGGATGCTCCTCCAAGAGTCCAGCGTATTTCATGAGCCGTTCGCACAGCTTTAACGCGGTGCACGGCCGCATGCCTTCAGTTGCGACCGGAGCCGTGCTGGCCAACCGCAGGCTGATTGCTCTCGGGGTCAGCGGCGACGGCGATACCGCTTCCATCGGTATCGGGCAGTTCATCCACCTCATGCGGCGCAACCTGCCGATCATTTACATCATCGAGGACAACGGCGTGTACGGCTTGACCAAGGGCCAATTTTCGGCCACCGCCGACCTCGGTTCCAAGCTGAAAACCGGAGTGGTCAACGATCTTCCGCCGATTGATACCTGCGCCATGGCGATCACGTTGGGCGCAACCCTCGTCGGACGTTCATTCTCAGGCGACAAGCGGCAATTGCACAGCCTGTTGAAAGCTGCGATCGCGCACAAAGGCACAGTCATGCTCGACGTGGTTTCGCCCTGCACCACTTTTAACGATCACGAGGGCTCGACGAAATCCTACAAATATATGAAAGACCACGAAGAGCCATTGCAGGAAATTGGTTTTGTTCCGGCCTTCGAAGAAATTAATGTGGAGTACGATCCCGGCACCACCGTCGAAGTCACCATGCACGACGGATCGCGCCTCCGCCTGACCAAGCTCGAAGAAGAGTACGATGCCACGAATCGCATAAAAGCCATCACTCGTTTGCACGAAGCGCACGAAAAAGGCGAAGTGCTGACCGGACTTTTCTATGTGAATCCCGAAGCGCCCAGTTTCATTGATATGCTCAACGTGACCGACGAACCGTTGGCCACGCTACCTGAATCCGCGACCCGCCCGGGAAGGGAAGCGCTCGAGCAGGCGATGGAAGAGTTGCGTTAGGGGTTTTCCGAATTACTTCACGCCTTGGGACTGATCTCGGTTCCGAACGAGTATTC
>JBEKGG010000185.1:0-8689 GCA_050012915.1 Terriglobales bacterium | reverse complement strand
CTTCTGCCATGCAGCAAACTATGCAAGCAAGCCAGGAAGAATACGCTGTGGGACGCGGTATCGCGGTGCTGATCCTGGTTGCCACGCTATTCCTGACCACGCTCGCGGCGATCAGCGTTACCAGGAGCATCACCACTCCGATCGAACACGCAGTACAGCACGCGGAGCGTATTGCTGCCGGGGATTTGACGAGGGAGATCGAGGTCACGAACGGTTCGGAGACTGGCAAACTGCAGCAAGCGATGCGAGACATGAGTACCCGGCTGTCGGGGATCATTCGAGACGTTCGCGAAGGTTCTGCCGCGGTCGCATCGGCTGCCCATCAGGTCTCTGCCTCATCGCAGAGTCTTTCTCAGGGAACCAGCGAACAAGCTGCTTCAGTCGAAGAGATGAGCTCCAGCCTGGAGCAGATGAACGCGTCCATCACTCAGAACGCCGATAACAGCCGGCAAGTCGAGCAGGCCGCGGCCAAGGGAGCCACCGCGGCGGAAGAGAGTGGCGACGCGGTCAAACAGACCGTCGAAGCCATGAAGCAAATTGCCGCGAAGACCTCGGTGATCGAAGAAATTGCATACCAGACCAATCTTCTTGCGCTCAACGCGGCCATCGAAGCGGCTCGTGCTGGGGATCAGGGACGCGGCTTTGCGGTGGTCGCAGTCGAGGTTCGAAAATTGGCCGAGCGAAGCCAGTTGGCCGCGCAGGAAATTGGCGGCTTGGCAGGCAAGAGCGTCAGCGTAGCCGAACGATCGGGCCAATTGCTGTCTGATCTGGTGCCGTCGATCAAGAAAACTGCCGAGTTGGTTCAAGACGTTGCTGCGGCATCCACTGAACAGTCGGGTGGGGTGACGCAGATCAACAAGGCCATGTCCCAGGTCGACACGGTCACGCAGCGCAACGCATCATCTGCGGAAGAACTTTCAAGTACGGCGGAAGAATTAGCCGCGCAGTCCGAACAACTGCAGCAGTTGATGACATTTTTCCGCGTTGCTGGCGAGCAGCCCGCAAAGCGCGGCGGGGATGGAAAACAGCGCGTGGTCATGCCCTTGAATCCAATGTTCAAAAGCGATTTTGCACGACGCAGCCACAACCAGCAGGACAATGGCAAGACAGCGGAAGAAGCCAACTTCGCTCCGTTTTAAGAACTGCTTTTGTCGAAACAAACGGCATAAGTGCGAGGAGTGGAATTATGGGAGTGCCGAACCAGGGGAAGAACCAACTCCCTCAGAGTACCGTGCAATACCTTACCTTCTTAACTGCAGGTGAGGAATATGCGATCAGCATTGTGAAGATCAGCGAGATCGTTGAGTACGAGGCTGTCACCACCGTGCCCAATACTCCCGCGTGGATCCGCGGGGTGACGAACCTGCGCGGCAGAGTAGTCCCAGTGGTTGATCTCGCAGTGAAGTTCGGATTGGCGGCGAGCCGCATTACCAAATTTTCCTGCATCATCATCGTCGAAGTGATGTTCCAGGGCGAGAAGCTGACCATGGGAGTTCTGGCCGATTCCGTAAGCCAGGTTATCGATCTTTCTGCCGATGAAATCGAAGAAACTCCACCATTCGGCACTCGCGTCAAGACTGAATACTTGCTCGGCATGGGAGCGCTAGGCAAGAAGTTTTGTTTGATTCTTGATATCGACAGAGTGCTATCCGCCGATGAATTGCTGGCGGTAACGGAGTCGGTTGTCGATGAAGGTCGCGCAGACAATACCATCTCAGGTACTCCTGTCAAAGAAGCGCACTTCGAGACGGGAGCTTAGCTTTGCCCGCCGGAACCGCCACAGGCAAGGATTCAGACAAGTCTACACACGACGAAGCCTGCCTCGAGCAACCACCCCATCTCTCGGTTAGCCCCGCGCTCTTTCAGAAATTTCAGAAATTGATTTACTCCGAAACCGGCATCTGGCTGGGCAGTTCGAAAACCGCGTTGCTGTGCGGGCGGCTCTTTCGACGGCTTCGCACGCTGGAGATTTCTTCATTAGAGAGCTATTACGAATGCGTCTCGCAACCGGACCAGCACGAGGAACGCGCCCGGATGATCGACGCCATCACGACAAATGAAACCCGCTTCTACCGCGAGCCCAGGCAGTTCGAGTTCCTGGTGCAGCGAGTGTTTCCACGTTGGCAGGCAGACGCCGAACGCGGAGTGCGGTCCAAGCGATTGAATATCTGGAGCGCCGGATGTTCTTCGGGAGAAGAGCCATACACGCTGGCCATGCTTCTCGCCAAATATCTTTCTGCGGAGCACGCTTGCCAGGCGCGGATCTTAGCTACTGATATTTCGAATCGGGTACTGGAAAAGGCTCGCAAGGGGATTTATCCCATATCGAGGGCAACGGAACTCCCAAAAGATTTGCTGCACGCCTTTATGTTGCGCGGAGTCGCCGAGCGGCAAGGCGAGATGAAAGTGAAAGTGGAAATCCAGCAAATGGTTGAATTCCGCAGGTTGAACCTGGATGGGGAGTCCGACCTCGTTGAAGGTCCATTCGACGCGATTTTTTGTCGCAATGTTTTGATCTATTTCGACGTGGCTTCAAAACAAAGAGTGGTCGCCAGCCTGGCGCATCATCTCGCCACCAGCGGGATTTTATTTGTAGGTCACGCCGAGAACCTGAATAGTGTGTCCGCCGAGTTGCGTAGTCTCGAGCCCACGATCTACACGAGAACGGAAAACAAAGAGCGCTTGTGAGGAATACGAACAAAACGATTTACTTCGCAGCCTAGAGTTTCCGAAAAAAGAGCGCGACCTATGCATGGAGATGAATTACACGTCCTGGTGGTCGATGACTCGGCAATGGTCCGCCAGGTTATGCAGGCGATTCTGACGACCAACAGCCGGGTCAAGGTCAACGTCGCGGCAGATCCTCTGATTGCGTGGTCGAAGATGCAAAAGGAACCTCCCGACGTCGTGATTACCGATCTGGAAATGCCACGCATGGACGGTCTTACCTTCATCCGGAAAATCATGCTGGAAATGCCCACGCCGGTCGTAGTCTGCTCCGGCTTGGCTGCTCGCGGTACAGAACTCGCATTGCGCGCGCTTGAAGAAGGAGCAGTCGAAGTAATTACCAAGCCGAAGGTTGGTGTGCGCGACTTCCTGCACGAATCGGCGGTCACCCTCGTGGACGCGGTCTGGGGCGCATCTCAGGCACACGTCAGGCCGCGGCGGGTCATGCCGGTAGTTCCCCGTCTCACGGCCGACGCCGTTCTGCCGCGCGAGCCGAGGTCGAAGGTCGCGGGCGCAGCGAGCGGGATCATTGCCGCCGGCGCATCGACAGGTGGAACCGAAGCTTTGCGTGTTCTCCTCGCAGCCATGCCGACCGATTGCCCGCCAATCGTCATTGTGCAGCATATGCCCGAAGGATTTACCCGGGCGTTCGCCGATCGCTTGAACAAAGAGTGCGTAATAGAAGTCGAGGAGGCTCGGGACGGCACTCGTTTACAAACTGGCAAGGCACTAATCGCACCCGGCAACCGGCACATGCTCGTCAATCGCAGCGGTGAAGAATTGGTCGTTCAGGTGGTCGATGGGCCGCTGGTCTCACGCCATCGCCCAAGCGTTGACGTGCTCTTTCGTTCCGTGGCCTCTTCCGTCGGCGCAAAGGCGGTTGGGGTCATCATGACCGGCATGGGGGACGACGGCGCTCAAGGCCTGTGTGAAATGAAGGAAGCGGGAGCGACTACGATTGCGCAGGACGAACCCAGCTGCATTGTGTTTGGAATGCCCAAGGAAGCCATCGCGCGCGGTGCGGTGAACCTCGTTCTGCCTTTAGAGCGGATCGCCGGTACCGCACTGAACCTGCAGAGCGGTCGCCTGGGATGGAAGGAAGAGTTGCAGAAACGATGAGTTGCAGAAACAATGAGTTGCAGAAACAATGATGAAGTCAGAGAATCGCTCAGGGAGCTTCTGATAAATTCCCCGTGCCGCCTTTATTGACGCCAACCGAGGTGTTCTTCGCGTCCTCTGAAAATCTCATGCAGCAAATGAAAGAATCGCTGCTTTAACGTCAAGGGCTTCGCCTCAGCCGGGTCCGCCTTTGCGCCTTTCGGATCCACCTCTGGTTCGCGAGCTGTGACTGTACCAGTCGACATGGGCGTGGGCCTCCTTCTAAGAGTTAGTTCTCGTCAACTTGATCGCAAGTTTACCTGCGACAAACTTCGCGCCAATCGTCTGCCGGGAGGAGGTCGGAAGAATTCAGCTCTTAATTCTAAGAAGATTCTAACCTTGGAGGTAAGATCACCAACGGTGTAGCCCTTCGGGGTTAATTTCTCGGTTGAGGATCATTCCAGCCGTGGGGGCGACCTGCCCGCGGATAGGGTTCCGACTCACTTCGTCGGAGATGGGCTGCTACAAGCCGGCCCGCCGGATGTCGTTCTGGCTTGGTTTACCGTTTGGTCGACCTGACTGCGGCTGGGCGTCGTGGAACTTTCGGGACCTTCGGCTTCCTTGAAGGCGGGGAATACAACCAATACACTGCGCGTACCGGAACCAAGTTCGAAGACTGGCGTGGCCATCAACTCGATCGAGCGCGGTAGAAACTGCCCCGAGAGCAAGTCGTAAGCATCGCCCACACCAGCGGTGCGCGTCTCCGCCGAATAAATTCGGCCGCTTAGCTACCTGCGATTTTCAGCGGCGCGGCAGGCTTGAATCTCGCTCGCACTGACCGGAACGCTGATAGGCTTTCCATCACGGGTGGGGCTTCCTCCACCCTTCACGACCGGGTCAAAGCAATCTTTCCACAGGCCATTGTCCTTTTTCCATTGCCCCTGAATGAATCCCAGGTTCTTGCACTCGGCGATGATT
Organism: Terriglobales bacterium; assembly: GCA_050012915.1. GTDB lineage: Bacteria > Acidobacteriota > Terriglobia > Terriglobales > Acidobacteriaceae > JABDBE01. Next base: position 3,886 of record JBEKGG010000185.1, on the reverse strand, counting down.
TTTTGGCAAGCCGGGTTCTGTTCAGCGCGAGCCTGCGCGGCCTTCGAGGCCTGATTTTGCTGGCCGGTAGGGCTGGTCGTGGGGTGCGTTGCAAGCTGCGCTGTGGCACTCGCGCCAATCATGACCGACGCAAGAAATGTACCTGATACTAGAATCCGACTGATTGTTGGTCCCTTCATCGTCCTTCCTCCGATTCGAAAGTTTACACGCGCCGCTCGATCTCAAAGCGGTTACGAGTGTACACCTGCCTCACCCACTAAAACAGGGTCGTGTACCTCCTATTATCGTTGCCCCGCGCTATTTTACCCGATTACAACTGCGCCGATGCGCATCAAGCTCCGCCGAGGCATCGGCGGAGCTTGAACGCGCGGTCGGCGGAATCTAATGAGTCGTCGTCAAGGAAAGCTGACGACCGTGACGGGTGTGTCCGGGTTCGCGATGGTCGACGATCCGCCTGTATTGTCGATCACATTCAGGATTCCACCGAAGCCCGACGTGGACAAAAAGATCGTCAGCAGGTCGTTCATGCTTCCCGTCGGCAGGTTAGTGGGGACCTCAAACGCATTTGCGGCGTAGATGTTCACGCCCTGATTGAAGAAGCTGTAACTGCCCAGTCCGTATCCATTGAAGGTCTTAACATTGTTGGTGACCTTGAATGCCGCCCAGCCGTCGATTCCTCCAGGTTCCATCCAGGCCGCCTGGCTGGGTGGGTCGTAGGGCATTTCGTTTTGTAGGAAGACGTCCGTGCCGCCATTGCCGCTCCAGATCACCTCATATTTCTGGTAGTGCTCAACGAAGAGGCCGTATGCGGTTACATTATCGGCGTTGACGATCAGACCGGTGTCGGCGGTGTTTTCGGTCCAGCCCACGCCAGCGCCGTGATCGGCTCGCCATGCCCAGATGTCATCGAGAATGGTGTTGTCGCTGTTGACCACCAGACTGATTGTCGCGCTTCCGGCCTCAGCCCCGCCGATGCGGAAGAACACATCGTAGATACCTGACGGATCGGACGATCCGCGATGACCGTGCGCTTCGTGGCCCCATTGATTGCCCACTTGCAGTAACACGGGAGAGTTCTTCGGTCCCGCGTCGAAAATGATTCCCGAAATCAATACCCCATTGTCGCTGGCAACCGACAGTGAAGGGTTTCCGTTTTGAGGGATCAGCGTCGGGAAGCCAAGCCCCAGTACCACCGTGTCCGGACGCGGAACAATAATGCTCCGGTCCAGGTTATAAATCCCCGGCGTGAGGATGAGGTTGAAGCCGAAAAACAGCGCGCGATTGATGGTCTCGGCAGAATCGGTCGGCTGCGCGATGAAGAACCTTTGGATGGGAATGGATGATCCAGGTGTCGGGCCGTTGGCCCAAGTCGTGCCCGAGGAGTTACGCTGCACCGCAGGCACGAAGACATTGTAGTTTCCGTAGGAGTCCTGGTAGAGGTAAGGCGCCTCGCGTGTGACCGGGCTAGTTGCAAGCGTGGTATAGGGGCCACCGCATGACGATTGGATGGGGAAGCACTGAGCCGGCGCTCCTACCACGCCTGAAAATACCTGGTTCCACACGCCGTTGCTCCAGCCGTCGATAATACTGTTCCTGGTTATCCATTGCTGCTGCGAGCCACTGACGATGCTGCCGTTCTCGAACTGCGAATCTGCGATAAAACCGCCGCTCGCAAATGACGGGCTGGTACAGTAATCCATCAGCGTAGCGGCCCCGTTGACCAGGACGCGGCGGAGTGGCGCAGCCTGCGATACCGCCCAGAACTCGCCCGCATAGCAGCCAAAGCTGGAGTTGGTCACATTTATGGTGAGGTTCGACAACGATCGCCAGAAGTTCACCAGCGCGATGCAACTGCCGTCCGTGCACTGGTTGTAAACATCGATGGATCCGTTGATGACCACATCGCTCGGTGACTGGCCCAGGCCCGCGACCATAGTGTAATAACCCACCTGAAAATTGAGCGGCGTTGTGCTCGATCCGTACGTTCCGGGTTCAAATAACAACGCATAGCGCTGCGTTCCGAACTGGTTGGGGACTTGTTGGGTTGCGATCGAGTTGACGGTTGATTGGATCTCACTCAACGACATACTGGGATTGAATATGTAAACGTTTTCGCCAAAATTGGGTTGTCGGGAGTGGGGTTGCTTGGATGATGTTGCGGCTTCAGCAAATGGAGTGAGCGCCGAGAATGTGATTACGACGACGGCGCACGTCAGCGCCAATAAGCGCAGCAGGGACTTACGGTCTTTCATCGATTTTCTCCTTGCGTAGCGAAGTGACTCGACTTTCGTTAAATTGTCATCTCGAATCCAAGGGGGTTACGAGACAAAGAGAAACGTAAGTGGAAAGGGAACTGAGAAATCCCAATGTAGTCAGCTCGATGGGTTTCAGTTGACGAGGGACGCGCCCAAAATTATGTGCGCCTGGGGTTAGCGTGTCAACTGATAAATTGCTCAACAAAATCGTTTGCGTTGAGGGTCGGCGTCGTGGTCTAGGATGAAGCCATCGGATCTGCGCCGGAGCCGGCAAACTCCTACGAGTCCCTTGCCATCGATCTCGATCCCAGACATTCGCATGTGCAAAAAATGTCTCGATGTGCAAATCATTTCACAGAGTTGCGAAGTGAGGGGATGGCTGTAGAATGGACGCCATTTCGAAACCGGGAAACGAATCTGGATCCGATCCGTTCCTGGGCAAAGGAGTCGTCTATGCGTTCGTCGCGGATGTATTTCGTGGTCGCAACCATCGTGGTGGCGCTGGCTTCAGGAAATATTTCCTTCGCACAAAGTCAAAACCGGCAGATTGGCACGCAATATACAGTGACCGCCGATCCCCTGGTTCCGCGACCCTCTGAGCAACCCTGCAAAGTGCAGTTGTTTTCTGGATATCAGTTCGCGTTCTTTGCGGAATCGGAACAGAGTTTTCAGTACACGCCACCTGCCGATTGTCCCGGACCGTGGGCGGCGGTTGTATTCGAAGTTGACTTCAGCGAGAACGCGGGACAGCAATTCGACCGCACCGCCAGCATCTACCTGGCGAACACTAACATTTATTTCGGAACCACTCCGGAGCCGCTGTTCACGCTCACGAACACCTGGCACGTGGAGCGCGATGTGACTGATTACAGCGCGCTGTTGGCATCGGACCAGCCGGGCACGATCGTGCTGCCCAACTGCACCACGGATTGCCCGCCGCCTTACAACTCGTTCCTCAACGGAATATTTACGGTCAGCGCTGATCTCGAGTTCTATCCCATGAAAGGTCAGGGCCAGGCCAGACCCGATGCGGTCCTGCCCCTGGTGCAGCCAAACGGCAGCGGCGGATATAACTTGCCCGGGTTTGTGTACACGCCCACAGACCAACTCACGACCACCTTCACCCTGCCCACGAATATAGAACAAGCATATTTAGATGTTGTTACACAGGGCCAGCAAAGCGACGAGTTCTGGTACAGCTGCGTTCCGAATAATTTGACCAACGAATTGCAGAGTTGCGGAGGCACTGCGTTTCGCGAAGCCGAGATCAGTATCGACGGCCAACCCGCAGGCGTTGCTCCTGTTTTTCCCTGGATTTTTACTGGAGGAATCGATCCCTTCTTGTGGGTGCCCGCGCCGGGCGTACAAACCCTTGACCTTTTGCCCTATCGGGTTAATCTCACGCCGTTCGCTGGCCTGCTCAGCAACGGGCAACAGCATACCGTCGCCTTGAATGTGGAGAACGTCAACAGCCAGTTCAGCGTAACCGGAACCTTGCTGCTCTTCGAAGATCACGGTTCCAAGCAAGTGACCGGGGAAGTGACCGTGAACACTATCCAAAACCCGAATCCGGTGGTGACTACAAACTTGCATGTCAATGGGAACAACGTTACCGGAACCGTGACCACGAC
>JBEKGG010000184.1:0-8697 GCA_050012915.1 Terriglobales bacterium | reverse complement strand
TTTTAGCATCCCGATCGTACTCTTCCCTTTCCTGGCGGAATCGCCAACAATAGACGAAGCAATAATTTGATCCATGACTGTAGCTCGTAGCCTGCAATCCGAAATCGCCCCGCTGCCCACGGCAGTCCAGCGTTACTTTGAAGTCGCTCTGTACTTGCTGGTGCTGTGCGGCTTCGGAACGCTGGTTTCGACTGGAGGCCTGGACTTGCCCACAGTTCTACTGGTGGGCGCGGCGATTCTGTTTCGTGGATACCTGCTGGCCACGCGCCGCACGCTCCTGATTCCCGAGAGTTGGACCACCGTACTGACCCTGGGCTATGTGGCTTTCTATCTCGCGGACTACTTCGTGCTCTCGGGTCTATTCGTAACCGCGACGGTGCATCTCGTGCTTTTTGTCATGGTGGTACGGCTGTTCTCCACCCGGCGCGACCGCGACTATTATTTCCTTGCGGTCATTTCCTTCCTCATGGTCCTCGCGGCAGCGGTGCTCACCGTGGACAGCACTTTCCTGCTGGCCTTTACCATATTCATGCTGATCGCGGTCGTGGCCTGCATCCTGATGGAGATGCGGCACGCCACCGGCAAAGCCACGGTTCGAGCGAACTCGTCGGGCGATGAGTTAGCTCACAAGCAGATGGCCTTCTCGCTGGCTGGCGCGTCCCCCTTGCTCGCGTTGCTAATCATGCTGGGTGCGACCGCGATTTTTTTTGTGCTGCCCCGTGTGTCGACGGGATACCTCAGCGCTTTTGCCCGAAGCCACGAGTTCAGCACTGGCTTCAGCGATCAGGTGCAACTCGGTCAGATTGGCGAGATACAACAATCCAGCTCGCTCGTGATGCACATTCAGATCGATGGCGATACGCACGGCACTTACGACCTGAAGTGGCGCGGCGTAACCTTGAATGTTTTCGATGGCAAGACCTGGTTCAATCCTCATGCGCAGCACGTGGTGACGAGTGTAGGCAGCGGCCGTTTTCTTTTGTTGCAGGACCGGACAAACTGGAAGAAGCCCGCACTGGCGGGAAACTCCCAGATCATTCACTATCGGGTTTTAATGGAACCCTTGATTGGCAATGTCTTTTTCCTCGCGCCGACACCCCGGCTTCTGCAGGGGAACTACCGTTTGCTGTCGATGGACAATGGGGATGCCGTTTTTGACCTCGATCCTGAGCATCCAGTGGGCCGCTACGAAGCTACGTCGGACATTGCTCAGCCGAGCCCTGGTGAATTACGCACAGCGTCAACCGAATATCCAGCAGAGATCCTTTTGACCTATTTACAACTACCCCGGGTGGACGATCGCGTGCTGACTCTGGCCAAACAGATCACGGCTTCCGCGGACAACAATTACGACAAGGCCACCGCCATCGAACGGTATCTACGCACGCATTTCGGATACACCCTGCAACTCCCGCGCACCGTTTCTCGCGACCCGATAGCGAATTTCCTTTTCGAACGCAAGCAGGGCCATTGCGAATACTTCGCTTCCGCGATGGCGATCATGTTGCGCACGCTGGGTATTCCCACGCGGGTAGTGAATGGTTTCCGCACCGGGGAGTTCAATGACCTTACCTCCCAGTATTTGGTTCGCGGCAGCAATGCGCACTCGTGGGTGGAAGCGTACTTCCCGGGCTATGGCTGGATCAGTTTCGATCCCACTCCGGCCGCGCCGGCGCAGGTGCAAACCGGCTGGAGCAGGAGCATGTTGTACTTGGACGCCATGGCGTCGTTCTGGCGCGAGTGGGTCATCAACTACGATACGGGCCATCAGTACAGTTTGGGTCGCACGGCCACCCGCAATAGTCTGGAGTGGCTGCAACGGCTGCGAGTTTGGGCGCGACTGCATCATGAGGCGCTGCTGAACGCGGCTCGCCGAACCTCGCGGACAGTTTCGGACTCGCCTTTGAAGTGGAGCTTCGGCGGAGCGCTCGTTGCGCTTCTACTTCTGTTCGCAACCAACGCGGGGAAGCTGTGGCGAGCATTTCACAGCCGTCGGCTCGCGTTGCGCCCTGAGAAGTCTCCGAGACTGGCCGCGACCATTTGGTACGAACGTATGACGCGACTGCTCGCGAAGCAGGGTTGGAACAAGACGGCAGCTCACACTCCGAAGGAATTTCTACTCAGTATTCCAGATGAAGCGGCGCGAAGTTCGGCGGCTGAGTTTACCCGGCATTACGAGGCGGCCCGCTTCGGGGGTTCGGCTGAGGACGCGCAGCGTCTGCCTGAACTATATGAAGAAGTCTCAACGGCCGCCCGCCGCTAAACGGTTTCAACCCGAGTTGGCTGCCAGCCACCAGCGGCGCACCGCAACCACGGACCAAATGGCCTCGACGACCCCAAAGGGCCAAGCGCCCTGGAGAAATCCGTAGACCGAACCTAACAGGCATGAGCCGGCAAACGCCAGGATGAACCATCGGCTCCGGTTCTCGAAGGCGTAACACACCAGCATCGCTGTAACCGCGAACAATCCGAACCACGTCAGTCGATTCACGCCACGCTCCTGCCGCTTTATTCTCTATTGTTTCGGTGATCCTTCCAAGCTCCAACAATGGTCTTGCATGACAATGTGTTCGCCCAGAGGTCCTTCACCTCCAGCATGCCCAGGACTGACTGATCGCTGCTGAATGCTAGAATAGAGAGAGTCCATGCCACTTCAACACCCCACTTTAGCTATCGATGAAGCGCCCGAAGACACGGGGCCCTTGCCTGTTTCCCGGCCAAAAGTCGGTTTCGTCAGCCTGGGCTGTCCGAAAAACCTTGTGGATAGCGAAGTCATGATGGGCATGCTGGCGCAAGCGGGAGCGGAACTGATTTCGCGCGCGGAAGACGCTGACGTCATCGTGGTTAACACGTGCTCTTTCATTGCCAGCGCTCAGCAGGAATCCGTGAACACCATCCTCGAGATGGCACGGCACAAGACCGACGGCCGCGTCCGCAAACTGGTTGTCGCCGGATGCCTGGTCGAACGCTTTCGCGACGACATCCGCAAGAATATCCCCGAAGTCGATGCCGTGGTGGGTACAGGCGAGCTGGAAAAAATTCTCGCCGCAGCGGGCGTCGCACCAGCGCCAGCCAAGCCTTCGCCCTTTAACATCTTGACCTCTCGCCCCGAAGGCGACGCGCGAGAAGCGCAAGGACGATTCTCCCGCGAGTCCTGGGACGGCGCAATCGCCGATCTACCGAACTATCTTTACGACGAAGCCACGCCGCGCGTCCTGGCCACACCGAAATACACCGCCTACATCAAGATTGCCGAGGGCTGCGACCATCCTTGCAGCTTTTGTATTATTCCCCAGCTGCGCGGCAAATTCCGCTCTCGTCGATTCGAATCCGTAATCGCCGAGGCCGAACGGCTGGCCCGCTCGGGAGTTCGTGAGATCACGCTCATCGGACAAGATACAACTTGTTACGGCGAGGATTTCGGTCTGAAAGACGGGCTCGCGCTCCTCCTCGAAAGACTGGCGAGCATCGAAGACGTACGCTGGATCCGTTTCCTCTACGCATATCCCAACAAGATCACTGGCCGTCTGCTTGAAACCATCGCCGCTCACGAAAAGATTTGCGCCTACGTCGATGTGCCGCTGCAACACGCATCTGCTTCCGTTCTGAAGCGCATGAAACGTGGGGGTGGCGCCGATTTATTTTTGCGTTCAATCGAGAAGATGCGGCGCACGATTCCGGACGTCACTTTGCGAACGTCGTTCATCGTGGGCTTTCCTGGCGAGACCGAAGCTGAATTCGAGGAACTTTGCGGATTTGTCCGCCAGGCTGAATTTGATTGGATGGGCGCATTTGGGTATTCCGACCAGGAAGGCGCACACGCCTTTTCGCTGGACGAAAAGTTACCCGCCCGCGAGATCGAGCAACGGCGCAAGCACCTGATGCAGATTCAGCGACGCATCAGTAAAAAGAAAAAAAAGATGCTGGTCGGGCAAGAGCTCGATCTTCTGCTCGAAGGAGTATCCGAAGAAAGCGATCTGCTGCTCGAAGGACGTACCGCGAGACATGCGCCTGAAATCGACGGAAAAGTCTTCGTGAATGACGTTCCCGAAGGACTCGAGCCGCTACCGGGCGAATTCTACCGCTGCCAGATTACCGAAGCCCACGACTATGATCTGGTCGCAAAGATAATCGTCGCTAAGACTATCTAGGGATCTATGGCTCGCAAGCGTACCTTGAACCTGCGGTGTCCAACCTGCAAGAAGCCAGTGAAGAGCGGGGATGCCGACTTCCCCTTTTGCAGCGACCGCTGCCGGCTGATCGATCTCGGAAAATGGGCGAGCGGAGCCTACGTAATCTCATCGCCGGTGCAGGACACATCGGACGGCATGCCGGACAATTCTGATGACGAAGATTGAGTCGGAACCGGGAACACAAGACGGCTCCCAGTCGACATCATCCTCCCGCCGAGCACCTCTCTGGGCCAAGCTGGTGGCAACTTTCTTTGGCACTGGCCTGCTGCATCCCGGGCCTGGGAGCTGGGGTTCGGCAGCTACGGTCCTTCTTTGGTGGGTGGTAAGCGGATGGATCAGCCCGCATTGGCAACCGCCGGCCGCGACCTTGCTGGCGGCCGTAGCCCTGCTGATCGGCATTCCCGCGGCTACGCTTATGGCTCGCTCGACTGGCTTGAAAGACCCTCAGTTCGTGGTCATCGACGAAGTGGCCGGGCAACTCATCACTCTGATCGCTGTACCGGTTTCATGGAAATCTCTATTGCTGGGCTTTATACTTTTCCGAGGATTCGATATGGTGAAACCTCCGCCGGTGCGTCAGCTTGAGCACCTTCCGGAGGGATTCGGCATCGTATTAGATGACGTCGGAGCTGGGCTTTACGCTTTGGCCATCATGCAATTGGTGCTGTACTTTGGTCTTTTACCGCGATAGTTTTTCAGCGGGCGCATAACGCAAGGAAGTTTGCGATGGGAATCTCTGACCGCTTGCTGGGCAAGACAAACGTCAACGGGAAGCCGCACATCGAAGGGGTATTTCCGGCTGCAGCCCTGCCGGGCGGCGAAGTACGAATTACCGGCCACGGTTTGCGTCCGCAGGATTTGCGTCGGCCTCGCGTGCGCTTCGGCGAGATCGAGGGCGCGGTCGTTATCAGTTCCGACGAGTTTCTGGTGGCTCGCGTGCCGCAAGGCGCATCCTCGGGCCCCATCGTGGTTTCGACTAACGGGCACTCCAGCAATCCTCATCAGATCAAAGTTGCCGTCCCCATTGCAGAGAATCTGCACCCCGTCACGAATCCTGCCCTCGATGCCGAAGGCAACATCTACGTGAGTTTTTCCGGAAGCCGCGGCCAGAAGGTTCCAGTCGCCATCTTCAAGATTGATACCAACTACAACGTCAAGCCGTTTCTGGCTGACTTGATGAACGCAACCTCAATCGCCTTTGACCGAGCCGGCCAAATGTACGTTTCTTCGCGCTTCGACGGAACGGTCTACCGCGTCGCTCCCAACGGAACCATGTCGTCCTACGCCGAGGGCATGGGCATTGCCACGGGCATTGCCTTCGACCGCGCGCAAAATCTTTATGTCGGCGACCGCAGCGGCACCATTTTCAAGATAGGCTCAGACCGCCAGATCTTCGTCTTCGCCACGCTCGAGCCCAGCGTTTCCGCTTACCACCTGGCTTTCAGTCCGCACGGAGACCTTTTCGTGACCGGACCAACGACTTCCAGTTTTGATTGCGTGTACAAGATCACGCCGCAAGGCAACGTGTCGACTTTCTTTCGCGGCTTGGGACGGCCCCAGGGCATCGCCTTCGATGCGGAAAGCAATCTCTACGTGGCCGCTTCACTCTCGGGCAAACGCGGCATCGTCAAGATCACGCCCGCCGGCGAGGCCTCATTGGCGGTTGCGGGAGCAGGTCTGGTCGGCCTTGCGTTCGCGCCTGGGCGCTCGCTGGTTCTGGCGACCAACAGCGCCGTGCATCATCTCGCCTGGAACATTCAGGGAGCCGCGTTGGCCGACTTGCCGGCCTGAAAAGCACTTTGCAATTAAGCCCAAGAATTATCCGCGTGAATCCGTGTAAATCCGTGGCCGATCTGGCTTCGCCAATCATTTACACTTTTATTTGTGAACGCGGAGATCATCGCCATCGGTTCAGAGCTGCTGACTCCTTTTCGTCAGGACACGAACTCGCTTTACCTGACCGAGAAGCTCAATCAGCTTGGCGTTGAGGTCATCGTCAAAACCATCGTCGGCGATGACCGCGAACGCCTGACCAGTGCGGCCTCTCTCGCCGTATCGCGAGCCGAGATCATCATCTTCATGGGCGGCCTCGGTCCTACCGAAGACGACCTTACCCGGGAAGCGGTAACCGACGCGCTTGGCCTCGAACTTCACCGCGACCCTGCGATTATCGCGAGTCTCGAACAACGATTCGCCGCCCGCGGCTGGAAGATGGCGGCAAATAATCTGAAGCAGGCGGACGTCATCACAGGAGCGACGGTCCTGCCCAACGCCAATGGCAGTGCGCCCGGGCAATGGGTCAGCGGCAAATATGAAGGCCGCGAAAGAATCATCATGTTGCTTCCCGGCCCGCCGCACGAATTGAAGGCCCTGTTCGAGGAGCAGTGCCTGCAGCGCCTTCGCGCCAAGCTGCCTCCGCAATTCATTGCCACTCGGGAGCTGAAAATTACCGGATTGGGCGAGTCGCAGTGCGATGCCCGGGTTGCCCCCATTTACAAGCTCGCCGCGGATGTGCAGACGACCATCCTGGCTGGAGCCGGGGAAATCCAGCTGCATCTGAAGAGTCGCGCTGCTTCGCTCGAAGTGGCGCAGGCGCGAGTAGATCAATTGGTTGGAAAGATCGAAGAAGAACTCGGAGATTTTGTTTTCTCGGACAATGGCGATTCAATGGAACAGATCGTGGGCTACTATTTGCAGATGCGCAACGCAACGCTGGCCGTGGCGGAATCCTGTACCGGTGGTTTGTTGGCCGAGCGCATCACCTCCGTCAGCGGGAGTTCGCGATACTTCGTCGGCGGCGCAGTAGTTTATTCGAATCAGTTAAAGACCCTGTTCGCCGATGTTCCCGCGGACCTCATTACGAAACATGGCGCAGTCAGCCGCGAAGTCGCCGCCGCCCTTGCCGAAGGAATTCGCCGGCGTACCGGTGCAACCCTAGGCGTAGGAATTACCGGCGTGGCGGGACCAACCGGGGGCACCGCCGAGAAACCAGTGGGGCTGGTCTTCCACGCTCTGGCCAGTGACGAAGAAACTGAAATTGCGGAACGCAAGTTTCCCGGCGATCGCAAGCGCATCCGCCGCTTCGCCAGCCAGCAGGCGATGGATATGGTGAGAAGGAAGCTGATGTAGAAGGGTCGTTGGTCGTTGGCCGTCGGTCGCAATGGTTCTAGCCAACGACTAACGACGTGCGACCAACGACCATCATGCGCATTTTCATCGCCCTCGACATCGACGACGCCATCCGACAGCGCATCCATCGCTTCCTGGAAGGCGTGAGCGGGTTCGCCCCGGACGCTCGCTGGGTTCGTCCGGAATCGCTGCACGTCACTTTGAAATTCATTGGCGAGAAGCCGATTGAAACGGTGGAGGAAATCAAGCGGGCACTCTCCAGTATCCGAGCCCAGCCCATCGAAATTTCATTCCGCGGCTATGGCTTCTTCCCCACCGCAAAGGCTGCCCGCGTCTTCTGGGTCGGAATTGAATCCGGGCCCGCACTTTCATCTCTCGCCACAGCCGTCGACGAGACGACGTTCGCTCTGGGTGTTCCGAAAGAAGATCATCCTTTCACACCTCATCTCACGCTGGCGCGCGGCGGACGCTCGGGTGCACCCGGCCGACGAAAGGAATACTCTCCAAATAAGAATTTCCAGCGCTTGCAGGAAAAATTGACAGCTCTGCCCACTCCCGACTTTGGTACCATGTCGGCCCACGAGTTTTTTCTGTACCAGAGCCAGCTCTCACCGGGAGGTTCACGCTACACGAAGATCGGAAGCTTCCCGCTGACGTAGCACCGGCATTTAGCCGGTTCGTCGCGAGAGCATTTTGTCCGGACTCGTTGTCCAAGACATACGTACAAATGACCAGCTTCGTTCTCACCGCCGCGTGCAGCTACCTCCTGGGTTCCATCCCATTCGGATACCTTTTGGTGCGCGTATTTCGCGGAAAGGACATTCGGCAAACCGGCAGCGGGAATATCGGCGCAACCAACGTGTCTCGCACTTCAAAAGGATTGGGGGCACTCACCCTCGCTCTCGACGCCCTGAAGGGCCTTACCGCCGTTCTCATTACACGCTTGAGTTTCCCCGGCAACAAAACGCTGCTCGGCGCGGCAGCGCTCTTTGCCATCGTGGGTCATATGTTTCCAGTGTGGCTGCGTTTTCGAGGCGGCAAAGGTGTGGCCACGGGATTGGGTTCTTTTGTGCTTATCACGCCAAAGAGCATTCTGGTGATGCTCGCTGTCTTCATCGTGATCTTCTTGGCGTTTCGTTACGTCTCACTCGCCTCGATTCTGACGGTGGCGCTGTTCCCGCTCCTGGCTCGGATTGTCGAGCCTGAGCGCACTTCCGGAGTGCTTGGGTTTATCGCGGTCGCTTGCGCTCTCATCATTGCCAAACATCACGAAAATATCCGCCGTCTGCTCGCTCACACCGAATCTCGCTTTCAGTGGAGGCGCGCATGAGCGAGATTGCCGTGATCGGTGCCGGCGCCTGGGGCACCAGCCTTT
>JBEKGG010000183.1:0-8764 GCA_050012915.1 Terriglobales bacterium | reverse complement strand
CATAAAGATGGGTCTTGTATGGCCCCGATTGAACGGGGCTGAGAGCCCTGCGGTCCCCACGAGAAAAAAACTCTCGTTTCCGCGCAAAATCTAGAAAACAAAGGACCGGATTTTTTTGCTCCTCCTAGATCTATGGTTTTAAAGGTGGTTAGAGGCAAAATCTTGGAAACATTGGAGTTAGCGGGGTTCCCGGCAGTTTGTGGTTCCAGTTTGGCATCATGACGGATGTCAAAGCTTTTTTCTGGCTAGGTTGTCAAAGATCGGATATTATCTTGCAGATAAGTTCTGCCTTCCTATGTTATCTAAAGTGGTTAGCTAAGTTCAAGAACAAAATGACTGGGGCGGGAGTTGGTTCCCGAATCGGGAGTATCCGACGAAAACATGTCGATCGAGCGGTAGCCTGTGCGGGCAGGAATAAGGGGGAAGCGTTGGTTCCCAGCCGTCGGTCTCGACAAAGGAGTGCAGTGCGTCCGACCGGATATGCGAGGCGTAGAGGCGAACTCTTGGGCGCACCCTCGAAGAACGCGAAAGGGTGGGTCTCCCGCCTGCCGCACTCAATAATAAGTTAACTTGCGGTGAGTCTCGGATGATCCATGAACCGTCTTGTCTGTTTTCTCCGTCCAATTACCGTGGCTGTCGTATTCATAAAAGTAGCGAACCTCCGAACGGTCGCTGTGAATGTGGGCGGGTTTTGGACTATCCGGCTCACCCGGTGATCCGCTCTGGTTTCGAACTGTCACGGCCTCATCGCCATGCTCGTTGTAGGTGGTGCTGGTCTCTATGCGCAGGTTACCCATCTGCGTCGTCACACGGCCGACGCGGCCTTCGTTGTCATAGATGTAAGACCTTTCCGTGGTGTCGAGACCATGCTGGCTCAGGAGTTCCTTGATCTGCGCCCGCATCGCACGCTGCTCCTGCTCGGACAATTGCTCCCCAGACGGCTGCTCCAGAAACTCTTTGGGAAGATCAAGGTTTTCCTTCACGAGTATTTCGCTGGATAGACGCCCGTTCGCATAGTTATGGGTGATCCGCGTTACCAGCACTCCATGGGCGTCACGAACCAGAGACTCGACTGGTTGGTCGTCGTCGTTGTAGCGTGTAGTGACGGTTCCACCACCATTCAGATCATTGCCTTCTTCCGCGATTTCGAAGATGATCTCGGTGCCCGCCGCCATCCCCTCTTGACTGGGTCGAGGGGGGACTGTTCGGATTCTGGTCTTCTTGCCTTGCTCGTCGTAGTGGAATTCGTCAATCGCGCCGGAGCCACTGCTGGTGACCCGAATTAACTTCCCAGCTCCATCGTAGGAGTAGATGCTCTCAACGGGGCCAGTGAAGAGACGGCCTCGCCAAACCAGCAGCCGTCCATCTGCGGCATACTCCTGTTCGCTCATCGACTCGGTTTCAGTGCCGATGGAGGCACTGCATGTCTTGACTGAACCACGCAGACCGGCCCGTTCGCGATCAGAGGGATGGCTGGCCACGTTTACCTGGCCAACTTGAGCTACGAGCAGGTGATTGAGATTGAGGTTTCTGAGTAATGCAAGTGCAGTGGCTCCGAGTAAGAGTTGCCTGCGATCCATAACTTACCTCGTCAGAACGCTCGGACAAGATTGCTCTCGGGCGTTATCGCTGTCAAGGTATTTTGGGTAGGCTATGCCCGGTGTGCCAAAGCGGCGCACCCGATAAGAAGAAACCAGTTGTCAGTTGGCGGTTCCCGGTTCTCAGTTTGTTTCTGTGAGAGAGTGGCGCGGCACGAATGGCCGCGCCACTTTTGTTTTTCCGGTTAAGTTCCGGTTCGCTTGGCTTGGGCCGATTCTGGTGCACCCAATGCCGCGGCAACTTGCGTCCCAATCGGTGAGCCGAGGCCGGAACACGCATCCCACCCCGGGCCCGCCGAGTAGGCGCCGTTGTTGCCGACGGTGATGTCGTTGACATCGTCTGCGGTTCCGGCGTCCTGGTAGAGCAACGGGTTGATAAAGCCAACCGGTTTTCCGATGCTCTCGTTGATGAGCGCGATCAATCCTGCCCATAGCGGAGCGACGGCGCTGGTGCCGCCGATCACGTCGGGCTTGCCATCGACGAGAGTGACGTAGCCAGTAGTTGGGTCAGCGTTTCCGGTCACGTCGGGAAGGCCGCGTCCCACATTGTGGTTTGGATTGGCGGAAGGCGGCACGCCCGCGTTGGCCTGCCAACTCGGCAGCGGGAACTGGTCACTGATGCCGCCTCCGGTTGCGCCTTCGTTGTTTGCCAGTTCGTTCCACACCACTTCACTGCCGATGGAGTTGCCCGAGGCCACCAGCTTTGTGCCCCCGCAGGCTAGAACATTTGGACTCGAGGCAGGGAAGTCGACGTGGCTGAGGCCGTCGGTTACTCCGTCGGTCGAACCGTCGTCGCCGGCGGCAACGGTGACGGTTACTCCCATAGCGGCGGCAGCTTGAAATGCCTCATCCATCGAGGTCATTGCCGCCGGCGTCCAGGTGGATTCAGGACCGCCCCAACTGATCGAGACCACGGACGGGTTATTCGTGCTGTCGTGAACAGCGGTCGTGACCGCATTGAGAAAGCCGGCGTCGGTGTTGTCGGCGAAGTAAGCGACGATTTTCGCGCCCGGCGCGATTGAGCCCGAGACTTCTATATCGAGCATGACTTCGCCGTCGGGGCCGTCTGGATTTCCGGTGGGATTGTTACTGCCGTCGCCGATGGAAACCGCCGATACGTTCGGGGTCTCGGTCAGGTTGAGTTGTTTCCAGTAGTTGGCGAGATCGGTCGGTTTGTATCCGCCGCCTAACTCGATCAGCCCGATGCATTCGCCTGATCCATCTACTCCGGTGGGAAAGTCGTAGAGTTGGGCGATTTGGAGCGGGGTGTAGGAGACGCTTTGGGGATGCGCGCGCCGGCGACGAAAATGGGGTTTGGCCTGCGGGCGATTGTCGAGTCCGAAAACGCCTTCGATCACATCCTGTAAGTCGGCAGGAATTTGAACCGGGCCAGTGCGGCCGCGATAGTTGCCGCTAGGATGCTGGTATTCCTTCAGTTGAACGCCAAATGCCTGATCCATGGCGGCGACGGTTCCGGTGAGAATGACGGTACGGCGGGCTGCACTCTTTTCCTTGACCGTAAGTTTATGTTCGTGCGCGAATGCCTCGACGCGAGCAATGCTTTCAGGCGAGGCGCCGTGGCTTTGTTCGAATTCTTTGCGAGTCAAAATGGTTCGTTTTGCGATGGGCTTGGTGAATGCGTCGGCGCTGACAATCGGCTTTTTTCCTGCGCGAGAACGCAAACGGATGGTGACATCAAGTTTTTCGTGTGGATTGGCTGGACCAATCTCTTTCGCTCCCGCGAGGGGAGCGCGCTCACTACCGGCAATTGCAAGTTTCTTCGGAGTAGACATAAGTCTCCTTTCTGTGGGGCCTAGCTGATTGTGAAGAAAAGCTGCGCAGCGTTACAACCCGAGTCCGTTTTCGCGGAACTCTACCCAGAAAGGAGCCGAGCGCCCGGCGATCCTACGAAATCAATGCTGGCCCATCAGATGGCCGCGAAGTTAGCAACAGAACCACGAGAATGCAAGCGATTTCTGGGAGTGATTCCAAAAACTGGACAGAATTTTCCCAGATTGAAAATTATGTGTTGGTTGGCGTGACTAGAAAAAGAATTTTGCGCCCAACTGCACCAGGCGAGGCGGATTGGCGCTGACGACCTGGCCGAAGCTGGAACTGTTGATGTTGCCGTCGACGGATTGCGGTCCGAAAAACTGAGCGTGATTGAAAACGTTGAAACCTTCGAGCCGAAATTGCAGCGACTTCGATTCAGTGAGGCGAACATTTTTCAGCAAAGCCATATCGTAATTGTCCATGCCCGGTCCGTAGAAGAAGCGGCGTTTCGCCGTGCCCGGCGTGCCCAGGGCGTTCTCGCTGAATTGAGAAGGATCGAAGTAAGGGCGTCCGTTGCGAGGATTGTGATTCAGATCGAGAGCACCGCCAGTGTAGTCGGGCTCGTCGACGCCATAATTGTTGATGCCATTCGGTTCGGCTCCGAGCAGGGAATTGTCACCGTAGTTGATGAGAGTGACGGGCAGGCCCGAACTGAAATGCGTGATGCCTGAGATTTCCCAACCTTCGGTCCAACGATTCGAAGCATGGAACAGAGTTTCAAATGGAATTCTGTAGTTGTAGCTGACGACGAAGTTGTGGGTGATGTCAAAAGAAGATAGCGCGTAACTGAGCGCCGGATTGATCGGATTTACTTCTTCGCCCAGATTCGAAGACTGGTCCATCGATTTGCTGTAGGTGTATCCCGCAGACAATTCCAAACGTCCGCTGGTGTGGCGCAGGCTGACTTCGAGAGCGTTGTAATTCGATTTGCCAATGGTCGCCTGATCGGTGTCGCTGCCGAAGTTGGGACCCAGCGGGCCGCGAGTTCCGTTGATGATTTGTCCGGATGCCGTGGTGAACACGTTGCTTTCGCCGAACGGACCGCAGGTGGGAGATCCCGGCGCGACCTGGTTGGGCTGGCTCAAACTCAGGCAAAGAGCTGGGTCGCCAGGATTAGCTTCGACCATCACCAGAAGCCGATGCGCCTGCGCGCCCACGTAGCTCGCGCTGAATACGGTGTTGGCTCGAAGTTGCCGCTCGATCGACAGCGAGTATTGCTCGACGTAGGGAATGCGATTGGTCGACGCATATGCCGGGATGCCGCTAATGGGCTCGTACTGCGACCAGTTCACGTTTGGATCCGGATTGCTGCTCGACGCTTTTTGCGTGACTAGATTGAACGGAAACGGCTGCCCCTGATCCTGTCCGGTCGAGGCCGTGATGAATGGAGTCGCAAACAGCGGCGGGGCCGGACTCGAGTATGTGGTACCGAAGGGAGGATTCGCGGCCAGTATCCCAACCGTCAGCGCCTCGATGGCCGTGTAATACATACCGAAGCCGGCTCGTATGCTGGTCTTGCCGGGACCGCCTAGAATTTTGCCGAGAAGAGTGCCGTCTTTCGCTTCGGGCGAGTAGGCCAATCCAACGCGCGGCGCAAAATCAAGATTGCCGGGAGGCGCTAAGGTTCGGGGCACACCCGGATCGCCAGGAAAGAGAATTCCGGCGGGCGCGCCCGGAAAAACAATCGAGGACTTGCCCGGTTCAAGGGTTGAGATGCCGTTATTTTTTTCGTACCAGGGCTCGATGCGATCCCAGCGCAGCCCGTAGTTCAGCGTCAGATTCGAGCGCACGCGCCAGCTATCCTGCGCGTACAGGCCCCAGTATTTATTTCGGCCGTAGAACGGCAGCAGTTGGCTCTGATTGTATTGGCTTGGAATTCCAAGCAGGAAATCGGCAAAGTCGGATCCGGTCTCGCTCCCGGTGAAAAGGAAGTTGCCATTAAATTGCGCGATTGGATTGGTGTTGATCTGGTCGTAGTGAAATTCTGCTCCGAATTTCATGGTGTGGCGGCCGGCCACTTTGGAAAAATTGTCGAGCCATTGGAAAGTATTGTTGACCTGCTTCAACTCGTTCGCGTTGGTCCCGATGGAATAGGCGTTGAATACGATGTTTTCGACTCCTTCGCCCTGCGGATCGAGCGGCACAATACCGGGCGTTCCCGCACCAGTCACGAATCCCTGCGACGCCAGGCTGACGCCGAGTCCGCCGACCGGTTTGCCGAGGTCGTTGTGATCGCGCATATAGCTGAAGTGGAATTCGTTGACGGCCGTTGATCCCAGCGTCTTCGTGTCGCCCAGGCTGAGCAACTGAGCCCGCCCTAAATAAAGCGCGTTGAAGCCCGGCACACTTGCTCCGCTTTGCGCTACGGGATATGGATTGTTGAGCGTGTAGTCGTCGAGAAAATAGTAAGCCGACAGCAGGCCCCAACGGCTGTTGTAGTCGAGCCGGTAGGCGCCTTTGTCGTCGCGCAAAGTTTGATTGAAGTCCGAGGTTGCGAAATTGGTGGCGCCCACATTCGGCGGCGGAATGTACTGCAATAGATTCTTCGCTGGTGCAGACCACGCGGACGTCGGAATTGCCGCGTTGGGAAGAACACACTGCGAAGAACTGGCGCATCCGGCAGTGTAATAAGGTTCGCCAGGGGAAACAGCGTACCCCAATTTCTGGGAGAGCAGGTTTGCCCAATTTTGGCCGGTGACCGTGCCGGTCAGGGAGCTAGCCAGATCGGACAACTGGCCCGAGCGGTCGAGCAGGGAAGGGACTGGGATTTGACCGGTGTCGACTCCCTGGGTGGATCGAGTCCCCTGATAATCGGCGAAAAAAAAGATTTTGCTTTTCCGGATCGGGCCACCGAAGGTTCCGCCAAACTGATTTTGATCGAATGTGCCGCGGGTTGGAGAAAAATAATTTCGGGCGTCGAGGTTCGTGTTGCGCAGGAATTCAAATACGTCTCCATGAAATTGGTTGGTGCCCGATTTCGTGACAACGTTGATCTGCCCGCCGCTGTGCCCGCCATATTCGGCGTCGGAGTTGCTGGTAAGGATGCGGAACTCGGCGATGGAGTCAAGGTTCGGAATGATTGCCGCGCCGGAATTCACGTCTTCTTCGGCGTCGCTGCCGTTCACAATGAACGCATTCGAGAACTCGCGTTGACCATTGATCGAAATCGTTCCGGGGTTCAAACCGCCGGAAGGGGAAAGTGCGCTGACGCCGACGTCCTGCTGCGTGTTTGAGGTGAGCGAAGTCGCGGGAACAACGCCCGGTTGGAGAGCAAGCAGATCGGTGTAGCTGCGGCCATCCAAAGGAACGGTGGTCATTTTTGTAGCGCTGATAACCTCTCCGATTTGCGTATCGGACGTGTCGACGTGAGCCGCGGTCTCGTTTACGGTGATTGCCTGCGAACGAGCGCCCACTTCCAACACGGCGTCGACGACGAGCGCGCTATTAGCGTCGACGCCGATGCCGGTTCGCTGGTAGGGATTGAACCCGGTCTTTTGGATCGCAATGTTGTAGCGTCCGATGGCGAGATTGGGGAATGAATAAAATCCCTGGCCGTTGGTTGTGATCTGGAGCAGAACGCCAGTTTCCACGTTGGTCGCAGTTACCGCGGCATTCGTAACCACGGCATTACTCGCATCCTTGACCGTACCGGACACACTTCCGCCAGTCCCGGCCCAGCAATTGAGGGCGAGGAGCATGCACGTGAAACAAAAAAGTATGACGCTACGCAATAAGCACCTTTTGAGGTCTTAAGAAAATTATGTTTATGTGCGATTCAGTCGCATCTGCGAGGCCAAAAAACCTAGCTCACGGCTTTCTGGCATTGTTTGCAAACTCCGCCCACTTCCAGCCGTACGACTCTTATGTGAAAGCCGCTCTGTTTGGCCATCTCTTCTTTCAGTTTCTCGAACGATGAACTGGTGTATTCCATAATCCCGCCGCAGCGGAAACAAGCCCTGTGGCAGTGATCGCGATTGGTCTTGGCCTCGTAGTCGTGTTTCTCGCCCTCGATGGGCATGCGATCAAGTTCATCGATCAGTCCGCGATTTTTGAGCAAGGCGAGGGTTCGATAGACGGTGGCGCGATCGATGTCGGGATCATGTTTCCTGGCCATCTTGAGCAGCGTGGCCGCGTCCAGATGCCGGGGCGAGTCTTGAATGATATTCACCAGCAGGCGTCGCTGAGGAGTCATACGGACGTGCCGTGAAGCTAGTTCCTTCATCAGCGAGGGACGGGTGATTTCGGTGCCGGTACTCGATCTTCCTAGTTGCGACTCAGTTGCAACAAGCGCTTTGGACATCTGACCTTCTTCATCCTGATCTGAAAGTTTTTTTCTTTGGTTTTGTGTAGTTGCGACTGAGTCGCAACCAGGCTGACAAAGCTAATTAGAATCGACCGGCCCGCTTTCTGTCAAGACGACGGCCGTTGAATGGTCGGTTATCGAAAGCGAATCAACGCTGATCGTGTTTCTGCGGAGCGATTGCGCACTGCCGCCCGGCTGAAACTCGAGTTGAAGGCAGGGCTGCGCAGGAATGGAAATCAACTGCTTGGGAGGCACTTGCATCTTCTGTCGAGCGTGACCACTCTTAGGTGGTGGCACCTCGGTCACGTATCATCGGCCAAGATTGGCGCGGTAGAGTAAACTGTAATGGCGAACAAGAATCGCAAGAAGGGTGCTCAGATGGCTACGTCATCCACTAAGCCAAAATCCGCCATGGACACGCTGTTAGACAGCATGGACGAGTTGGTCGACTCTGCCGCAAAAAGAATGACTCCCGACGAATTGCGTAAGACCCGGAAGGAAATCAACGACGTGGTAGATCGCGCTGTTGATGCTCATAAACGGCGTCGCGAAACTGCTTGATCAGTTCCTTGCGCCTGTCCTTGGTCATTCCCGGTTCCAGTTTGTTAATCAAATCCACATAATCAGACTCGGCCTCCAGTCCGATTTCTACGAGTTCGCGCACGCGGGTAACATCTTTCCGGAGTTCACGCACCGCCTCGTCATCGTAAGTGCGTCCCGGGTCGCGGCGGGTTCTTGTCCATTTACTCATCCAGCACACGATGTTTCACGCCGTTCAGTGTTCAAGGGCTACGAACTTCTCCCTGCCACTACGCCGTATCTTGAAAGTACGCTTGTGGGCATCTATGGCCGATTCTAAAGCCTGACGAGAAGCCTTTATTTTTAGACTGCTCATCACGTTCTCAAGTTCGACGATACGGATTTCCTCTACCTGACGGACAATCTCCCGTATCATTTTCCAAAGAGGTACTTCGTTCCTTATATCCGCAGGGGTTTCGAGCGCAATACCCAGGCCGTCCAGGAGTTCAAG
>JBEKGG010000182.1:0-8869 GCA_050012915.1 Terriglobales bacterium | reverse complement strand
AGGCGCGAAGTTGCTAGACCGATCCGGCGGAAAGGTTTCCGTCACGGCATCGGGCAAGCTCTTCCAGAAATTTGCGGAACAAACAGTGGCCGCGCGCAAAGCCATGCTGACCGCGATCGCCGAAACCGAGCGCGTACCTCGCGGCGAGATTGTGGTCGGGGCCAACGAGGGAACGTGCCTTCACATTCTGCCCGAGGTTTTCGCTGAGTTTAAGAAGCAGTATCCCGGCGTTAGCGTGAATATTAAGCGTGCGGACTACGCCAAAATTCTGGAATCCGTTGTCGATAATTCCGTGGACTTTGGCGTCGTTTCCCTGCCCGTGAGCGATGCGCGTCTGACCGTCGTTCTGATTCATCGCGACGAGCTCGTGATTATCGCTCCGCCACAGCATCCGTTGGCCAAGATGAAATCAGCCACGATTGCCCAGGCGGCAAAGTTCCCGCTGGTCGTGCCCAAGATCGGGCATACCCGCGACGCCCTGGAGAATCTTTTCTACGAACGCAAGCTCAAGCCGCGATACACCATGGAACTCGACTCCAGCGAACTGCTCAAGCGCTTCGTAGCCGCGGACGCCGGCGTCGGCTTTATCGCCCGCTCTAATGTGCTGGAGGATATGCGCGCCAACGCGCTGGTTGCCATTCCCATCTCCGACGCCACGGTTCGCCGCGATCTCGCCCTGGTCTTCCGCAAAGACAAAGCCCTGAGCCGCGCCGCGCTGGCGTTCATCGACATCGCCGTGAAGATCAAAGGCGTGGACGCCGCGGCGTGTCAGTAACGCTGATTAAGGGATTTTGAGTGTAATGGTGTTAACAACAGTCACAGGATGCGACCACTGTCGGCTTGATGCAAGAGAGAAGCCGCCCAGACATCGGGCGGCCCGTATTTTTTAATTCCGAACGGCTCAAGGTGTCAGTTCGTCACCCGGAAGACCACGTTGCTCTTGAGCGTTCCCTTGGGTGTCGTCACCTCGACTGTGCCAGTAGTCGCACCAGTTGGTATGTTGGTCGTGATCAAGGAAGCCGAAACCACTTTGAAGACCGCCGCTGTGCCGTTAAACGTGACGCTAGTTGCGCCGGTCAGATCCGTTCCCAGAATCTTGACAGCCGCTCCCACCTTGCCGGCGGTCGGCTGTGTTTCCACAAACGGGCCCAGACCTACAGACAGGCTGAAGACCGTCCCATCGTTGTTCGCTCCGCCATAGGGGGCTGTCCCGTAGAACTTCCCATTGGTGTCCTGGACTAGCCCCGCCGCGATCTCCGCACCGTCCGTGCCATCGAAGGTGTGCAGCGTTGTCAGCTTGCCACTGGGCGTGATTTTGAAGATGGTGCCGTAGCCCTCGGTCCCGCCGGAGCTGGTCGTCCCGTAGAAGTTCCCATCGGTGGCCTGGACCGGGGTCGACTCGGGATAGCCGAACGGGCCGAAGCTGCCCAGCGTCGTCAGCTTGCCACTGGGGGTGATTTTGAAGACGGTTCCATAACCGTTGGCTCCGCCCGCGGTCGCTGTCCCGTAGAAGTTCCCATCCGTGCCCTGGACCACCCCCGCCAAGGGTGCCTCGCCGTCCGTGCAACCGCTTCGGGAGCAGAAGTTGTAAAGCGTGGTCAGCTTGCCACTGGGAGTGATTTTGAAGACCGTGCCACCACCGTGGGCTCCGCCCTGGTTCGTTGTCCCGTAGAAGTTCCCATCCGTGGCCTGGACCGGCCCCCTGGGCGCGTCGCCGTCCGTGGAGTCGAAGCTGTGCAGCGTGGTGAATGTACCAGAAAGGGTGATTTTGAAGACCACGCCACAGCCGCCGCCAGAGCAGGCGTTGCTGGCCCCACCAAAGAGCGTTGTTCCGTAAAGGTCCCCATTGGTAGCCTGTACCAGCGGCGCATTGGGGCCGTCTCCGTCCGAGCAACCGCTTTTGGAGCAAAAGGTGTAAAGGGTGGTCAGCTTGCCACCGGGGCTGATTTTGAAGACCGTCCCACCACCGTTGGCCCCCAAAATAAATGTCGTTCCGTAGAGGTTCCCATTGGTGTCCTGCACGAGCGTCGCTTGGGGCTCGGCGCCGTCCGAGCAACCGCTTTGCGAGCAAAAGCTGTAAAGGGTGGTCAGTTTGCCAGCTAAGGTGATCTTAAAGACCGTACCACAGTTGGCGACGCAGCCCTTGTTGCTGTTGGCCCCGCCGTCAGCCGTTGCCCCGTAGAGATCGCCATTGGCAGCCTGGACCAGCCCCGGAAAGACCTGGCTACCGTCCGTGCCGTCGAAGCTGCGCAGCGTCGTGAAAGTCTGCGCTGACAGCGAGAGAACCAGAGACAAGAATCCACCGAACATGCAAGCTATGCGAAGAATGTTCATCGAAATTTTGCCCTCCTCGATTGAACCGTGCCTCGGCGTTGAAAACGAGCTGCCGACTACGAAGGTCCTTCCATACAGTTGGGCCGAATGCTTTCCGTAGAAAGCCGATGCAGAAAGGATGTGCCCTAAACTCAGGGCAGAGTATGTTCTATGGTTGCCGTCCTGTCAATCTGCAAACAGTTGCAGCCCGTAAAGCGAAGGTCACATCGCGATGTGCGGTGATGGCTATGGACCACAACTGTTGAAACATCGCGATTACACTCATCGACCGGCGACTAGGCCCTGCTAACGTCGTGCTTTTCGGCGTTAGCATGTGGGGTTCGACGATCGCGTCAGTGCTCACGCATTCGTCTTCAGCATTTGCTCGGCGTGCTTGCGGGAGGTTTCGGTCAGCTTGGCGCCGCTCAGCATGCGGGCCACTTCTTCGGTGCGCTCCTCGCCGGTAATAAGACGAACGGCGGTTCGCGTGCGATCCGCAGAGGTTTTTTTCTCGATCAGGTAATGATGGTCAGCAAAAGTCGCAATCTGTGGCAAGTGGGTCACGCAGAGCACTTGGTTCGCTCGCGACAATGTTTTCAGCTTTTTGCCAACGGCTTCGGCCGCGCGTCCGCCGATGCCGGTATCGATCTCGTCGAAGATGAGAGTTCGGTGCGCAGGCGAGAGCTTGCCCTGAGGTTGTCGAAGGGGTGCCCGCTGCACACTGGCTTTCTTGGTCTGTCCGGTTTCAACACTGGCTTTCAAGGCCAGCATCACCCGCGACAGTTCGCCTCCTGACGCAATATGCTCCAGCCGCCGCAATGGCTCGCCAGGATTTGTCGAAATCAAATACACAACATGATCGAAGCCGGAGGCCGTCCAGTTCCCTTCTTCGTCTGCGCCGCTGACCTCGATATGGAAATTAGATTTCATAGCGAGATCGTTGATTTCCGCCTCGACCAGCTTCTCCAGCTTGCGCGCGGCTTCGTAGCGTCTCTTCGAGATGGCGCGGGCCGACTTTAAATATTCCTCGGCCGCTTGCGCCAGCTCTTGACGCAACTGTGCCAGCACTTCGTCTTTGTTTTCCATCTCGGAGAGCTTGCGGCTGACTTCCTCGCCATGATGAATGACGTCATCGAGCGATGGTCCGTACTTGCGCTTGAGGCGATCGAGGAGCGCAAGGCGATCTTCGACTTCAGCGAGGTGCTCGGGCGAGGCTTGAATGCCGCCGGCATAATCGCGAAGAGTCGCGCCGACATCTTCCACGCTGATGCGCGCAGTTTCGATCGCGGCAAGCGCTTCCTGAAATTTTGGCTCGTATCGCGAGAGCTCTTCGATGTGCTTCTGGGCTGTGCGCAACGACGATGAAGTTGACGCGCTGCCTTCGTAGAGCAAGTCGAAGGCATTCATGGCTGCGCTGTAAATCTTCTCCGCGTTTGCCAGCACGCGCTTCTCGGTTTCGAGGCGTTCGTCTTCGCCGGGTTGCAGCTTGGCGTCTTCAATCTCTTTTTTCTGGAAAGTCCACAGGTCGAGCAGGCGGAGCCGGTCTTGCTCTCCATGCTCCAGTTCTTCGATGCGGCTAGCTGTAGTCTTCCACTGCGCGAAAGCATCGCTAACTGCGTCGAGTTGGGTGCTGGCAAACGCATCGAGCAGATCGAGTCGGGCTGCGGCATCGAACGAGAGGATGGATTCATTTTGCGCGTGGATGGTCGCGAGATGCGGAGCCAACTGGCGCAGCACAGCTACGGTTGCCGGCTGATTGTTGATGAAGACGCGACCCTTGCCTCCGGTGGCGATCTCACGCCGAAGAATAATGGATCCATCTTCCTGGTTGGGGTCGATGCCATTGGCTTCAAGAATTTTATTTATTCTGTTTTCGGTTCGCTCGTCCACTTCAAACACTGCCGTGATCACGGCACGTTCGGCGTGGGTGCGAATGACGTCGCTGGAAGCCTTTTCACCGAGCAACAAAGCCAGGGCATCGATCAGAATGGATTTGCCTGCGCCAGTCTCGCCCGTCAGCAGGTTCAGGCCAAAAGCAAACTCTACCGCGAGATTGTCAATGACAGCGTAATTTTCGAGCCTCAGTTCGGCGAGCACGAGCTGTCCTGGGATGCTTGAGGTTGAACGCAGAATAACATGAAAACCAGTTGCCAGCTCCCGGTTCTCAGTTTCAGTTGTCTACAGGAAAATCCGGTTAATGCATGCGGTACGTCTCTCCAAGAAGCGGGGAATGTTCGTCTATAATTGCGAGAGTCTCCAAAATAAAATGCATTTTCCCTCACTTCTGGCAGCGGTGGTTGGCGGGGAGATCGTCGATCTACTCGGAGAAACCGGTCCCGTCGCGAAGGTCGTGCTTCTATCCTTACTGGCTTTCAGCATCATTTCCTGGGCCATTATTCTTTCCAAGTGGAGCCTGGTGCGACGAGCACGAGTGCAGAGTGGACGTTTTGTGCGCGCTTTCCGCAAAGCTCAACGCTTGCAGGATGTTTCCGCCGTAGCCGAGCAATTCAAACCCAGTCCGTTGGTCGCCGTGTTCGAGGGAGGCTTCGCGGAACACAAGCGCCAAGGCAGCAGTCTTGCGATCCAGCGCGCCATGCAGATTGCGTGTTCGGAAGAAGTCACGCGGCTGGAACGAAACATGCCATGGCTCGCAATTACCGGCGCTGTTACTCCATTTGTAGGGTTGTTCGGAACGGTGTGGGGAATTATCGACGCGTTTCATGGCCTGGGCACGGCAGGAGGTGCGACTTTGCGCGCGGTCGCGCCTGGAATCTCCGAGGCTCTCATCACTACCGCGGCGGGTTTGGCGGCTGCGATTCCGGCGGTCATTGGCTACAATTTATTGGGCAGTTCCATTCGCGAGTTTGCGGCGCGTGGGGATGACTTCGCGCTGGAAATGCTGAATGCGGTGGAGCGATCTCAGCCCGCAACGCCGGAGGTGCGGCGGTAATGGCCTTCACGGCTTCGAACGGGCGGACCCAATCTTCTATTTCCGAAATCAACGTTACCCCTCTGGTGGACGTGGTCTTGGTGTTGCTGATCATTTTCATGGTGACCGCGCCGGTGCTGCAATCGGGGATTGAGGTCAGCGTACCTAAGACCCGCACGGTAAAAGAAATTACCGAGGAACGGCTGGTCATCAGCGTGGACAAGCAGCAGCGTGTATTTCTGGGCAACGATCCCATCAACATCAATGAGATTGCCGCCAAGCTTCGTCAGAAGATTCGCGATCCGCAACACCAGTCGATCTTTATTCGCGCGGATGAGAATGTGCCCTTTGGCGCTTTCGCCACAGTTATGGATGCGGTCAAGCAATCGGGAATCACGAATGTAAGTATTGTCACCCAGCCTTTAGATAGTCATGGAAGCCAACGCTGAGATATTTTTCGAACACGACAACTGGGGCCGCAACCTGGCGTGGTCGGCTGGGCTGCACATTGCTGTTGCTGGCTCCATCATTCTGTACGCGATGGTTGTGTCGGGTGGCAAAGGCAGCGCCTGGGGAGCGGGCGGCGGCGGAGAGGCAATGGGCGTAACCTTGGTCAGTTCAGTTCCGCTGCCTGCCAGCACGGAACAGACGCAGAATGTACTGGCGAACGAATCCAAGGGATTGACGCAGTCGCAGCCGAAGTCCGAAGAGAAAGAGCCGGAAGCGATTCCGATTCCTGACAAGAATGCAAAGATAAAGCCGACGCCACGAAGCAGCGCGCAGCAGAAGCCCAAGCCTGAACCGCAGGAAGAAGCCAGCAACGTAGTTCCGTTCGGAGAAGGCGGCCCGGTCAGCGGACCTTATGGATCGTTTAATGCAGGCGGGGCGAAAGGCGGATTCGGCTTCACCGGCGGCGGAGGCGATTTTGGTTCGCGCTATGCGTGGTATGTGCGCGTGGTGCAGCAAAAAGTTTCAGAGAATTGGCTCAAGTATGAGGTGGATCCGGGAATTTCGGATGCGCGAAGAGTTTATGTAACGTTTGATATTAAGCGGGATGGGCAGCCCACGAACGTGCAGATCGAGCAGTCGAGTGGCGTGCCTTCGCTCGATCAGTCAGCAGTGCGGGCGTTGCAACGCATCGATACTTTTGGCCCTTTGCCTCCGGATTATTCTGCGGGCAAGGTTTCGGTTGAGTTTTGGTTTGATTACAAAAGATAGCCGTCAGCTTTCAGCTAACAACGTTCTCGAAGAAGGGCATTACGAATGCGCGAGGGCAACTTGCACTTCAATGTTCGTCATCATACGATGAGTACAGCTTCGAACGCTGGTATTGGCACGAGGACGACCGGCACGGACTACTGGATAATCAAATCTCGCGTTAGCGCAGCAGTATTCATTCTCCTACTGACTGCGGCTTTTATAACTCCTTGCCTGGGCCAGGAGTGGATTAAAACCGGCACGGGCCTGGGGATGGAGAAGGTTCGCCTCGCGGTCCCCGACTTCAAGGCCTCCACTTCAGACGCCAAGAACGCCGACCTGCTCAAGGTTTTCAACGACACTCTCTGGAATGACCTAGATAACGCTGGCATCTTCGACATGGTTTCGAAGAGCTTCTATCCGCTGGCGGTTCCGGGCACGCCGACCGACGTACAGTTCGCGGGCTGGAATGGTCCACCTCCCAATGCCGCGATGCTGGTGTTCGGCAACCTGGGGGTGACCGGCGGCAATGTAACCGTGCAGGGCTGGCTGTATGACGTCAAAAACATTGCGTCCCCGCAGGTGCTGGGCAAGCAGTACCAAGACTCGGCTACCACCGACGCTGCCCGCACAATCGCGCACAAGTTTGCGAATGAAATCATTTTCCGGCTAGGCGGAGGCATTCCCGGCATTGCCGAAAGCCAGATTTACTTTGTCAGCAGCCGCACCGGACATAAAGAAGTCTGGGTGATGGATTACGATGGCGCGAATCAGCGGCAGATCACGCATTTAAATGGGATTTCGCTTTCTCCGCGGATTTCGCCCGACGGCTCGCGTCTGGCCTTCAGTTCCATGACGAAGACAGGTTGGGAAATCATGATGTACTCCATGGACCTCAACCGGTTGGTCACATTCCCCAGATTCGGCGGCACGAATTTGTCACCCGCATGGTCATCGGATGGAACCAAATTGGCCTTTTCATCATCTCGTTCAGGAGACCCTGAAATTTACACTGCCGATCAATCGGGAGGAAATCTGAAGCGTGTTACGTCTTTCAAGGGTCCGGACGTTTCGCCGGTATGGAATCGCAAGACCAACGCGCAAATCGCGTGGGTAAGCGGCCGCACCGGCCTGCCGCAGATTTACACCATGGAAGCAGACGGCACCAACGTGCAGCGACTTACCGATCAGGGTTATGCGGTCTCGCCGGCGTGGTCTCCGAATGGGCAATTTCTGCTGTTCGCCTGGATACGACACTACGGGCCGGGTGCTCCTGGGGCATCCGATATTTACCTCATGGACGTTGCCAGCAAGCAGTGGGTGCAACTGACCCATGATGGCGGACGAAATGATTTTCCCTGCTGGTCGCCGGATGGAAGGCATATTGTTTTTCAGTCCAGCCGCGCCGGAGGAGAACAAATCTGGGAGATGTTGGCCGACGGGAGCAATCCAAAGCAACTCACGTTCACTGGAAGCAATACGCAGCCAAACTGGAGTTGGAAGTAACGCCGAGAGATGTTATCGAGAATAGCTCCAGCCTAGAAAAAACCCAAATCCCAGGTTGCAGGATTTAGCATCTGTGTTGTAGCACTTTTGTTTGGCGATTTCTTCGAATTGACTGGCCCGGAGGAGGCGGAGAATTGAACCCGCCCCGCTATGAATTCTGAGGCGCGCGTTGTGGGCAGCCGCGCGCGATACGCAAGGGAGGAAAAGTGAAGCAAAGAATGAAGTGGATCACGCTTATATTCGCGTTAGGTGCCATCCTGTTCCTTGGCGCTTGCCACAAGAAGACACCACCGCCGCCACCACCACCGCCGCCACCGCCACCGGCGCCGACGGCTTCGCTCACGGCGAATCCGAACGCCATTCAGCAGGGACAATCGACAACGCTCACCTGGCAGACCACGAATGCCACGGACGTGAGCATCGACGGCGTGGGAGCCGTGCAGGCAAACGGCTCGCAGTCGGTTACGCCGTCGGATTCGACCACGTACACGTTGACCGCGAAGGGAGCGGGCGGGACGCAGCAAGCTACGGCACGGGTCACCGTGACGCAACCTCCGCCGCCACCACCGGCGCCGGCACCCGGACCGAGCGACGAGGAGTTGTTCTCGCAGAACGTCAAGGACATTTACTTCGATTACGACAAATCGGATATTCGTTCTGATCAGCAAAGTGCGATTCAGGCGGATGTCGCTTTCCTGTCGCAGCATCCCAATATTCACTTCGTTGTCGAGGGACACTGCGACGAACGCGGATCCACTGAGTACAACCTGGCTTTGGGCGACAGTCGTGCGGGCAGTGTCCAAAGCGCGTTGGTACAAGGCGGGGTCAGCGCCAGCAACATCAAGACCATCAGCTACGGCAAGGAGAAGCCATTCTGCACCGAATCCAACGAAGCCTGTTGGCAGCAGAATCGCCGGGGCCATT
>JBEKGG010000181.1:0-8893 GCA_050012915.1 Terriglobales bacterium | reverse complement strand
GAGGCTTGTTTGTAAGCCGACATTTTCAGTTGTCATAACGGTTGCATGATACGCAGGCGGTGGGCTGCTGGCAAGCAGGTCAGCGCCATTAACGCAGCGCTCTCTTGTGCCACGTGATCACGAGGGCCGATCCGATGATCATCAGGCCGCCGCACAGGCCGATCCAGATTCCGAGCGCGCCCCAACCGAGTCGGAAACACAGAACGTATCCTAACGGAAGTCCGACTAGCCAATAAGCGAAAAAGTTTGCCAGCATCGGGGTGCGCGTGTCGCCCGCACCGCGCAACGCTCCGGTAGCCACGGTTTGCAGGCCGTCGAACAATTGGAACGCGGCAGCGACCAACAGTAGCTGCGCGCCCACTCGGATGACGGCGGCATTGGGTGTAAACAATCGCGCAATCAATTTTGGGAGCGAGACGAACACCGATCCGGAGCAGGCCATGAAGCCGACTCCAATGAGGATTGCGGACCACCCTGCGCGGCGTGCTCCATCTGGATCGCGCCGCCCTAATTGTTGTCCGACTCGAACGGCCGCAGCGGAACTGACGCCGAGCGGCACCATGAAGGTAAGGGCGGCGCAGTTCAACGCAATCTCATGTCCGGCCAACGGTACGGGACCGAGTCTGGCGCACAATGCGGTTGCAGCAGAGAACGCCCCGATTTCACAGAGGATTTGCGTTGCGGCAGGTGCGCCGAGCTTGAGTAACGCTGACATTCTTCGGATATCAATTCTGAGCGTGCCCATCCGACCCGGCCGTACGCGCTTCGATTCGACCCAGAAAAGAGTGATTGCGAGGCAGAGCGCCATATAACCACGGGCCATACAAGTTGACCAGCCCGAGCCGGTAATGCCCATGGCGCGAAAGCCAAGGTGCCCGTAGATGAGAACCCAATTTCCAACAGCATTGACTATATTGGCCGAGATCAAGGCAAACATGATAGGGTGGGCCACGTTTACCGCTTGCAGATACCTCCGCAGTGCGAAGTAGGCGAGCAGCGGTAACGTGCCCCAGTTGAGCGCCTGCAGGTACGGGCGCATGGGTTCTACCAGCTCAGGGCTGACTCCGAAGTGCCGCATCAGGGCTGGCCAAAATGAAATCGCCGACATCAGCACCGGCGTCAATACCAAAGCCAGGACAAATCCATTCCACAGAGAATGTCTTGCGTCGTCTAAATCTTCGCGTCCGAAAGCTTGTGCGACGAAGGTATCCATCCCGAGCAACAGGCCTCCGCCGAAAATGGCAACGCTGTTGTAGAGACTCTGGCCCAGACCTGTGGCGCCAATGGCGACGGCGCTGTTGGGCAACCGCCCGACCATGACGGTATCCACGATACCCATGCTCATCCAGCCAACCTCGGCGAAGATGAGCGGCAGGGCAAGGCGAAGGGTCAGGCGGAAATCCTGACGCCAGAGCGGCAGAGAAAGCCGGTTGAGTTTTGCGGACATTGCTCTTGGTCGTGACTATACCAATTCGCGAGCAAGGGCAGCGACAGGCAACGTCATTTTGCGGACTGAGCAAGAACGGACTTCACGATTTGTCGATTTATCAGAACATTCGTGTTGCTGCGTCGGCCAGGGAACTGGTGTTTGGCGGCGGGATTAAATCTCTTCCGAGAATAGCGCACCTGGAATCGATCAAGCCGCGCATGGTGTCGAGGAGTTCATCCAAGGTTGCTCCGCGACCTACGTGAGCGTCCACGAAGATCAGTTCAAAGGGCGGTAGAGCCGAAAAACCGGAAATCAGCACGACAGGAATGTCGGGCTTTGCATCCTTAATTCGTTGTGCCAACTGTGAGCCAGTCAAATATGGCATCTGATAATCGAGCAAGGCCAGATCGAAAGAACATTTCCTGATTCGAGAGAGCGCTTCCATCGGATCTCCAGCACTTATCACTTCAAAGCCGCAACTCTTGATTACGCTGGTCAAAAGCCGTCGTGATTTGGGATTGTCGTCAACATAGAAAATTCTTCCGTGATTCATCATGACCGTAAGACTCCCATTCTGTTCTGCAAGCTTGATCGCTGCTCACATGATAAGAACGGGAAACTCCGGCTGGGCTTGCGGCGAGTCTTGTAAAGAGTCTGTCAATTGGGAGTAAAACTTCGTAAACGCATCTGAACCTACTGTGCGGCAGCACCACGCCTCTCCAAACTTGCGATCTGCTCGATGTATTTCTTAGAGTCAAATTTTCGCGAAGTGCTGGCAAAGGACATATAGCGAATTTTCCCGAACACCGGCCGATCGGACCAGGCACGGTCATGCTTTCCGACGATTGCCCAGGCGATCCCGGCGTACCCATTTGGATCGCGTCCATCAAGCTCATAACGATCGTTGAGCCACACGGCGCGGCGATAAGCAACGGCGATCGAAGGACTCCATTCCAAAATCTTCTTGGCCCAGTACATGCGGAGATAGTTGTGCATCCAGCCGGTGAGAACCATTTGCTTTTGCGCGGCATTCCACAGCGGGTCGTGCGTCTCAGCATTCTCAAGTTGCTGCTCGCTGTAGATAACTTGTCTGCGGTCTGCTGCGTGTTCAGCCAGCGACCGATCCGCCCATGGCTCGAGACAATCCAGCGAATCGTAGGAAGGATTGAAGCGAACGAAATTGACCGCGAGTTCGCGGCGGATGATGAGTTGTTCGAGAAAAGCTTGCTTCGCCGCTAAAGGCGCATCTGTTTTCTGCACTGCAAGCGCCACCGTGCGCGGTCCGATATGGCCAAAATGCAAGTAGGGGGAAAGTTTGCTGGTACCGTCAGATTCTGGACGGTTGCGCTGCACGGGATAGTCGCTCAATTTGTTCTTCACGAACTCATGCAGTAGTCGCAGAGCCTGTTTACTGCCGCCGCGCAAGGATTTCACTTGTGGCACAGAGCGATCCAGAGTCCATCCGAGCGTGAAATCCTGGTCCAATGGGAGGGAGCGCAGGTGCGGCGGCGGCGCCCATGGAACTTTAGCGGCGGGATTGGTGCAGGGAACCAGGAATTCAGGCAGGAGTTGATTGAGGCGTGGTCTGATGGTGCGAGCAGCATAGTGTTCGCGCTTCAGAAGATGCGACGGCACGATCACGTCAGCGTCGACTGTCCAGAAAGGTATGCGGATTTGCCGCGTGACCTGAGACCGCCATTTCTCCGGCTCGCGCATGGGGTTCTCATCGCCGATTACCATGGCACCACGAACCTCTGCGCAGAACTTGAACAGACTGTGCTCGGGATAGGCACGAAGAACAAACCCAACGCCGCGGCGTATAAGAGCCCCAGCAATATCAGGGATGCCGTCGATTAAAAACGAATAATGCCGTTGGTTGGCTCGCGGATAAAAAGGTACCGGTGCAAAGAACACGACCACAGGTTTTCGCAATTCATTGCCAATTCTTACCGCTACGTCGAGCGCAGGGTTGTCCGTGGCACGCTGTGCTCGCTGCATCCAATAAACTATGCAGTGACCCTCGGGATCGGGCGATCCGGCCTTGCGTACGGCGATCCTTGGATCCGAACTTAGTTTCTCGATCGTGTTCATTCGGAAAAAACGGCTGTCTCACATCCTCCGCCACTAGCCCACTCAACAGCAGGTGGAAGTATAGTTCGTCGCCGGGTCGCGTGACGGCAACGTAACGCTGCTGTTCAAGCCGCCATTGCCGATGAAAACCTTTCACAGAACAACGGCATCGAAGCTAAACTATGAATGAGGTGGAAGGGAGCACGATGAACACATTCAGGATAGCTCGAAATGTAGTGGGAGCTGCTGGCTTGATTTTTGCAGGATACATCTTTCTGATGTCTCTCAAAGATGTCCGGCGGTATATCAGAATCAGTGCGATGTGATCGGTCAGGAATATTTTCGGCGCCTCCCACTTGCCGGCTTGCTGCGAGCCGCGGGTCACGCCCTGTGATATGCAAGGCCGTGCGGCGCTGGGCCGGCTTCTCGCCCCGCAAATTAACCTTTCGACTGTGAGGGATTTCTGTAGAATACGCAGTTGGACCGACCTCGGTTAGCGGGCCGCTTCTCATTTTTAGGTCTGTCGGAGCAGAACTCGAGTGGCTGACACTGCGATGATTCGAGGCAGTTCGCAAGCTCCGCAAGCGATCTCTGAAATCGATGTGCTCTGGATCACCGCGGGTTTGGGGTGCGACGGCGACACCATTGCTATGACTGCGGCAACGCAGCCGAGTATCGAGGATGTTGTGCTTGGTTCCATGCCTTGGATTCCCAAGGTGCGTTTTCATAATCCGTTTCTCGCCCTGGAGAACGGCGACGATTTTCTAAGACGTTTCCATTTGGCTGCCGAAGGCGAATTAGCTCCCTTCATCCTGGTGGTCGAAGGTTCGATTCCCAACGAGAACAATAAGGAAGACGGTTATTGGGCCTCTTTCGGCACCGATCAGAAAACTGGTCAACCGATAACGACGTGTGAATGGATCGATCGGCTCGCGCCCCGCGCCTGGGCCGTGGTGGCGGCGGGAACGTGCGCGACCTACGGCGGCATCCACGCGATGGAAGGGAATCCCACTGGGTGCATGGGCCTTCCCGACTATCTGGGATGGCATTGGAAATCCACGGCAAACATTGCGATCGTGTGCGTGCCAGGATGTCCCGTCCAGCCTGACAACTTCATGGAGACGCTTCTCTATCTTCTCTATATGGCGGCCGGTCGCGCTCCCATGATTCCGCTGGACGATGCGTTGCGTCCGACGTGGTTGTTTGGCGCGACGGTTCATGAAGGTTGCGATCGAGGCGGTTACTACGAGCAGGGGGAGTTCGCGGAGGAATACGGTTCACCTCTGTGCATCGTGAAGCTGGGATGCTGGGGGCCAGTGGTTCAATGCAATGTTGGCAAGCGTGGTTGGATGGGCGGAATTGGCGGCTGTCCCAACGTAGGCGGAATTTGCATTGGATGCACGATGCCGGGATTTCCCGACAAATTTATGCCGTTTATGGATCAGCCCCCAGGTTCGTTGCTGTCGTCGAATGCGGTGATGACTTATGGCCGGGCGATCCACGCGCTGCGCCGGTTTACGCAATCGTCGCTGAATAAGGAGCCGAGTTGGCGACGCAAGGGGACGAAAGTCAGTTCGTAGATTGTTTGGTATCGGTGGGCTTTATGAGGTTCCAGTAGATGGTTGTCGCGGCGAGCGTCGAAAGGGTGGCACAAGGTTCTTCGCACCCGAACCTGGCGGGAGTCATCACTCCTCTGGAAGCAGAAACTCTTCTCGCTGACCTTGCCGCGGTATTTCTCAGCAACTCTGTCCAGCCCGCATCCTCGATCGACGCTGTCAGCGGAGATGATCCCGAAGAGCAGTTACCGAATGTTGACGCCATCTATCGCGCACTGGTGGAGCAGATCCCGGCAGTCGTTTTCATGGCCCACCTGGATCGAGGTATTGGCGAAGCTTACGTGAGTCCTCAAATCGAAGCCAGTCTTGGTTTTTCGCAGGAAGAGTGGTTGGAAGATCCCATTCGCTGGTATCAGCAGATTCATCGGGACGATAAACAACGTTGGAGTATTGAAGCGGCGCAGATGTTTCTGTCGGGTACGCCGCTTCGATCTTCCTACCGGGTGATGGCACGCGACGGCAGAGTCGTCTGGTTTCATTGCGAAGCCAAGATGATCCGGCGGAAGAATGGCCGGCCCTGGTTCATTCACGGCATTGCCTTCGATATTACCGAGCTCAAGCGGACGGAAGAAGCGCTGCAGGAAGAACGCAACGTGGTCTCGGCCATATTGCACACGGTTGGGGCTTTGGTTGTGGTTCTCGATCCGCAAGGCCGAATCGTCCGCTTCAATCGAGCCTGCGAACAGGTCTCGGGATATTCGTTTGCGGAAGTGAAGGAGAAATATTTTTGGGATCTGTGCCTGGTTCCCGAGGAGGCAGAGAGATTCAGGATCATGGTGGAACAGTTGCGAGTGGAGAGCAACGCACGGGATTATGAAACATCCTGGGTCGCTCGGGATGGCTCGCAGCGGCTGATTGCGTGGTCGAGCACAACGCTTCCCGGAGACGATGGAACCCCTGCATACATTATCGCGACCGGAATCGACATTACTGAGCGCAAGCGACTGGAGAAAGCAATTCTTGAAATCAGTGCGGAGGAACAACGCCGCATTGGGCAAGATCTGCACGATGGTTTGGGCCAACACCTGACTGGAATTGCTTTCATGAGCAAGGTGCAGGAACAGAAACTCGCCGAAAAAGGCCTTGCGGAAGCAGCCGAAGCGGCGAGGATCGTTGGCTTGGTCAACGACGCCATCAATAAGACTCGGGAATTGGCGCATGGACTGCTACCCGTAATTTCGGATGCACACGGTCTTATGTCGGCGCTAAAGCGATGGGCAGTCGAGGTGGAAGACCTGTTTAACATTTCTTGCAGCCTGCGAATTGAGGAGCCGGTTCTTATTCACGATGCCAACATGTCCACGCATCTTTATCGCATTGCTCAGGAGGCGGTGAATAATGCAATCAAACATGGGCAGGCTAAGAACATCGTGATTAGTCTTTTTGCCCGGAACGAATGCGGTACCCTGAGAATCGAGAATGACGGATTGGCGATGCCCGAGCCCTCCACAAACGATTCAGGTATGGGGATGCAAATCATGCACTATCGGGCCCGAATGATTGGCGGATCGCTGCAGGTCGAAAGCGGCGGAGGGCGTGGAATCACGATTACGTGCTTATTTCCCCTGGCAAAGGGCAAGGAAGGTTTCAAAAAGGTTACTCATGATCGCTAAGCAGGCGAACAATAATTTCCCGTCCAAAAAGAAAACCGTGTTCGTGGTTGACGATCATCCCATTGTCCGTCAAGGGCTGGCGTTGCTTATCAATCAGGAGTCCGATCTGGCAGTGTGCGGCGAGGCCGAAGAAATGCACTCGGCATTGTCGGCCATTCAAGCCACCAGGCCTGACATTCTTATCGTGGACATATCGCTCAACGGTCCGGATGGATTGGAACTGCTCAAGCACATTCGGATCAGCGCACCGCGTCTGCCTGTGCTGATCCTATCTATGCACGATGAATCCATCTACGCCGAGCGAGCGCTGCGAGCGGGTGCGAATGGTTACATCATGAAGCAAGAAGCGACCGAGAAGGTTATGGTGGCGCTGCGCCGAATCCTGAGCGGCGAAATTTATGTCAGCGACCGCATCGCGAACAGCATGCTTCGTCATTACGTCCGCGGCGCCGATGGTTCCGAGCATTCGTCGATCTCCGATCTCAGCGACCGTGAACTTGAAGTTTTCCGGTTGATTGGGGAAGGCCAAGGAACGCGGCAGATTGCGGAAGCTTTACATCTTAGCGTGAAGACGGTCGAATCTTACCAGGCCCATATTAAGGAGAAACTCTCGCTGCGAAGCGCGCGCGAATTGGTGCAGCATGCGGTGGAGTGGAACGTGCGCGAAAAGACGGCGTGAGCTCGAGCGGAAGCGGGGCATCCCGCCTTCCAGATTGCACAGCTCATCTCGATTCGTCCAACTACGACCCTCCCGATCACACCTCTCAAAGTAGCTCACGAGTTAATCGGCTATTCCAACATCGGGGAATCCCCGACGCGGATTATAGGAATTCCTTGGAGAAGTAAAACAGGGCCACTGCCCTTGTAAGCATTCCACAATAGGTCGATTCTGTTGGCGATTTGAATTTTGAATTGCGGCGATCAATTTATTTGCAGCTGCAAGCCTATAGGTGCGTTTGCTAAGGCACGGGTTAGCCACTTCGTAGGCATTGAATCGCGAACAATTTTGTTAAGAAAGGAGAAATCCAGCTATGGGAACAGCTACGG
Source organism: Terriglobales bacterium (assembly GCA_050012915.1). Classification (GTDB taxonomy): domain Bacteria; phylum Acidobacteriota; class Terriglobia; order Terriglobales; family Acidobacteriaceae; genus JABDBE01. Next base: position 1,118 of record JBEKGG010000181.1, on the reverse strand, counting down.
TTCCATATGGTCGGTCTACACAAAAGGCACCAGCGGTAAAAGAGGTGCACATAGTCTGGATCACCGCCGGCCTCGGCTGTGATGGAGATTCAGTTTCGATTACTGCGGCCACGCAGCCCAGCATTGAGGATGTATTGCTGGGCGCGATTCCTGGATTGCCCAAAGTGCATTTGCACAATCCCGTGCTTGCCGTGGAAGTCGGCGACGACTTCATGAAGTTTTTCTATCAGGCATGGGAGGGCAAACTTGATCCGTTCGTTTTGGTGGTCGAAGGTTCGATCCCGAACGAGAAGATCAAGAAAGAAGGATATTGGGCGGCTCTCGGAACTGATCCGCAAACGAAACAACCGATTACCACCAATGAATGGATCGACCGGTTGGCTCCAAAAGCATTGGCGGTGATCGCCATTGGAACCTGCGCGACCTACGGCGGCATTCACGCCATGGAAGGCAATGCCACTGGTTGCATGGGTCTGGCTGACTATCTTGGATGGGATTGGCGTTCCAAGGCCGGATTGCCGATCGTGAATGTTCCGGGATGCCCGGTACAGCCTGACAACTTTATGGAGACCGTGCTTTATCTGCTGTACCAAGTTGCGGGTTTGGCTCCCATGATCCCCTTGGATGATCAACTGCGTCCAACTTGGCTTTTCGGCAACACCGTGCACGACGGTTGCGACCGGGCCGGATACTACGAGCAGGGCGATTTCGCCGACGTCTATGGTTCCCCGAAGTGCATTGTGAAACTTGGATGCTGGGGGCCGGTGGTGAACTGCAACGTTCCTAAGCGCGGGTGGATGGCGGGAATTGGCGGATGCCCCAATGTAGGCGGCATCTGCATCGGGTGCACGATGCCAGGGTTCCCCGACAAATTCATGCCGTTCATGGATGAGCCGCCGGGGGCGCACGTCTCCAGCAGCGCGATTGGCGTCTACGGACGCGCCATCCGGGCGCTGCGTGCCATTACTCAAAACACGGTGAATAAAGAACCGAAGTGGCGGCATCCGCGCGCGGAGCTGACTACGGGCTACCACGCAAGAACTTATTAGCTTTTTTTCGAGGGCATTCGTTTTTTGAAAACGACGTTTCGGATTTGAAGACGGGTCGAGAGAGACGGG
>JBEKGG010000180.1:0-8905 GCA_050012915.1 Terriglobales bacterium | reverse complement strand
AGGACATTCGCCGGGTGTACGAATATCACGGCGCCGAGCACAAAACCGTTTTCGCGTTCGAGAACGGCGACCCGCTGGACACTCCGTCAGTCCAGAAGTATTCGACCTATCATCCGCGCTGCGGAACCAGCTTCTTGATGACGGTGATGATTATCTCGATTTTTGTTTATATGCTGGTGCCGGTCACAACCTTCTGGGCGCGGTTCGCGGTTCGCATCGTTCTGCTGCCGGTGATCACCGGGTTGTCATACGAAATCATCCGTTTTGCCGCCAAGCACCGTGGTTCGCTGTTTGCGTTGATGACTGCTCCCGGATTGTGGATGCAACGGATCACGACCCAGCCTCCGTCGAACGAGCAGGCCGAATGCGCGATCGTCGCATTGGATCAGGCGATGTCGCTCGAAAAGCAGCGCGGCGGCGAACTGGTGATTGCTTAGGGCAGCATCCGTCGTTGGTCGTTCGTCCTTGGTCGTTCGCTAAAACGGGTGGCGGCGGACGATCCATTCTGGTTACTTATCACATACAACTTGCCAGGGAAGCGGTAGAAGCTTATCTGGAGGTCTGTATGTCGTTATCGTCTTTTCGAGACTTGAGAGCTTGGCAGGAGGCAATGAAGCTTACTGCCGAGGTCTACAGAGGCACGATCAGTTTCCCGCGGCACGAGCTTTATGGGTTGAGTTCGCAAATGCGCCGGGCAGCGGTCTCGGTGCCGAGCAACATTGCGGAAGGGAAAGGCCATCGCTCCGATAAGGAGTTCTCTCATTTCCTATATCACGCGCGGGGATCGCTCCTGGAATTGGAGACTCAGCTTCTGATCGCGGAAGAATTACAATACTTATCTCGGGAAGATGGGCGGCAATTGTCGGCCATGTGTGAAGCCGTGGGTCGCGCCTTGAGTGGCTTGATCAACTCGCTCCACAAGGTTGCCTGAACCCGAATGGCCAACGACGAACCAGCAAAGACCGACGGCTAAAGACATGTTTGAACGGCTTGATCAAATTGAAGCGCGCTACGAAGAGCTGACGCAGGCTCTGGCATCGCCCGACATTGTGAATGATTCGGCGAGATTCCAGAAGACCGCCAAGGCGCACAGCGAAATCGCTCCAATGGTAGAGCGATACCGCGAATACAAAGATTTGAAACGCGGCATTGCCGAAAGCCGCGCCGTGCTGGCCGACGAAAAAGATCCCGACATGCGGGCTTACGCGCAGGAGGAGTTGGACAAGCTTGAATCCCGCGTCGGCGGCGTGGAAGAAGAACTCAAGGTTTTGCTCTTGCCCAAAGATCCCAACGACGAGAAAGATGTGATCCTCGAAATCCGGGCGGGCACGGGCGGGGACGAGGCCACTTTATTTGCCGCGGAAATGTTTCGTATGTACACGCGCTACGCGGAGACTCAAGGCTGGAAAGTGGAAGTGCTCTCGACTTCCGAATCTTCGGCGGGCGGACTAAAAGAAGTCATCGCACTGATCGAAGGCCAACGGGTTTTCTCGCGCCTGAAATATGAGAGCGGCGTGCATCGAGTACAGCGCGTGCCGGCAACTGAGCAGCAGGGTCGCATTCATACTTCGGCAGTAACCATCGCGGTTTTGCCGGAAGCGGAAGATGTCGACATCAAAATTGAAGCGAAAGACCTGCGCATTGATACGTTCTGCTCCTCGGGACCCGGGGGACAGTCGGTGAACACGACATACTCGGCAGTGCGGATCACGCACATCCCGACCAATACGGTCGTGAGTTGCCAGGACGAGAAATCGCAGATCAAGAACCGCGAAAAAGGTATGCGGGTGTTGCGCTCGCGGCTTTACGAAATGGAGATGCAGAAGCAGCAGGACGCGCTGGCCAAGGAACGCAAAGCCATGGTCGGTTCGGGCGATCGCAGCGAGAAGATCCGGACTTACAACTTTCCTCAAAACCGCGTGACCGATCACCGCATTGGCTTAACCATCCATCAACTGCAGGAAGTGATGGATGGGAAACTGCAGCCGCTGATCGAGGCGCTGACGGCCCATTACCAAGCGGAAAAGATGAAACAGGAAACCGCCAGCGTAGTTTAAAAACTCACTTAGCAAAAAAGCCCCCTGCTTGTGCAGGAGGCTTTTCCGGGGGGAGGGCGTCGGGTTTCTAGTCCCGTCGTCCTGAAAACTATTTCGCTGGTGATTGATCCGGGGTGGTCGACGTTGCCGTCAACTGTTCCAGATCGTTCTTCAGCAAGCTGATTTCTACACGGCCACCGCTGGTCCGCTTGGTTTTGGATTGGTCATCGGTGCTCGCACTCGGAACCGGAGCGTTGCCCATGCCAACCACATAAATCCGGTAGACCGGAACGTCGTGGTTGAGCACGAGGTACCGAACCACTGAATCCGCCATCTTCTGCGAGGTAGCGATCGCGGCCTGACCATGGCCGGAGGAGAATCCCTGCACTTCGATGATGTAGCCACGCTGATTCTTCAGCGGGGTCGCCATATCATCAAGAGCAGTCTTGGCGTTCTGGCTCAGAACGCTCTGGCCGGGACGGAAGCGGATCTCGGTCTGGTTTGTGGCCTTGTATTGATCGATATTCCCCACTACCTGTTCAACCGTGGTGATACGGGTGTTGGCTTGCGTCGCCGTCTGTTGAGCGGCCTGGGCTCGGTTGCCCGCATCCACGGCGTGCTGATCGGCCTCGTTGGCTTTGGTCGAAGCTAGCTGGATACCCTGTTGCGCCCGCGCATCGACGTCCTTGATCATCTTGCTGTTATTCGCGGTCAGTTCGTCGAGCTCGTTCACGCGATCGCGGATGGGTTCAGTCTGCCGCTGCACATATTTTTTGCGCGCAAACGGGTTCATCCTGCCCCAGAATCCTTCGCGCGTTTCAGGCTGCAACGGTTGCTTTCCGGTGGCGCCGACAGTCGTCGAAGAACTGGAAGAGGCCTGATCGGTGCTCGATGAAGCAGCAGGCGCGGTTTGAGCGGACTGCGCGGGCTGGCTGGCAGTCGTTTGATCCTGCGAAGTCGAACTCGTCTGCGCAAAGGCTGGCACAGCGAGCACGATTGCGGCGAAAAGCGCTACAAGTACACGATTCTTCATTTCAACGTCCTCCAACGAAGGGAGCTCCTGGAGGCCCCATTCGGCGCGCCTTACGGGCGTGCTGCGTGATTTTAATTGCGTCTGCTAACCAGCTTTAAGGCAAGTCACTTTGCATAGCCGGCCAACGCTGACGCAAGCGTATGGCCAAAATCGAAAATCTGGACACCGTTTGACTCCGGCACCCACAGTCTCTATAACAGTTCGATTGCCAAACAGCTGCCCCTCTAACCCCTTGACTTGCAATGACATTGTAGCTCTGCAGCGTCATAAGCCGAGAAGAATCTCCGCCTTCAAGGGTAATTTTGGCAAAGCTGGTATAAAAACTGCGTGTCCCGAAGACTCAACAATTACAGGAGATTGGATGCTCAAAAGGAATGTTAGGGCTAGCCTTCTCGGGCTCGTGGTCGCCAGCAACTCGAAAACCTGGCCACGGATTTACGCGGATTGCGCGGATCAAACAAAGAAAATTAGAGACGTAATCCGTGGCCGTTTTTACTTTCTCAATGCCCGCAATATTTCTCGTACTGCTCGTAGATGTAGTTATCCGTCATGCCAGCAATGTAGTCGCAGACAATTCGCGCGAGCGGCTCTTGCGTGGCTTTTTCCTGGTAACTCGCCGGCAGATTTTCCGGCTTCGCCATCCATAAATTGAACAGCTCACTGATCACGCGTCCCGCGTCATCTTTTTCTGGGTTGAGGGTGGCGCTGAAATAGAGGTTCGCGTAAAGAAACTCCTTGGCTTCCCGCCGTTCCTGCTCCACGGGCGGACTCAACGTAACAAGCCGGTGAGGGCTGCGGCGTACGTCGTCAAGATTTCGGACTCCCGCCGTCCGGATTTGTTCTCTGGTGTGCTCGATCAGATCTCCGACCCAGCGGTCGAGGATGCGCTTCACCGTCTCGTTGAATTTCAGTTTATCGATGGCATCCGGATAAATCGATTCGACTTCGCCATAAAAGCGCCCAAAGACCGGGACGCCGCTGCAGATTTGATCGAGCGCGAGCAGGCGGGATTCGTAACCGTCGTCGAGGTCAGCCGTGCTGTATGCGATTTCATCGGCGACATCGATAAGTTGAGCTTCGAGCGGCGGACGCAGGTCGAGCAAATATTCGGCGAGTTCAGGAAACTTTTCGGGATCGTAATCGTGGGAATGTTTGATGATGCCTTCGCGAACCTCAAAGGTCAGATTGAGTCCGCGGAAAGCTGCATAGCGCGACTCGAAATCTTCAACGATGCGCAGCGCGTGCAGGTTGTGGTCAAAGAAAAATCCGTGCTCGCGCATGGCGGCGTCGAGAGCTTTTTCGCCAGCGTGTCCAAAGGGCGGATGGCCGACATCGTGCACCAAGGCCAGCGCTTCGACCAGATCAACGTTCAGCCCAAGTTGAGCTGCGATGGTGCGGGCAATCTGCGCGACTTCGATTGTGTGGGTCAGGCGATTGCGAAAATGATCGGAGTAGCGGCGAGTGAAGACTTGGGTTTTGGCCTCAAGCCGGCGAAAAGCCCTGGAGTGAATGACGCGATCACGGTCGCGCTGAAAATCGTTGCGGTAGGAATGTTGCGGCTCGGGATAACGGCGTCCGCGGGATTGCTCCACCCGCACGGCGTAGTCGGCGAGCATGAAGAAAGTTTAGCAGAGCACTCAGCAATTAGCATTCAGCGCTCAGTTATGCAAAGGTACGCGCAGATGTAATGAAAAGCGCTGGGGACTGAATGCTAAGTGCTGAGTGCCGGTTCCGCTACTTATTTCCCGGCTCTTCCTTCGCCAACTTCATCTTGGCGGACTCCAGTTTCTGGGTGACTTGCGTGAAGTTATCGGTGTCCACATCCGCCGAGACGGTCTTGTTCCACTCGTTGATGGCCCGTTCCCAATGCGCGGCAGCCAACTTCAGGCGGCCTGTTTTCTGATAGAGGTCGCCGAGATGATCCTGGACGGTCGGGTCCGCGCCCATATGCTGCGAGGCTTTCATGAGATTATCTTCCGCCAGTTCGTACTTACCCAATCGGAAATAAGCCCAGCCAAGCGAATCAAGATACGCGCCGTTCGCAGGATCGAGTTCGACTGCTTTCTTGATCATGATGAGTGCTTCGTCCAGCTTGGCGCCACGATCCGCGAGCATGTATCCGAGGTAGTTGAGCACAGCGGCATTCTGCGGATCAGTCGCCAGCACCTTGCGAAACGTCTCTTCCGCCTGATCGTATTTCTTCTGACGCTCGTAGGTCGATCCTCGCAGGAACTCTACGTATTCCTTATCCTCATCTTTGGTGGAGAGTGCGGCAGCCTTGTCCAGAGCTGCTTCGGCTTCGGGCCAGCGCTTCAACCGGGTATACATCTGAGCCAGGCTGATGTAGACCTCGCGATCATCCGCGTTGCCTTTGAGCAGCGCTTTCACCTGGTCGAGTCCCTCGTCCACTTGTCCCATGTCGGCGAGTTGCGACGCATAGACCATCTTCAAGCCACGATCGTTCGGCAGTTTCTGAGTCGCTTCCTTGGCAATGTCAGTCGCCTTTTGCCACTGCTTGCTTTCCCGATAAGTGTCGATGAGCTGCTGGTAGCCGCGTTCGGCGTTTTCGTCGCCCAAAGGCAGCATCTTCTGGAATGTCTCAACCGCCAGTTGCTCATTGTTGTTGTCGCGATACACCGTGCCCAGGCGCTCTAGAAACACAGCCCGGTTGTTCTTCTCACTCTGGTTGTAGTCGTTATTAGGTTTGTCGGTTTTCTTGACCAGGTCCTGCAGAATTTGGGCAGCTTCGTCGTAACGGCCCTGCGACTGGTAGACGGCCGCGATGTTGTAAGGCACTTCCATCGAGTCCTGCACCATGGACTCGGCCTTCTTCAGATTGTCCAACGCCAGATCGAACTGGCCGTTTCTGCGATAAATCTCGGCCATCCGCAAATAGGTCTGCGCGTCCTCGGGATTCGAGTCCGCGATAATCTTGTATTGTTCGAGTGCGGCGTCAGTCTGACCATCGTTTAACAGATTCTGCGCCAGGCCGCGAATGGCGTCGAGATTGTCTCGGTCGAGTTCGATCGCCTTTCGGTACGCGGTAATCGCTTGTTTATATTCCTTGCGCTGCTCGTAGGTGTAGCCCAGTGCGGAGTACAGCTTTGCGGAACGCGCTGCGTCCGGGACCGCACTCAAAGTTTCAGATGCGCGAGCGGTGTCGCCTTCTTCGTTGTAAAGATACGCAAGCGTAGTGACGGCTTCCTCGGAATCAGGCTGCAACTTGACCGCTATCTTGAATTCGCTCTCGGCTTTTCGCAGATCGTTGTTCAAGCGGTAGAGCCGGCCCAGGAGCAGGTGATCGTCTACGTTGTCGGGTTCGAGCTTGATTATTTCTTCGTATTGCTCAATGGCCAGCTTGAGCACGCTGTCGGATCCGCTTCCACTCTGAACATCTCCCAAAGACCGCAGGTAAATGCGGCCGAGCAGTTTGTGCGCCTCAAGATTATTGGGATCTTTCTTCAGAATGTCCTGGGCTTCGAGCACGGCATCACGGATGCGCCCAGTCTTGGCATACAACTCGGCGAGACCCGAAGTCAGGTACTCGGAAGTGGGATCGGCGTCAATGGCCAGCCGGTACTCCTCGATGGCTTTGGTGGCGAGGTCGCTGCGGTTGTACACCGCGAACTGATCCTCGTACATATGAGCCACGGTGTAATGGTAGTAAGCAGCGGCGCGATCCACTTTTCGCGGAGTAGATGCAGTCGCCGGCTTTGCAGTCGTGGCGGGAGCAGTGGACGGGGCGGCAGATTCCTGCCCCACAGCGGCGGCAGCCAAAAACAACACAAAAATAGACCAGCGCATTCTTTTCATCGAGGACCTATCGGATTCCCAGACCTAACGCGTTTAGATGCCATAGCGCAGTAGGTGGGTGCTCTGTCTTATTGTAAACCTTCGTCAACGAGGATAGCGAAAAAGCGCCCACGGATACAGCATCAGCAAGATTCGGAGGTACAGGGGCGGATGGATTGGAGAGACAAGTCTTTGGTCGTTCGTCGTTGGTCGTTGGCAAGAGAGGCGCCGCTCGCCGGGTGACGACTGTCCGCCGGCCAACGAGAACGGCCGACGACCAACGACTGCTTCTTCAGTGTCTAAAATGCCTGATCCCCGTAAAGATCATCGCTAGATTCAAACGATCGGCAGCTTCGATTACTTCCTGGTCGCGCACCGATCCGCCGGGCTGAATAATGGCTGTCGCGCCGGCCTTTGCTATTTCTTCGACTCCGTCCGGGAAGGGGAAAAAAGCATCGGAAGCAGCGACCGTCCCTTTCAATGGAAGAACCGCCTTCATCGCCCCAATCTTGCAGGAATCGACGCGACTCATTTGTCCAGCCCCAACACCTACGGTCTGTCCGTCGCGCGCGTACACGATGGCGTTCGACTTCACATGTTTGCTGACTTTCCAGGCAAATAGCAAAGCCCGCTTTTCTTCGGCTGTGGGCTGGCGTTTGCTGACAACTTTCAGATCGCTATCCGCGAGCGAATGTGCGTCGGCGTCTTGCAGCAAAATTCCGCCCGAGACATTTTTTAGCACCCACTTCTGCCGAACATCGCTCACCTCCACCAAGCGCAGGTTCTTCTTGGACGCGAACTTCGCACGGGCGGCTTCGTCAAAACTTGGTGCGGCGATCACCTCGAGAAATAGCTTCGCCATTTCTTCGGCCGCGGCGCCGTCTACCGGGCGATTCACGCCGATGACTCCTCCGAAAGCGGAAACCGGGTCAGATTCGAGCGCCTTCTTGTAGGCTTCGACCAAAGTCGTGGCCGTCGCGGTTCCTGCGGGATTTGTGTGTTTGATAATCGCGCAAACCGGCTCTTCGAATTCCTGCGCCAGATCCCAGGCGGCTTCAAGATCAACGATATTGTTGTAAGAAAGTTCCTTGCCTTGAATCTGGTGTCCATTAGCCACACCTTTGCCGGAGCCGTCGGAGTACATGGCAGCCTTCTGGTGCGGATTTTCTCCGTAGCGCAGGTCTGTTACTTTTTGGAAAGACAGGCGCACAGTTTGCGGGAAGCCAGCTTCCTGGTGAAACTCGAAATGTCCATTGGCGCTAACGCGCTCCAGGGTAGATGCAATTGCTGAATCGTATGCTGCCGTGGTCGCGAAGGCTTTCTGCGCCAAACGCCACCGCGTCGCCGAAGACAATTCCCCGCCGGATCTGGCCATCTCGTCCGCGATCTGGCCATAGTCGGCAGGCGAAGTAACCACCGCAACGTCCTGAAAATTCTTCGCGGCAGAGCGAATCATCGAAGGCCCGCCGATGTCGATGTTCTCGATCAACTCATCGAAGTGCACATTTGGTTTGGCCGCGGTTTTTTCAAAGGCATACAGATTGACGACGACCATGTCGATGGGAAGAATCCCGTGCTCAGCGACGGCCGTCCGGTGCGCTGCATTCTCACGGCGGTGCAGAATGCCTCCATGCACCTTGGGATGCAGAGTTTTGACCCGGCCATCGAGCATTTCGGGGAATCCGGTGAGTTCGGAAATATCTTTTACAACGATGCCGGAGTCGCGCAGCAGTTTCGCCGTACCGCCAGTTGAGATCAACTCCACGCCCAGGCTAGAAAGCTTGCGGGCGAAATCGACGAGTCCGGTTTTGTCGGTGACGCTGAGAATGGCGCGCTGGATCTTTCCTAGGGACATGAAGGCCTCTTGATAAACAAGATGCAGTGAAATAAAAGTTTATCAGTTGAAGGCTCCGGCGGGGACAGCGGAGTCGGTCTTCGCTCGGATGCCCGGACGAAGGCGTCCGGGTCTACGTATCGCGGGCGGGCGAGTCGTCCGTCACCACGGGTGCATGTTAGGCCTTGGCTTTTGCTTTCAGCCGGACTT
>JBEKGG010000179.1:0-8941 GCA_050012915.1 Terriglobales bacterium | reverse complement strand
GGCGTGTAGAACGTCTTTCAAAATGTCTTTCGCGTAACCCGTCGTCGCGACGCCCAACACTTCGAGCTTGGCATTTTGCGCTTCCACCTGGCCGCGCAAGTTCTCGAACATTTCAATCGTGTCTTGAATAGGATTGCCGTTCGACAATTGGTAAGACTTGCAGAGAATATCGCCTTTGTCGTCGAGCAGCACGGCTTTGGTGGAAGTGGAGCCGCCGTCGATGCCGATAAATCCGCCGATCGTTTTATGGGCAGGGAAAGTTGCGGGCACAAACTTCTTGCGGCGATACGAGACTTTGAAGTCGTCCAGATCCTTTTCGTCGGCGGTCAGCCCCTTTGCGCCAGCTTTGGCCTTTTCCTCCTGGCGTCCAAAGTCGATGTAGTGGAGCAGCTTTTCGTATCCTTGATAGCAGCCGACGCAGTCGTCTTCGGTCTTGCCGAATTCGATGGCACCTAACGCGGCGAAGTATTGCGCGTTTTCCGGGACTTTAATGAGGTCTTCCGGCTTGGCGCCGTCAGGAATCGCGACCTTGCGCTCTTGCCACATACGGGGAATATTCGCCTGCCAGGCTTCGCGCATGCCTTTGATGAAGCTGTTCGGACCACCCAGCAGCAAAACGTGGGGACGAAGCGTGTGGCCGCGAGTTAGGACGCTTAGATTCTGAAGTACGATGGCCTCGAAGAGCGAAGCCATCAATTCGTCCGGTGGCGTTCCTACTTTTTGCAGGCTGTTGATGTCGGTCTCGGCAAACACGCCGCACTTGCCGGCAACCTTGTGCAGCTTGATCCCGTGATAGCCCTGCAGGGCAAGCTCGGCGACGGGAATTTTTAGCTTTGCATTGATTTTGTCGATGACAGCGCCCGTACCGCCGGCGCATTTATCGTTCATCGATGGAATCTTTTTCTTGCGCCCGGTCTCATCGTCGTCTTTGAAGACGATGATCTTTGCGTCCTGACCGCCGAGTTCGATGACCGAGTACACTTCGGGATGCATCTTCTCGACGGCGAGCGAGACTGCTGTGACTTCCTGCACGAATTTGGCGCCGATCTGCTCGGCAATTCCTCCGCCGCCTGAGCCGGTCATGAACATGCGGGTGTTGTGGCTATTGATGCCGACTTCCTTTTCGATGCGGCGCAGGAATTCCAGCGTCTTCTCCGGCTGCTTGGTTTCGTGCCGTTGATAGTCTTGCCACAAAGCCTTATCGGTGGCCGCGTCTACGACAACTGCCTTGACCGTGGTCGAGCCGACGTCGAGTCCAACCATGAACTGCGTGTGATGGTCGTGCGGCCGTTGCGTGGGCGCGGGAGCGATCTGAAATAACTGTGGCTTCGGTTTTTCGCCCAGATGATCGTGCATTTCATCTCCAAGTAGGTGGCAAGAAGCGTTTTGAATTGTGGCGACCGCCATCTTGCCCCAAGTCGGATGGCAAGCAAGATGGCGGTGTCGTCCACGATTACGCGGCGTTTGGCACTGCGATCCCAGGCACTCGCGCACGCTTCCACAGCCGCGTGCTCTTATTCATGCGATCGCTCACGTGCAGCACGAACTGAGCGGCAGTTCCCGTAACGCCTTCACGATGCGGGACGTGATAGAAGGGCCGGCGCAACTCCGGATGCTCGGCAATGTATTCCCTGATTTCCTCCATACTCTTTCCGGTGGATTTCAGGCATTGCTCGAATTCGGTTTTGGCCTTTACTTTGGCTTCGCCCAATGCCATTTGCACGCGGCTGTGAGCGTTGACTTCGCCTTCGCCCGACGTTTCAATAGGCAGGAAAATCATTTCTTTAAATTTGTTGACGACCGCGGATTGGACGCCGTCCGATTGCGACGAAGGCATGCATCCGAAGGGTTTGAGCGCCAACACCATGTGGCAGAGACGATGCACCGTGTAGTAAACATTCTTGCCGACTTCGAGATGGCCTTCTCCGCCGCGGGCGAACTGGTTGTAGAAAGGATGGGCCATCTCAGCCAACTCGGTTTGCGGAACGAGGTGGTGGGTGATGCCGCCCATGTTCTTGATCGTCCGGTGATAGAAGAAATTCCACATGCGCTCGCCGGCGCCAATACCCCATAGTTTTTTCTGCAAGCCGAAGTAGTTCGCCATCTGCTTCTGCACTTCGTACCATTGGGGAGTGCGATGCGGACGGTTTACCGGCCACTTCGCCTTGGCGTGGGCTTTAGCCTGATACATCAGATAAGCCACCCAGGTTGCGATCGGTTCGACGATGACCTGCGCGCCCTCGCGCTCGAGGAAGTCAAACATGTGGAAGTTTCCGTCGCCCTCGGTGATCTGCGCCCAGAATTCACCCGTGATCTTCACCACCGGCTTCACCTTGGTGCGGTCGACCTCAATGCGGTTCATCTTGTCTCGAGCAGCAGCCAGGGCGCTCAAATAATCCTTGCCCCACATGTTCTCGTGCCACTTGCCGAAGACGTTAAAAGTGTTTCGGAGAATCTTGTTGCTCTTGAACTTGGGCTTCGCCCATTCCGGAGCCCGATCCTCGATCTCGAAGGAATCGCGATTCCGCAAATCTTCGCACAGTCCGTCGACCGCTTCGTGGAACACGCGGTCGGTCTCACCTTTACTTACTTCGAAGGGACGGATCTGGTAGATCAAATCGTTGATGACATCGCCGAGGTGCATGGCATTCAACATGCCGAAACCGAAGTCGATGGTGAACTTCAGTCCAGGCTCGCCCGACGCGGCCTTGATGCCGTCACTGTCTTTGAACAGCAGCACGCGGAAGCCATCGAAGCCGGCATTCTTTAAAGCGAAACGGTACTCCGCTTCATACATGCCGAAGCGGCACGGTCCGCAGGATCCGGCGGTGAAAAAGACGTAATTATCCAGAATGTTCCGGCGAGAAACGCCTTCTTTCTCCAGGAACTGGAGATACTGCACCAGATTGCCAACCGTGAAGTAAGTCGGATTGCACTGGCCGTTGTTGCCGAATTCCTTGCCGGTCTGGAACGCGGGCACATCGGGCACGGGCAGCTTTTCACAGCGGTAACCGCAGCCCTGGAATACCGCACGAATTAAATCCTCGTGCTTCCAGGTAAAGCCTCCGAACAGAATCGTGACCTTGCTGCGCTCTTCGGCAGTAAAGGCTCGTTCCACCGGCCGGTGGAAGTGTTCGGGCTGATCCAACCCGGCGATCCTGCGCAATCGGGCGCGCTCCGCCGCTAACCGCTGTTTAATTTCCTGGTCGTTTTCGATGTTAATAAGGTTTGTCGCCATTATCTTCCTCCGGCGTTTGCAGACTTGTGAAAGCTCGATGGGATGGGGAGAATGGCGGGACCGCCATTCGTGAAAGGCGCAATCGGGCAGAACGCAGATTTCAGCTTCTGCTTGCACTCGGGACGAGTGCGGAGCACATCGGACCTGCGATCACAGCGCACCGGAAGCTCCTCACAGCTCGGGACAAGGAGGTTCGATGGTTTACATCCGCAAGAATCGTTTAAAACAATTCTCGTGGACGCCGGACAAGAGCGATACTACAGGTTCCCCACAGCATGCGGAGGCATTACGCCTCTGCTCGTCTCGAAATGGCTACTCAGCGCCACTGCCATGATTCCAACACCTCGACAGCTCGCTTTAATATCCCCACTGGCAATTTGTACTTTCCCTTATAACAAAAACTCCGGTTACGATTCAAGGCAGGGAACAAGTAAATCAATCAATACTAACTATTTGAGAAAACGCGACTCTGCCGACGGGAAATAAAACAGCCCGCCGTGAGGGGTTGCGGCGGGCCGGAGGACGGGCATAACGCTTTTGTTAAATAGCCCGGTATCGATTGAAAGCATTCTGCTACTGGTATGAGGAGAAAGGTAATTGTACTTAAGGGCGAATCAATCAGATGTTAGTTAAGACGGCCTTTACCTTCGTACAGGCGCATTTGCGGTTTTTAGAATTTTAGGGCGGGCATTCCTAGTCTCTCAGCCATTCTTACTAACTCCGGTAAAGAGTTGGCACCCATTTTGCGCATAAGTTGGCTACGATGGACCTTCACTGTGGTTTCGCTGGTTCCGATTTCCGCTGCAATCTGCTTATTGGGGAGTCCGGAAACTACCAAGGGTAGTACTTCGCGCTCCCGCGGGGTAAGCCATTCAAAGCGATCCCGCAGAATAGCAATTTCCGACTCTCTTTGGCGTCTGGCGCGATCGCGCTCCAGCCCGGTATGAATCGCATCCAGTAAATCCTGATCGCGGAAGGGTTTGGTCAGGAACTCAATGGCTCCGGCTTTCATGGCTCGTACGGACATGGCAATGTCCCCGTGCCCCGTAATAAAGATAATGGGAATAAAAATATTAGCCTCCGTCAGTTTGCGTTGGAAATCGAGCCCGCTCGTGCCTGGCAATCTGATATCGAGGACCAGGCAACCGGCCACCTCCGGTCTTTTCCTGTTCAGGAATTCCTGGGTCGAGCCGAAGAGTTCAACGGTCAAACCTACGGAGCGAATCAGGCTCTTCAACGCTTCGCGGAGTGAAGCATCGTCATCGACGACGAACACGATGGAATTCGGTTCAATCATGCATCACCGTCTGTCGTGGGCAGGGTCAATTGAAAAACAGCCCCATGTGGCGAGTCTGGCGTAGCCCAGAGGCGGCCGCCGTGAGCTTCGACAATGGAACGGCTGATTGACAGTCCCATGCCAATCCCGTCAGGTTTGGTGGTATAGAACGAGTCGAAGATGAGAGGAAGTTGCTCGGGGTCGAGTCCTTGGCCAGAGTCGCTAACCTGAATCAGCACGCCCTCGGTATGCCTCGCTGACGCAATTCCCAAACTCCGTGGCCGGTCGCTGTTCAGGCTCATGGCTTCGACGGCGTTCATGATCAAGTTCAGCATTACCTGCTGTAGCTGAATCCGATCGCCGAGCACGGTGGGCAGGTCGGACGCGAGCTCTGTGCGCAAGGCAACACCGCCGGCGAGGACTTGGTTGTGGGTAAGAACTAACACTTCCTGGATTAATTCATTCAAATCGAGTGGCCGCAGTTCGGGACTCGCCTTTTTCAGCAGATGCCGAATCCTCCCGATTACATTGCTAGCCCGATTTGCTTCCTGCATAGCGCTAGTCATCGCCTGGCGAGCTTCGTCCAGGTTGGGCGGCTGTACGGCAAGCCAGTGCAGCGATGCGCTCGCATTTGTGGCCACGGACGCCAGCGGTTGGTTGATCTCATGCGCGATCGATGCCGTCAGCTCGCCCATGGTCGCGATTCGAGCTACGCGGGTCAGAGCCGCTTGCGATTCCTGCAGAGCCTGCTCAGCCCGCTTGCGCCGCGTGATGTCGCGGACCACAGTCACCAGGTATGTTTTGTCCAGGCGAACCTGCTTGATGCTGACTTCGACCGGAAACGTCGATCCGTTTTTCCGACGATGCAGGCTCTCCAGCATCATGAACCCTGAGTTCTGCATATCGTGTACAAGTTTTGAGTACAGAGCGTCGTCCACATTAGGATCGATGTCGTAAACGCTCATCGATAGAAGTTCTTCGCGAGTGTAGCCCAGGTCTATGCAAGCTCTATCGTTGATATCGATGAAGTGGAGGTTTTCCGGATCAACAACTTCGATGGCGTCATCGGATTGATCGACTAACATGCGGAAGAGTCTCAACGATTCTTCCGCGCGCTTGCGTCCGCTGATATCGACAAAAACTCCCACCGCTCCCCGGACCTGTCCTTCGTCGTTCAGGAGTGGAGCGGCGTTGCCCAACATTTCGCGTTCGGTTCCATCGTCAAAAACCAGCGTGATCTCGGACTCGCGAACTACTTGTCCCGTGGCTGCGGCCTTCTGAACCGGCAACTCGTCGACCGGAAGCTCTCGTCCGTCTTTGACTATGCGGAAGTTCGAGGGGCGTTCGCCTTCGGGAGCGGACTTGGAAATGTTGGCGCCATGCGGCAGCCGCAGCAATTCGTAAGCCACACGGCTGCCGGTGATTTTATGGCCCTCGGGATCTTGCGAAATGAGAGCCATCCCCGGCACGGCATCCAGAATGGCCGCCAATTCTTCCGCGCGGGCCTTGGCCTCGGCTTCACTGCGCCGCAGAGCTTCTTCCGCCTGTTTGCGCTCGGTGATGTCACGCGCGATTTTGGAAGCGCCCACAATTCTGCCTTCCGAATTCCTCATCGGTGAAATGGTCAACGATACATTGACTTTCTTTCCTTGCTTTGTGACACGGACAGTTTCGTAATGCTGGATGTGCTCACCTGCTCGCAGGCGTCGCAAAATATCGGTTTCCTCGTTCCGCAATTCGGGCGGGATGATGAGCGTGATTACCTTGCCAACCGCTTCCGCTTCTGCGTATCCAAACATTCGCTGAGCGCCGGCATTCCAGCTGGTGATCACTCCGTCCAAATCCTTCGAGACGATTGCGTCGTCGGATGATTCCACAATGGCGGCAAGCCTGGAGAGCGCCGCTTCGGTTTTTTTTCGCTCGGTGACGTCATGGAAAACGGAAACGACTCGATCAACACCATTCGGTCCCTCAATGGGGAAGTAGGTAGTGAAGAGGTCCCTTTCGCCGAGCTTGGGATAAGTGTATTTCAAGCCGTAGCTGACGACCTTACCCTCAAAACATTCGTCCAATTTTTTCCTGGTAACCGTCTCGAAGACGTCCTTGTCGACAATTTCCGCGACCGAATGCCCTATGATTTGTTCTTTCTCCGCGCAGCGATAATTCAAGTACGCGCGGTTCGCAAGTAGATAGCGATAATCGCGGTCGACCACTACAATCATCTCTTCCAGACTTTCTACGACTTTTTCGTACTCCTGCAGCCTGGCTTCCGCCCGTTTCCGCTGTCTGATATCGCGTCCGATGGCTTCGATGGCCGGGGATCCTTTCCAGGTCACCGGAATCGAAGCCGACTCGATCTCCACCAGCGAGCCGTCGAGAGCGACAAGAACGTGTTCCATGGGTGGAGAGGCGACTCCAGCTTGGGAATCCTGTATGCGACGTCTGACGGATGCCAAGGAAGCGGGATGAACGATCTCGGAAAGTTGTTTGCCAACGATCTGCTCCGGCCGTTGCGCTCCCAGCAATTTCACCGCAGAGGGATTAACAAAAGCGACTCGCTCTTGCGCTATCACAAAAATTGCGTCGGGAAGAGCTTCCACCAGGTCGCGGTAGCGATCTTCACTCTCGCGCAGGTCCCGTTCTGCGCGTTTCCGCTCACTAATATCGCGGATTGCACTCGAAACCAGCACACCCTCTTCCGTTTCCAGGGGGCTCAGGCTGATCTCTACCGGGAACTCGTGCCCGTCTTTGTGTAAGCCATAGAGTTCTAAACCCGCTCCCATCGGCCGTACTCGAGGCTCGGCGAAGAAGTTCGTTCGGTGTCCCCGGTGCAAACGGCGGAAGCGCTCTGGTACCAGCATCTCAATCTGTTGCTCCAGCAATTCTTCCCGGCGATAACCGAACAGTCTTTCTACCCGGGCATTGACCAGCACAATCTTGCCGTTTCGATTCACTACCACTACTGCTACTGCGTCTGGAGCTGACTCCAGCAAGCCGCGGAACCTGCTCTCCGCAGCCTCTGAAGCCTTCGCGGTTTGTATCAGACCGAGGATTTGAGGAACCGTAAAGGGAAGCAGCACGGCAGCCGCTACCGATAGCACAGCCGTGACCACCTTGAGGCTTGCGGAAAGCACATAAACCGGAACCCAAAGGGTGAGCACTTCCATGAAATGCGTGCTGCCGCACGCCACTATGAACGAGCCGAACGCGAGGAACATCCAGTGAAAAGGTATGTCACGGCTTCCCTTCCGAACCAGATAAATCAGCGTTCCGGAAATTGTGAGGTAGGCCGCGCCAATCAGGAAGTCAGCAATCGCATGAGTCCACACCAATCCCGGCTTGCCAAGGTAGCAATACTCATGCGGCAGAAAATTCTTAGCCAGAATGCGATGCGCGAGAGCCGGCCAAATCAAAAATGGGACGACCGCAATCGACAACAGGAAGATGATTCCGTAAAGAACTCGACGGGTGGAAAATGGCGGTGGTTCGAACCGTCCGAGGGCGGTTGCGGGCGTTGACATGCGACCTCCAGCCAACAGGCACACGAACCCGTCTGCGGCTTGAGTGGCACTGTCGTGTCAACTTTCAGGTCTTTTGTAGCCAATCACTTAGCAAGTGGTGCATCTTCGCGTACAGTTCAATGTGTCCGCAATCTTCACACACACTGGCTGAGACTGCCCCTGAGTACATGGGACCTTCAGGTGCATTTTGTCGAGCAAAGTCTAACCTGAGCAAACCGCTGACCCTGTTGGTATGCTGACATGGTTCCGAAGCCATTCTCCCCCTCGCGGCAACCGTGCGGTGCGACTCGAGCCTGCTTCAGACTGTCCCATTAAACCGGGACCCGAATTATTGGTTGCTCACAGAATGTGCCGCTAATCTACACCTAAAGCTTGAGTTGTCAAGAATTTATTCGTGCTATTGACATTGCGCCCGCCTCGTCAGCACTTCCGATGCCTAAACTTTCGTGAAGTTGTCTTTTGCCGAAGTGTAACTTGTACGCGCGAAAGCGATATAGATTCGCAAGCATTCCCGATGCTATTTTCATGATCGTAGCGGCGAGATTCCAGTCATCGAAAACCGTGCACCTGCGAGTGTGCTGTGGCCCATCACGAAATGAATTTTTCGAACTGGCAAGCATCGTGGCTCTCCACGGAAGAGCAGCGTACGGAAGACCGTTTTGAAGAGATCGTAGGCGACACTCCCGCGCTTAGGCGGATGCTGAAGCTGGCTATGAAAGTGGCGCGTAGCGACGCGCCCGTGTTGATTCTGGGTGCAGCCGGATCGGGCAAGGAGCTGATTGCCCGTGCCATTCACCGCACCAGCGCCAGAAAGAACGAGAGTTTTGTGAAGCTGAACTGCACCCTCGCACCGAGTGCACCCGGCGGGCTGGAGACTGCACTCTTTGGACAAGACGCGACCCACGA
>JBEKGG010000178.1:0-8983 GCA_050012915.1 Terriglobales bacterium | reverse complement strand
CGATTTAAGACTCTGCCTTAAATTCCAATTCAAAATCCAAAGAGTGGAGACCGCTGAGAACAGCCGCAGAGCGCGCAGAGAGAGGGTTTTGTTTCCAAGCACTTTTGACGCTAACTCGGGGACAATCCGGCTGTTACTCACTTCCACCAAATCGACGTGCCAATCAAAGCCAACACTTCTAAAACCGCGAGCGAAACCCACAAACGCTGCCGAAAAATAGAACGCCGCAAGTCCTTTTTCAAATCGGCTTCGAGGACATGAACGAATTCGACTTCGGCCGGATCGGGCTTTGGTGGCGGCGCAGCGACACGAGGAGCCGCGACGTACGCTGCCTTCGGCTTGTCGGGATAGAACACCTTGGGCGTGCTGATCACCGAGGACCAACGCGGCAGCTGCATCGCACCCTGAGTCAGGCTGGGGTCATCCATCGGGGCCGAAGTAAGTTGCAGAGCAGGCAGCCGCTCCGGAGCGGCCGCATCGGCGAGGCTTCGCAACAGCGAAGTCCACCACATATGACTCATTTGATCGCCGATTAATTCGCCCACATCGACCGGCCGCGACTCCAACTGCAAAGGCGGCAGCGTCTCCGGCGAAATCACGTCGCCAATGTTGGTGAACACAGTGCGATACCAGGGCAAGCTCAGGATGTCGCCCGCCAGCATACCCACGTCCACGGGCCGCGAAGTCAACTGCAATGGTGGTAACTTCTCCGGCGAAACAATATCCCGCAGATCGTCGAGCAGGCGCTTTCGCAAAGGACGGTTCCAACCGTCGGGCAACAAGAGATTGAGTTCAGCGTCGCCGGATGAACTGGCCGAAGTTTTCTTCTCTTCGGAAGATTCGGGGCTGTTGGGCTGGGGAAACATTCGTAATCTTTGCGCTTCCGGAGCCTCAACCGAAGCCCCCGCGCAAGTTATATTTTAAACTGGTTTCCGGTTTGCAGGAAGAGCGGAGACGGGACTTTCAACAAACATCACGGCTTAGAGATCATCACTCCGGTCACCCGGTCATTCATGGCTTCGGCGAGTTTTTTCGCCTGGTCGAGTGTCGTTCCGTTGAGCAATTCGAGATCGACCGTTGCATCCGCCAAAAGCGGCGCGGTTTTGTGAAACATTTCCATCCGGACAACAAATTTGCCATCCGCTCCCTGGGTTGCTTTGAAACGACAGCTATCGCGTTCTATGTTTGCCATAAGACTTGCGGATCATCGCGATGTTAACACATATCTTTTTTGAATTTATCAGTCATTGCGGAACCATGCCAGATATTGCACGAGACGCGCCCCGCGCCGCGTGCTCAGCATGACCGGCGTCGTTTGGTAACCTAGTGCTCAAATGATGGAACCTGAATCTTCCGCGAGCCGAGATCAGCATGCCCACCCAGCTTTCCGAATGTTTCGTCACGATTGGATCGTTTTAGCTGCGGCCAGCCTTGTCTTCCTCGCAACTATCGCTAGCCCTCCGCATCTCATGGACGACGTCGATGCGGTCCAAGCGCAGGCCGCCCGCAACATGCTGGCATCGGGAGACTGGGTTACCGCCCGCCTCGACGGCGTCGCCTACCTCGAAAAGGCTCCGCTCAATTACTGGATGATCGCGGTCGCGTATCGAATCTTCGGCGTCCACGACTGGGCCGCGCGACTTCCCCACGCTCTTGCGGTAATACTTTTGTGCTGGCTCACCTACCGCTTCGGCCGCTGGGCTTTTGATGAGACCACCGGACTCTACGCGGCCGTCGCGCTGAGCACTTCAGTCGGCCTCTTCTTGTTCACGCGAATTCTGATACCTGACGCCACGCTAACTTTGACGATCGCGGGCGCCATCTGGGCCTGGCTCCGTTTGCTCGAGCCTCACACGGAGTCTGGGCTTATCGACTCTGGGCTGCGCTGGTCCTTCCTGTTGGGACTTTGCTTGGGATCAGGTCTGCTGCTCAAAGGCCTGATCGCCGCAGTCTTCCCCGTAGGGGCGGCTCTGGCTTACATGGCTGTAACTCGCCAGCTCTTCTCTTGGGACGCATGGCGCCGCCTTCATCTCGGTTTCGCAATCGCCATTGCATTGGCCATCGCAGTCCCTTGGTATGTGCTCGCCACGCTGCGCAATCCGCCGTACTTTGCGTTTTCTTTGCACAGCGGGCCCGGCGAGTATCGCGGATTCTTTTGGTTTTATTTTTTCAACGAACACCTGCTGCGATTTCTGGGATTGCGATATCCGCGCGATTACGACACCGTGCCCAGATTCTGGTTCTGGATTTTGAATCTGCTCTGGATCTTTCCCTGGTCGTTCTATCTGCTCTCCGCGCCGGCGCTCGACTACAAGTCGACTTCGCGCGCGGGCAGAACAAGGTTGATGGCGTTGTGCTGGATCGCCGCGGTCATGCTGTTCTTCACGTTTTCGACCACGCAAGAATATTATTCGATGCCGATCTATCCCGCGCTGGCTCTGTTGGCAGGATCGGTTCTCAGCCGCGGCGGCCGCTCGGTGCGCGCCGGCACCTACGCCCTGCTCGCGACATGCACGATCCTGTTTGCCGTGCTTTTATTTTTGCTCTTGTTAGTCTGGCGCGTCCCCGCGCCTGGCGACATCTCGCAAGCGTTGACTCAACATCCTGAACTTTATACTCATTCTCTCGGGCACATCTGGGACTTGACGCTCAATGCCTTCGCCTATCTGAAGTTGCCGCTTGGACTCGCAGCCCTCGCCTTTGGAGGATGCGCGGTTGCACTGGCATTCTGGCGAAACAATGTCTGGCGTACGGTTTTCGCAATTGCCATCAGCATGATCATCTTTTTCCAGGCTGCCCGGATCGCGCTCGTCCGCTTCGATAACTACCTCGGATCGTATCCGCTGGCCGAGCGCCTGCAACAGAGTCCGCCGGGCGAACTGATCGAAGCGGACGCTTATTATGCTTTTTCTTCCGTGTTTTTTTACGCGAACCGGACCGCGCTGCTGCTGAATGGTCGCATGAATAATCTGGAATACGGATCGTACGCGCCAGACGCTCCGCAAGTTTTCATTGACGACAACAAATTCGCGTCGCTCTGGCAGCAGGAGTCGCGTTGGTACCTTCTAGCTTACGGCACGGATATGCCACATCTGGAACAACTCGTCGGCCATGAAAATCTGCACGTCGTCGCCGAGAACGGCGGAAATTATTTGCTGACGAATCGTCCCCTGCCGTGATCCGCTCGGATCGGAGGTTGCAATCGGCACTGAGCTTGCTCAGAAGATCATGACTCAGAAGATCCATCATGAAGTTTGAAAAGCGCGCAGCGCCTTCGGAAGATAAACGAACTGATATATTGGCTTCGACGCCTTCCCCGCCCGGGTGGCGAAACTGGCAGACGCACGGGACTTAAAATCCCGGGTCTCGAAAGAGACGTACCGGTTCAATTCCGGTCCCGGGCACCACTTTTGCTGGGATTCAACAACGCACGGTCGCTGCCGCCACTGCCATACCTGCGGCGTTATGATAGACAGTACCTTCGCCAACTGTTTGTATGAATACCCCTCTCGCACTCCGGGCGCTCGCAAATGATCGTAGACTGCAAGTCTTAGATTGGCTCAAGAATCCGACTAAGCATTTTCCGCCGCAAGTCGATGGAGATCTGGTGAAGGACGGCGTGTGCGGGGTTCTGATCGCTCGCAAGCTGCGCGTCAGTCATCCGACCGCAAGCGAACACCTCAGGATCCTGTGTCAGGCAGGATTGATTCGCCCTAAACGAATCAAGAAGTGGATCTTTTATAAGCGGGATGAAGTCAAAATCGATCGCTTGAAGAAGATGGCCCTGGCGAAGTTGTAGGGATTTTCTCCCCACCATCGCGCAGTACGACCGCGCAGTATGACAGACTTTAAAAGCTTTACTAGCAACCGAACTCGTGATAGATTACACTTCGTCAATTAGCTAAGTGTCGAATAGTTGACCAGGGAACAATCCAATGTCGGTTTATGAAAAGCTTGATGCCCTCCACATCGCCCTTCCGCGATTGCCCCCGCCGGTGGCGACTTTCGCGCCCTTTCTTTGCACAGGTAATTTGCTTTTCCTCTCCGGCCACATCGCTAAGCAAAACGGCCAACCCTGGGTCGGCCAGTTAGGCGCGAGTCTCACTACGGAGCAAGGTAAAAAGGCCGCTCGTGCTGTGGCCATCGATCTGCTGGGCACACTTCAAGCGGCGGTGGGTGATCTGAACCGAATCAGCCGCGTCGTTAAACTGATGGTGCTGGTGAACAGCAGTCCGGCGTTTACCGAACAGCATCTTGTCGCCAATGGCGCTTCGGAAATTTTCGAGCAAGTATTCGGAGAAATTGGAAAGCACGCGCGCAGCGCCTTTGGCGTCGCCCAAGTGCCGTTCGGATCCTGCGTGGAGATCGAACTGATCGCGGAGGTAAAGGACTAATGGCCCAAACCAAATCTTACCGCTACACGGTTGTTGACGTCTTCACCACCGAGCCCCTGGCGGGAAATCCGCTCGCCGTCTTTCCCGACGCTTCCGAAATCGACGAACCAATCATGCAGAAGATTGCCAGAGAACTCAACTTAGCGGAAACCGCATTCGTTCTTCCGGCAACGCGTGAAGGTTGCGCGGCGCGAGTGCGCATATTTACGCCCACCAAAGAGATGGAATTCGCCGGCCATCCCACAGTTGGCAGTGCGTTTGTTTTGTTGCAGGAAAAAATTGTCCCGGAAAACAGCACTGCGTTCACTCTGCAAGAGCGAGTCGGCCCGGTTTCCGTTCGGATCGAAACGGGCCAGCGTCCACTGATTTGGTTGCGCATGCCTCCGGTTCGCGAAGGAAAACTTTATGACTCCGCTCTCTGCGCGAGAGTCCTGGGCCTGGAGCCGCAGGATCTTCTTCCCATCAGCCCGCAACTATTGAGCGCAGGCAATGCCACGATTGTTGTTGCCGCGAAAGATAAAACGGCAGTCGATCGGGCGTGGCTTGATTCAACCGGCTTGAAAACTCTAAAGGGTGAGGGGAACGAATCCTTTTGCGTATTTCTGTTCGCCCCAACGCCCGAGGGAGCCTATTCCCGAATGTTCGCGCCGGAGTACGGAATTCCGGAAGATGCGGCATCGGGAAGCTGCACAGGGCCTTTGGCGGTTTTCATGATGCATCACAACCTCATTTCGAATGCTGCGGGTGTGCGCTTCGTGTGCGAACAAGGAACAAAAATAGGCCGCCGCAGTTTGCTCCACGTAGAGGTTCACGGAAAGGAAGCTGCGGATGGAATTTCCGTGGGCGGCCATGTCACGCCGATTGTTGACGCTGTTATGACGTTAGCCCATTAGGATTCAAGCCGGAAATGAATTCAATTCGCCTAAGTGGACCATGGCAACCGGGGCAAATCTATACCGAACAGACCGTCGCTTCGACCATTTGTTTTTCTCTGGGATGGCTCTGCTGATTTTAGTCTCAGTGTTTCTGGGATTCGCGCACAGCTACTATCTCGCGGGATTATTCAAAGCGCCGCTGCCCAACCTGCTGGTTCACATCCATGGCGCGGTGTTTTCCTGCTGGATCGTTTTGCTGATCGTGCAAACCTCGCTCGTCGCCGCCAGTCGCGTGGACGTGCATCGCCGCCTGGGGCTCTTGGGCTTTGGCCTGGCATGCTTGGTGGTCCTTCTGGGATTGATGACCGCCACAGATTCACAGGTCCGGCACTTTGCGGCCGGCGAAGCGGGAAACGGAGTTCGAGCCTTCTTTACCGTTCCCCTGTCAACCATGCTGGCCTTCTCGGTGTTGGTTTATTTCGCCTTCCGCGGCCGCTTCAATCCGGCCGCGCACAAGCGGCTTATCCTGATCGCCACAATCGCGATTCTGGATGCGGCCTTTGAGCGCTGGCCGATTCACGCCTACTGGTGGGGAGAGCGCACGGCGGCGCTCTTTTGCACGATCCCATTCCTGCTAGTGATCATGGCCTACGATTATTGGTCTATCGGTAAGGTTCATCGCACGACCATCTGGGCCAGCGCATTCGTGGTTGTGCTGCAGCAGGTTCGGGATCCAATCGGGCATTCTGCTCCCTGGCAGACTTTCGCCGCGTGGGTGCAAACTCATGCACGTTTTTTGCACATATGAATTTATTGCCGCGAGATGAGCGTCAAGATCCAGATGCCGCAGCCTCAGCTACAAGAGAAGGCAAATTTCGCTGCTTGCGCAGTTCGCTCTGGAAGCTTTCGGCGGTAAAGTCGGTGTTGCGCTGAAAAAGTTCGAGCAGCGGATCGTCGATGTCTTCCAACGCCGTTGCCCTAGAGCTGACCGGTTCAGCGTCGTTCATGCCTTCCGGTTCCACGACCAACTCGGGTCGCGCTCCTTTGTGATTCTTGAGAGCGTGGATGAATTCTTCCAAGTGTTTGCGCTGCTGGTTAGTAGTCCGCGTAAATTCCACTCCCATGCCGACTTCGGGATGCATCACCCGCACCACGCCTTCCACGCGGCTCTCGAGTTTTGCCAGTCGCATGATCAGAATTACCCGCGTATTCATCGGAAAAGGAGACGCCATCTCGAGATAACAGCCACCCGAACTAAGATCGGTAAGTTTGCAAGGAGCCGGCGGATCCTCCAATTCCATTTCTGGAGCATGCCGGGCTAACCACACCTTGAGATGGTCCCGTTGATCCGGCGGGAGATTGGCGAAGCGAATGCCAGCCTGTGAGCCGTCGCCCTCCCACGCCACTTCTGCGACACATTCGATGGTATGGTCGGTTCCAGGCAGAGTGAATTTGATGCGCATGGGGCCGGAGTCCTGAGCCCGACGCGCGACTTTGAGCGACATGCCACCTTGACTGATGTCCGAAGTGACTGCCTTTCTCTGTCGCGTCCCGTTCTCGGTGATCAGAGCCACCGGAATCTGCATGGGCACCCGCGTATTGCGGCGCCGTTCGCACTTCATCAGAGCCCGGGCCGCACGAAAACTGGTTCGGGCACGTTCCGCGGAAATCGGCTTGTAAAGAACAAAATGCGCACCTAGCGCGAAGGCGCTGCGCACGGCGGTTTGACTGTCGATCATCGCGACCGCGATGGAGCGTTTGTTGCAGGGAGCGGAGCGGACACTTTTAAGGGCTTGGGCAGCCATATCTTCGTCATCGCAATCGACGACGACGGCTTCGAATCTGCGGCGCGTGAGTTTGCGGACAGCGGCGTCAGCGTCACTGCAAAATTCCACAGCAATTTCCAGATCACTGAGGATCCGTCGCAGGACCCTTGTGGTCTTGTCGTCAGAGCACAGAACCAGAGCTTGCAAACTCATCGCTGAAAAAACTCCGACATCCTGATCAGCCGCCGATCGCGGCTCCTTCCCCATGGGCGTCTTCTTCGTTAAGTAAATGGGCTACGCTTCGAAGCTGCTCAGCGGCGGTTTGCAGAGCTTCGATTTGTTTTCCCAATTGAGCCTGCTCGGCTTGCTTCTTTCGGAGTACTTCGTAAATATCCTTCACGATTACTGCCTCCTTCCTGCAATGTAGGTTGGTACCCCCTCGGGGTCAATGAGCCGAGCCTGTGGCCGGGTTACGGCAGTAATCTGGTTGAGGTCTGGTTCCCGGCGCGACACAAGCGGATTGCGGGCGGGTCGGGACCTCAGGGCGGCTGGGTCTACCCATCAATATCCTTCCCTGTCATCGACTTCCATAAGAATGGTTCAACCCATGTGTACGATTTTTCTTGACTTTTGCGATAAACACCCATAGAATCAAAGCCTTCCGGTTAGTCCAACGGGTCAGCTGTCCGGGGCTTGATGCGATTTGTTAGCCGTCGGCGGTGGGATGAATCCCTCTGCGCGACCACCGAATCTAACTTTCTACCGGTGTAAGTTTATCTCACGCACGAGGCGTTATATTTATGGCAAAACGACGCGGCAATCCTAACTGGGGCAAGCCTGAACCTATTGGCCCCATTACTCCGACTATCACCGAATTCGAGCAAGTCGTCCGCGAGTACAAGCTTTCGCCGGACCAGTACCTGCGCTCCACCCGGTTACGCGAGTGGGCTCGGCGGAATAAGAATTCGAAATACATCCCTGAGCCTTTGCTTGAAGCTTGGGGATTCGAAATCGAATCCACCCTGTAAAGAAGATACAAACAATCCTGAGGGTCGCCCACGCGGCGACCCTTTGTTTTT
The DNA here is from genome assembly GCA_050012915.1 of Terriglobales bacterium. Lineage (GTDB taxonomy): Bacteria > Acidobacteriota > Terriglobia > Terriglobales > Acidobacteriaceae > JABDBE01. The sequence continues at coordinate 869 of JBEKGG010000178.1, read as the reverse complement.
GCCCGCACGGCCAATAAGAGTTAAATAGAAGTAGCGTGTCGTCCGCTTTGACCATTCCGAGCATTCCGGCGAGTGAACTCGTGGCTTTACTCGTAGCCACCAGCTTCGCCGCCGGACTCAATGTTTACGCCACGGTTGCAACTCTCGGATTACTGGCGCACGCCGGCGTGCTGCCGCTGCCTCCTGGGCTGCAATTGCTTTCCAGTTGGTGGGTGATTTCGGCCGGCGCCGTGCTGTTCGCAATCGAGTTCTTTGCCGACAAAATTCCCGCTTTCGATTTGATCTGGAACGCGCTGCACACGTTCATTCGCGTTCCCGTCGCGGCTCTGCTTGCCTACCGTGCCACGGCAACGCTCTCGCCCTGGGAGCAGGTGGCAGCCACGGTCGCCGGCGGCGCAATTGCCCTTGCCGCGCACGGAGGCAAAACCGCCGTCCGCGCCGCGGTCACCCCATCGCCGGAGCCAATTTCTAATTGGACCCTAAGTCTCGGAGAAGACGGACTTGCCATCTTCCTCACATGGTTTGCCACGCAGCATCCGTATGCAGCGATCGCGATTGTCGGCCTGTTGCTCATCGTCATCATTGTGGCAACTCGCTGGGTCGTCCGCTCGCTGCGGGCTCTGTTTCGAGGAGCTGAGCAGGAGTTGGTGAAGTAGCGGATTGACCTGATCCGACCGTTCTCAGCGGACTCTGCGGCTGTTCTCAGCGATCTCCGCGATTTAAGATCTTCGCTCATGCTGACATCTCAAGACGCAGAGTCCGCGCAGAAGCGCATCTCCGGACCCAGCCACATACGCGAACTGACTATTCTTTTACCCTTTCCCGCAGGCCGTTTTGCTACAATTACGCTGTTATGACGGCCCAATCGG
>JBEKGG010000177.1:0-12115 GCA_050012915.1 Terriglobales bacterium | reverse complement strand
CGGAGCGCAGCAGGACGAAGCGCCGTACGACCCACTGGGAGAGCCCCCAACCATCTCGGCCCAAAGCACCCCGCAGCAATAGCTTCAACCTCCAGCCTGCAAAAATGTCATCCTGAGCGTAGTAGCAGATTCGCAAGCGAATCCGCTATGAAGTCGAAGGACCCACACTGCCATTCGCGATCCAACCGCGCAAGGCATTCTCACCAAAGATTCCCTCTTCACCACAGGCCGTATACAATCATTCCCTTACTCATGCAAACACTCAGACGCTGTCCCTCAACCATAATTCTTTCTGCCCTCCTGATCCTGACTTCAACCCAAGCGTTTACTCAGACGCCAGGCATCAGCCCGAAAGCTCGCGCCATCCACGACTCGGCCATCGTGATCGATACCCACGCCGACACGCCACAGCGTTTTCTCGACGACAACTTCGACATCGGTTCCACCGATCCCAAAGACATCGGCCATGTCAGCCTCGACAAAGCTCGCGCAGGAAATCTCGGCGCCGAGTTTTTCTCCATCTGGGTCGACCCTGAAACCAATCAAGGACATTTTGCCAGGCACACGCTTGATCTCATCGACTCCGTCTATGAACAAGCCGAGCGTCATCCGGATCGAATGATGATGGCGTTTTCCACCGCCGATATCGAGCGCGCTCACAAGCAGAAAAAACTCGCTTCCCTGATGGGGATCGAGGGCGGCCACTCCATTGAAAACGATATTCATCTTCTCCGCGATTTCTATCGTCTCGGCGTGCGCTACATGACGCTCTCGTGGTCGAACACCAACGAATGGGCCGACTCCTCCGGCGATATCGACGATCCGAAGATCCAGCACCACAACGGTCTCACCGACTTCGGCAAGCAAGTCGTACTCGAAATGAATCGCCTGGGCATGATCGTCGACATCTCTCACGTCGCCGACAAAACTTTTTGGGACACGATTGCCACCACCAAGGCCCCGGTAATCGCCTCACACTCTTCGGCGCGCGCCCTGTGCAACGCTCCACGAAATATGACGGATGACATGTTGCGCGCGGTCGCGAAAAACGGCGGCGTCGTGGACGTGAATTTCTTTTCCGGCTTCCTGGATCAAAACTATTGGAATGCGCTTCAGGCTCTAAAAAAAGAACAAGATGCCGCAACCCAGGCGTACTTGGACAAACTTAAAGCCGAAGGCAAGCCAGTCACCTACCTCGATGAAGAACGCATCTCCAGAGAGTGGATGGCCAAAATCCAGCGCCCGCCGTTCACCGTGCTCATCGATCACATCGACCACATCGCCAAGGTCGCCGGCGTAGACCACGTTGGGCTGGGCTCAGACTTCGACGGAGTAAGCGGCGCGACTCCCGCAGGGATGGATTCCGCAGCCGATCTCCCGAAGATCACGCAAGCTCTGCTCGATCGCGGATACAGCGCCGATGATATTCGCAAGATTCTCGGCGGCAACGTTCTGCGCGTGTTCAAAGAAGTAGAACGCGTCAGCCGGGAGCTCCAGGCGCAACCGTCGACTAAGTAATTCCGCCGTTGCTGTCGTACAATGCAAAGTTCGGATTGATCACATTCGCTTTATTGCAAACAAGGAGCGTCGCATGCGCAAACTCTTTATTCTCGTTTCCGTCATCTTTTTGTCTTCGCTCACATTATGGTCGCAGACCAAACCTGCAGCCGCGAGCGAGCCCACGGCCGTGATCGACACCACCGCAGGCAAACTCACCTGCACACTTTTTCCCGACAAGGCTCCGATCGGCGTCGCCAATTTCATCGGCTTGGCCACCGGAACCAAGGATTGGACGAGCCCGGTCACTCATCAGAAAAAACACGGCGTTCCGCTTTATGACGGCACCATTTTCCACCGCGTGATCCCCGACTTCATGATTCAAGGCGGCGATCCCATGGGCACCGGAACCGGCGATCCCGGCTATGTTTTCAAGAATGAAACTTCGAGTGATCTCAAGTTCGATCGCCCCGGACGCCTGGCCTACGCAAATGCCGGTCCCGGCACCAATGGCTCGCAGTTTTTTATCACCGAGGTTCCCTATCCCAGCTTGAACGGCGGCTATACAATTTTCGGTCAGTGCGATGCAGCCAGCGTAACCCTGGTGAAGCAAATCGCAAGGATGGGCCGCGACTCCAACGACCGTCCCAATAAGCCGGTGAAGATCAACCACATCACGATAACCGGCGCAAATTAACCGCGCGAATTGGTAGCCTGCGCCCGCCGCCATCTTGCCCTCGCATTTCGATATAAACGCATAACCGAAAGGAATCTCATGACCCGCCAACCCGGTACTTACGCCATCTTCGATACCTCCGAAGGCAGCATCGTCTGCCGCTTGTTTGAAAAAGACGCGCCCAAGACGGTCGCGAATTTCGTCGAACTCGCCGAAGGCAAACGCGAGTGGACGCATCCCGTTAGCCGCAAGAAGGGTAAAGACCGCCTTTACGATGGAACCATCTTCCACCGCGTCATCCCCGAGTTCATGATCCAGGGCGGAGATCCGGCCGGCACCGGCATGGGTGGCCCCGGCTATCAATTCGAGGACGAAACCAAAGGCTCGCCACACAAATTCGATAAGCCCGGCAAGCTGGCCATGGCGAACGCGGGGCCTAATACCAACGGATCGCAATTCTTCATCACGCTGGCGCCGACGACATGGCTCACCGGCAAGCACACAATTTTCGGCGAAGTCGTAGAGGGCCAGAACATCGTTGAAAAAATTGTCGGTGTCCCGCGCAGTCGCCAGGACAAACCGAACAAGGATGTGGTGCTCAAGTCGGTGGTGATCGAACGACAAAGCTGATTTGCCAAAATCCCATTGATAAGCGAGGCGTCACCATGCACGCTTTTCGATCCCTCAGGCTTGCGATTTTAGCCGTGCTGCTTTCGTGCCTATCGTCTCTCTCGGCGCAGCAGCCAAGCCCACTGCCGTCCCCGAAACAGGGTGACTACGTTGTTCCCGATTTCCATTTCTCGTCGGGCGAAGAGCTGCACGGGATGCGAATGCACTACGCCACGTTCGGCAGTCCCGTGCGCGATGCGAAGGGCAAGGTGACCAATGCGGTGCTGCTTCTACACGGCACCAGTGGCTCCGGAGAACAATTCCTGTCGCCTCAGTTTGCGGGCGTGCTATTCGGGCCGGGGCAGTTGCTCGACGTCACACGCTATTACGTAATTCTGCCGGATAACATCGGCCACGGAAAATCCACCAAGCCGAGCGACGGCCTGCACGCTCACTTTCCACAATACGACTACAACGACATGATTGCGCTGCAGCGAGAAATGCTGCAACAAGGACTCGGAGTAAACCATTTGCGCCTGATCCTCGGTACCTCGATGGGCTGCATGCATTCGTGGGTTTGGGGAGAAACTTTTCCTGACTTCATGGACGCAATCATGGCGTTGGCTTGTCAACCAGTGCAGATCGCCGGCCGCAATCGAATCTGGCGCAAGATGGTGATGGACGGCATTCGCAATGATCCTGACTGGAAAAACGGCGATTATACTTCTCCGCCGCACGCAGCAATGGTCACCGCATCCGATATGTTTTTTATCGCTGCGGGCGCGGCTTTGCAGATGCAGAAGAGCTTTCCCACCCGCGACGCGACCGATGCAGCAGATGAAGACTACGTCAAGCGTTTTATTGCAAGCCACGACGCCAACGATTTGCTGTACGCGCTGAATGCCTCGCGAAATTATGATCCCTCGCCGCAGCTTGAAAAGATTATTGCGCCGGTCATGTTCGTGAATTCAGCCGACGATTTCATCAATCCGCCGGAACTCGGAATTGCCGAACGGGAAATCAAACGAGTGAAAAATGGTCACTTCGTTCTGATTCCAATTTCCGAACAAACTCACGGCCACGGCACTCATACCTGGGCAGCGGCTTGGCAGCAATACCTGAAGGAGTTGCTGGAAAGCTCGCAATAGCAAAAGCCGGCCGAATACCAACGGCTCGCAATTCTTCATCACGCTGGTGCCCGCGAACACCTCCACGGGAGAACCCGTGACTCTTGCCCCACCAGCTATAATCGACTTGCTTTGAAATTTCTCCGGCTCAGCGCAATCCTGTTACTTTCCACGGCCGCCCTCGCGCAGGCGCCAGCCAACACTGATCTAAACGTCTTAGTGGTTCCTTTCGAAAATCAATCCCAGGCGCCGGGAATCGCGTGGATCGGCGATTCGTTTCCCGAGCTGATGCAAGAGCGCTTGAATTCGGCCAAGCTGTTTGTGTTGCCGCGCGAAGACCGCATCCGTGCCTACGACCGCCTGGGCATTCCAGTCGAAGTTCATCCCTCGCGCGCCACACTCTACCGCATCGCCGAGCAATTAGACGTGGACTACGCCGTGCTCGGCCTGTATCGCTTTGACGGCAGGACGTTCACCGCGACCGCGCAACTGCTTGACATGCGCCGCCAGCACCTGTCCCCGGAAATGAATGAGTCCGGACCGCTGATTCAACTGATCGATATTCAAACCGCGCTGGCATGGGATATTTTGCACGCCTTTCGTCCAGACATTACCGTCACCAAGCAAGCCTTTGTTGCCGCCGCGCCGCCTATCCGCCTGGACGCGTTCGAGAACTATATTCGCGGCATCACGGCGACAACCTCCGAAGGACAGATTCAACACTTTCGCGAAGCCGTTCACCTCAGTCCCGATTATCCCGAAGCTCTGCTGCAACTGGGCAAAGCCTACTATCGCGGACGCCTGTACGAGCAAGCTGTCTCTGCATTAGCGCGCGTGCCCGAGGACAATCCGCTTGCGCTTGAGGCCAATTTTTATTCGGGACTTGCAGCCTATTATCAGGGAGATTTTCCGCGAGCCGAGTCGGCATTCCACTTCGTCGCCGCCCGCTTGCCTCTGGCTGAGGTTTACAACAACCTCGGCGTAGTCAGCTCTCGCGGGGACAAAAAAAACGCCGCCGAATATTTTCAGAAGGCCATCGACGCCGATCCTAACGACCCTGATTATCACTTCAATCTTGCCATCGAGCTCTATCGCGCCGGAGACGCAGCAGGCGCATCTCGTCAACTGCGCGATACGCTGTCGTCGCGGCCCAGCGACGCCGCTGCCAAATCTCTGCTTGAAGTGATCAGCAACGCTTCAAGCCAACGAACAATTGTCCCCGCGACACAAACAACGCCGGTTGAGCGCATCCGTGCTAATTACGATGAAAGTTCCTTCCGCCAGCTTGCTTTGAAAATCGAAGCTGCCGCCGAACAACGCCTCAGCAAGACCGATCCAAAAACTCACGCGCAATTCCACATCGATCGTGGACATCAACTGCTCGCTCAGGGATTTCTCTCGGAAGCTGAAAATGAATTCCGCGAGGCGACGACGCTCAACCCGTCGAACCCGGAAGCCCATGCCGGATTAGCCAGCGTCCTCGAAGCCGAAAACAACTCCGCCGCGGCGCGAACCGAAGCCACCGAGGCATTGCGCTTGCGCGAGTTCGCGGAACCTCTTTTAGTGCTGGCGAAGCTCGATTTGCGAGACAATAGACCTGAAGCGGCCGCCGAGAACATTGATCGGGCTTTGCGTTTGGAACCCTCCAACCCGTCCGCATTGGCGCTCAAGCGTGCCGTTGCAGCCAAGCTCGCGCAGGAAGCGCAGCCACTGCCCAATCGATGAAACTGTCTTTCGTTTCGCGCGTTTTCTTTTGTCTGCTAGGCCTACTCGTTCTCACCGCTGCGTCTTCTGCTGAAGTCCTGAAGATCGTGGTGAACGACGCCATTCATCCCATCACCGATGAATACCTCGGCCGCGCCATCGCCGAAGCCGCGCGCAACAAGGATCAGGCGCTGTTAATCGAGATCAACACTCCCGGTGGTCTGCTCGATTCCACGCGCGACATCATCGAGAAAATCCTGGCTTCGCCGGTGCCTGTCATCATCTATGTCACGCCCAGCGGCAGCCGCGCAGCGTCCGCCGGATTTTTCATCCTCGAAAGCGCCGACGTGGCGGCCATGGCGCCCGGAACCAATACCGGCGCGGCTCATCCCGTTACCCTCGGCGGCGGCAAGATGGACGATACGATGAAAGAAAAAATTGAGAACGATACCGCCGCCTTATTGCGATCGGTCGTCTCCAAGCGCGGCCGCAATGTTGAAATCGCCGAAACCGCCGTGCGCCAATCGAAGTCTTTCACCGATCAGGAAGCACTTTCTGAAAAACTCATCGACTATGTAGCATCCAGCGAAGACGATCTGTTCAAGCAGCTGCAAGGCAAGCCCGTCAAGCGATTCAGCGGCCAGACCGTCACTCTCAACTTGGTCGGCCAGCCCATCCGTCCTTTTGACATGACGCTGAAACAGCGCATTCTCGCCTACCTTCTCGATCCGAACGTAGCCTTCGTCCTGCTCGCCATTGGAGCTCTTGCCCTCTACGCCGAGTTCAACCATCCCGGCGCAGTCGTTCCCGGAACCGTGGGAATCGTCTTCATACTTCTCGCAATTTTCGCGCTGAACTTGCTGCCCACTCGCTTCGCCGCAGTAGTTCTGATTTTTGCGTCGTTCGTTCTGTTCGCGCTCGAAGCCAAGTTTGCCGCCCACGGAGTGCTCGCCATCGGCGGAATCGTCACCCTCACCTTAGGCGGCCTGTTGCTCGTAGACGGCCCGATCCCTGAAATGCAAGTTCACCTGCTAACAGCGTTGGCAGTCAGCATTCCGCTGGGAGTCATCACGGTCTTTTTGATGAGTATCGCGCTGAAAGCGCGGGCCAACAAAGTTGTAACCGGGGTGCAAGGACTGATCGGAGAAATCGGCCTCACCCAAAGTGCTCTTTCGCCGCAAGGAAAAGTCTTTGTCCACGGCGAACTCTGGGATGCAATCTCTTCGGCCGACCTCCCAGCCGGACAGCCGGTCATAGTCCGCCAGGTAGAGGGGCTGCAATTGTCCGTCGACCCAGCCCCATCCACCCAGCAAACGACACAAGCGTAACTAAGAAAAATGGAGCGACGGGCGTCCTCGCCAGTCCGCCTTGGAACAACCTGCTCCCCCGCATTCGCGCAGCGTGCCGCCTTCACTTCCCAGTACCCTGCAAGGAAATCATCTGCGTGCGGCCGTGAGCATTATCAACAACGCTCACATCTCCTGTCCGAACTCCCTTCGCCGTGGGCTTGAACGATACTTGAATCGTACAACTCTTTCCGACTGCCAGACCTTTCCCGCAATTGTTCTGCTCCAGAAAATCTCCACTCACGCTGATACTCGAGATCTTGAGCTTAGCGTTTCCGCTGTTCGTTAGTTTCACCTTCTTCGCAGAACTGGTCTTGCCAACCTCTTCCGAACCGAAATTCAACGCGGTCGGCTGCAAGTTTGGTGTGGGTGTGCTCAAGTACAAGAAGACAACGGGCGCGTAGGTCAGGGGATTCTCCCCAGGCATCCCGAGATCGCTCACCCCATCAGAATTGAAATCACCCGCAATCGGGCCTGCCGTGCCGTATCCGTTGGCGTCGGAATCAAATTCTGTCGGCGGTCCAAATGTGCCATCGCCATTGCCACCCATGACAATGGTTCCCGTGTAATTAAAACTACTACGCGAGGCCAGATCGAGCTTCCCATCGCCGCTAAAATCGGACGCAATCAAGAAGCCTGACAATTGCAGCCCAGCGTCGGAATAGACTTGCGTTTTGAATGTGCCATCACCGTTGCCCCCGAGAAAAGCAATCCCGCTCGACGTACCAATCGCTAGGTCGAGCTTGCCATCGCGATTGAAGTCCTCGACGGCTGCCTGTGAGTAGTAGTAATCGCTCGGTCCGAAAATCGGAGTCTTGAAAGTTCCGTCACCGTTGCCCAGAAACACCAGAATATTGCTTTCGTATCCGTAATAACCTGAAGCAACCGCCACCAGATCCAGGTTGCCATCGCCGTTCACATCCGCGACAGAGATATAAGAGTTGGGATACACAACGTACGACATCCCCGGGCTGAAGGTCCCATCGCCATTGCTCAGATAAATGTTCATCGCTGAATTGCCGCTACTGGTAGTGACCACCAAGTCGGACTTTCCGTCGTTGTTGAAGTCTCCGGTGGCCAATGACAAAATCGAATAGCTCAAGGAAGTATCAACCGGCGTTCCAAAACTCCCGTCACCACGTCCCAGCAGAACCTGGAATCCGTTATTGTTGCTGTCCTCAACCACCAGGTCGGCCTTTCCATCGCCATTGAAATCCCCGGCTAGCATTAGATTCGGGTCTGTGGCGGTCGAGGTCAAAGCAGAAACAATCGGTTGCCCGAACAAACCATTCCCTTTGCCGAGCTCGACGGAAACTTGCCCGTTGGGATAGTTCTGTTCTGCTACCGCCATATCGAGTTTTCCATCTCCATTAAAATCGGCTGCGACTCCTGCGTTCGCGCTGCCTGCGGGCGTTGCCTGGGCGACACTATGCACATTCATGAAACTGCCGTCCCCGTTGCCCAGCAATACGGGAATCGTTCCAGAATTTTCCATGGCCACGATGTCAGGTTCGCCATCTCCATTGATATCGGCAACAACCATGGGAGTGCTTCCGGTATCGGAAAGAAAAGGATTCTTGAATGTGCCATTGCCGTTGCCCAGCATGACCCACAAGCCCGAGAAGGCTATGTCAAGCTTGCCATCGTGATTGAAGTCCCCTGCCAGCACGGAGGACCCGTATTGAATTTGCGGAGCATTAGAAATGGCACCCGGATTCTGGAAAGTTCCATCCCCATTGCCCAAGGAAATGTAAAGAGCGTAGTCGCCGGCGATGACCACGTCCAATTTCCCATTGTGCGTAAAGTCGCCCACGGCTAAGGCTGCCGCAAACGGGGGAGCAGGCGACTCAACCTGTGTAAACGTGCCGTTTCCCTTGCTCAATAGCACCGTAATGGTGGCGCTGGTGTAATTGTTATTGCAGGTAATAAGATCAACCTTCCCATCCCCATTCACATCGCCACCCGCCAGCAGCGTGCCGTCTCCATCGAAATCGGCGGCCACGATTCCTGCTGGACTCTGACCCACCGCATAATCGACATGGCTTTGAAACGTACCATCGCCGTTCCCCAGCAGGATCGAAATCGTCCCCGAATTCGCGTTGACTACCGCGAGGTCAATTTTCTTGTCGCCATTGAAGTCCGCCGCTACCAGTGCCGTCGGATAGGATCCCGTGGCAAAGGTACCGCCGACCGTAAAACCTCCGTTAGCCGACCCCAGCAAAATGGAAACCTGGTTCTGCGAATTTGTGACCGCCAAATCCAGCCGCCCGTCGCCATTGAAGTCCGCGACGACTACGCCCGCGGGATCGACGCCACCCGGAAAATCGGCGCGGCCGTAAAGATAAACCTGCGCTCGGGCCAGAGATGGAACAAAAGCTACAGTTGCGGTCACAACAATCAGAAAAGCCGTCAGTTGGCGCTGCTTCATTGACGCGTGGCGGTTCCGATTCATACTTGCCTCCAAAATGGGCCAGATAATATCACGAGAAAGCCCGGTTTCGCAGCCCAAAGTCCGTTTCACGTTTGACGCTGCTTTGCCCCAATAACCTGACTAGTCACCGCTTCTTTCTGCCCAATTGCGATACAATCCGCCTCAGAGGCATTCCTTTCAATCAGCTGCGGAGGCCCAGATGGAGCTTGGCTTTGGTTTCACGACCATCGTAATTATCATCTTCGCTATATACCTGCTAAGTTCGATCAAGATCCTGGCGGAATACGAGCGAGGTGTGATCTTTCGTCTGGGACGTTTGCTTCCCGAAGCCAAAGGTCCCGGCCTCATCTTCGTCTTCGCCCCGCTCGATCGCATGGTTCGGATCTCCTTGCGTCAGGAAGCTCTGGAGGTTCCTCCGCAGGACATCATTACGCGCGATAACGTCACCTTGAAAGTCAACGCGGTCATCTTTCTCCGCGTGATCGAGCCGCGAAAAGCTGTGGTCGAAGTTTCCAACTACGTGTACCAGACTTCGCAGTTCGCGCAAACCACGCTGCGTTCCGTGCTCGGCGAACAGGAACTCGACGAACTCCTCGCCCATCGCGACAAAATCAATCTGCGCCTGCAAAGCATTCTCGACACTCACACCGCGCCTTGGGGAGTGAAAGTGGCCAACGTCGAAGTCAAGCAGGTGGACATGCCCGAGTCCATGCTGCGGGCCATGGCCAAGCAGGCCGAGGCCGAACGCGAAAAGCGTTCCAAGATTATTCACGCGGAAGGCGAATTTTCCGCCGCTCAGCGTCTGGTGGATGCGGCCCATTTGCTCGCCACCGAACCGGTCAGCGTGCAATTGCGTTATCTGCAAACCCTGACCGAAATCGGCGTGGAAAAGAACACCACGGTAGTCTTTCCGGTCCCCGTGGACTTCTTTTCCGGAATACAAAAGCTATTTGCGAAACCCGATGGAGACGCTTTGCCGGCCAAGGGCTAAGCGACCCACATCGGCAATAAACACGAGGTTGAAATGCCAACAGCTACTTCTCAAGACACCGAGATCACGTTAGGAACGGGCAAAATGCTTGCCCTGTTTTTCGGACTCGTTGCAGTGTGCGCGGTTTTTTTCGGCATGGGATTTTCGCTGGGCAGAAGCTCGGTAAGAATTGCTTCTCCTGACTTCCCCGCCGCGACTCCCGCCACCGCTAGCGCCCAGCGGCCTTCCGCGGTCAAAACCAACGACGCCACCACGCCGGCCAATATGACGTTCTATAAAGCGGTCGAGAGTAAAGACGGAAACAGCCAGCCCGCGGTGAAGGAAGCCGCAGCCGACGCTCCGCAAACTCCTGCGCCAGTAGCCGCTCCCGATCCCGCCGCTCCAGCGTCCTCAAACAGCTACTACGTGCAAGTGGCCGCGGTCAGCAAAACTGAAGACGCCGACGCCCTCGTCGACGCGCTCAAGAAGAAACAATATCCCGCATTCTCCACCAACACCCCGACCGACAAGCTCATCCACGTGCAGGTTGGCCCGTATCCGGACATCAAAGACGCCGAACTTACACGCGGTAAGCTGGTCAGCGACGGCTACAATCCCATCCTGAAAAGATAGCAATTGACAATTTCCTATCAACAAATTGTCATCTCGAGCAAAGCCAGGGATCTCGGTTGCAATTTGTCATCCCGAGCAGCGCGAGGGATCTCGGTTCTTGCCCGAATAACCAGTACCGTTCCACTAAATGACGGGCGTCCCGGCCCCATCCCGAACATTGACCACCATCGATCCCCGGTTTCTTGCTATCTTCATGATGACCGAACTATGAACGACCCCGAGCAAACCCTGAATCGCGTGCTGCACGCCATCGCCGACCCAACCCGCCGCCGGATTCTGCACGCTCTCAAGGAACGCGGAGCATGTTCCATCGGCAAAGACGTCGGTCTATGCGCATCGGATATCGAGCTGCGGGTTCACCTTTCGCAGCCTACGATCTCCCACCATATGTCGATTCTGAAAAGAGCGGGATTGGTCGAGGCAAAGAAACTGGGACAATGGATGTGGTACCGCCGCGACGAAACCGCCCTCCGCGAATTCGCCCGCACCCTCCGCGAAAGCCTTTAGCGAGACGCGTAGCGCGGACCGCCATCGTTGACGAGCCCGTGTGGAGCGAACACTCTTCTCCGTTGCTGTTGACCATCCTAGTTCGATGGGGTAGCCCCAAAATAACTTCGCTGTCTGTTCGCCCGGTGCTATGATGCCTTTGCTAGGCCGTTTAAGCCGAGTTTTTAACAGGATGCTCAGCTCCAAGTAGATGCTATGATGCCGGAACACTCGCAAACCCTGATGAAGAAACATCTGAGCGCAAAGGATCAGTTCCTGACCTTCTTGGCCGGGAAGAAGTTCGGAACGATTCTCGCCGACCCACCTTGGCAGTTTCAGAACCGGACCGGAAAGATTGCGCCGGAGCATAGGCGGCTGTCGCGGTACGGGACCATGACTCTGGACGGCATCAAGACGCTGCCGATTCCTCCGGCCGCTGCAGACGTGTGCCACCTTAGGAATCTGAGGCTTCCCGAAAATGCCGAATCCTCTCAGGCATCGGAGTTGTGACAACGCCTGGCGGAGTGGCTGACGAACTGAAGAGCGTCGAGACTGTTTTTCGAAACTATTACCTTTGTCCTTACGATGGAACGTCGTGGACGGATGAGTGGACCTGCAGATGCAATGACCGGTGTC